>NZ_CP013002.1:2560113-2886136 GCF_001414055.1 Caulobacter henricii | reverse complement strand
TCCGGGGCAGCGGTGACCTCGCAGGCCGAGCTGGAGCGCCTCGGAGTGGGCGAAACCACGACCTATCGCAATAAGCGCACCGGCGAAGTCCGTCAGGTGCCGGTCGGTATCGACCCCGGTTTTGACTACAATGTCGGCCAGGCCCGCATGGCCAATTTCGTGCCGCCGCCCGTACCCGAGCGCCAACGCCCCGCCGTCCAGGGCGAGCGCCTTCCGCGTTCTCTGCCGGCCGCGCCCAGACCGCGCGCTCTGCCCAGTGGTGTTCGCCTGCGCGAAGACCTGGGCGGCGGGGACGCTCAAACCGTGTTCGAGGCCTTTTCGAAGGTGCTTGGAACGGGCGAAGGTGAAGTGTTCGTCGATCGCGCCCAGGTCCCGCTGGTGATCGGGCGACGCATATTTGAACGGCACACCGCTGACGGCATCAGCACCGGAGCCAAGGACCACCTAGTCGGCCGCGCGGCCTATGCCGAGATCCTGGCGCAGGCCATCAAGGATCCTGATGAGATCTGGCACTCGCTACAGTCACGCGGCGATAGCTCATCAATGCTGGTCAGGAACTATGTGGCCTGGATCAACGCCGGAGATCGCCGCGAGGCTTTCGTCGCTAGCTTCCACAGTCGGGAAGGGCTTTGGTGGGGCACAACGGCCTATCCGCCAGGAAAGCGAAAGAAACCGTCCGACCAGCGCAACCAGACCGATGGAGCATTCCGGGTGGGCGCTTTGGTATACCGGAGAAAAGAATGACCCCCGCGAGGGGCGCCTCCGGGGGTCGTGTCGATCTGTTTGTACTCCGCATCCGCCGGAATTGGACCGCGCGCTGAAAATAGGCGGCTAGGACGGGCCTGTCCAGCCCGCCGCGCCGGATGGTCGGACTTGGGGCCTTTGGGCCTTCCACGGCGTTCTGTGGCGTTCCAAGCGCCCGTCGCCCGGCTTGCCGAACTTCTGATCTGCAGGAAGGGAAGGGTCGGGCTTGGCCCCGACAACTGTCGGGGGCGAACGCCTCGGCGACTGACTCGATAGTGGGGGCTCAACGGACGACCTGTCCACCCCGTTCCTAGAGCCCGATCGAGATCATGGAAAACCGTATCGCCATCTTCCGGGCCGGCCGTCATCGCGCCCAAAATGGCAAGACCTACAGCTTCTCCGAGGCCGACGTTGCGGCCATCGCCGCCGGCTATGATCCGGCGCTGCACCAGGCGCCTTACGTCCTGGGCCACCCCAAGACCGACGCCGCCCCGGCCTGGGGTTGGGTGACCAAGCTGGCCGTCGAGAACGGCGTGCTGTTCGCCGAGCACAGCGATGTGCCCGCCGCCTTCGCCGAGGCCGTCACTGATGGCCGCTACCGCTTCCGCAGCGCCGACCTCTACGACATCAATGATCCGGCCAATCCGACGCCGGGCCAGTACCACCTGCGCAGCGTCGGCTGGCTTGGCGCTGAGCCGCCCTCGATCAAAGGGCTCGGCCCGGCCTTTGGGGAAAACGACACAGCTGAGCCGCTGTCGTTCGCCGAGACCGACCTGTCCCTGGCCTGGCTCGCGGGCAATGTGTCGGAGGGTTTCCGCAGCCTGCGCGAGTGGATCCTGGGCAAGTTTGGCAAGGAAGAAGCCGATCAGGCCCTTTCGGCCTGGCAGGACCGTGCGGCCGCCGCCATCGAGGCTGATGTCCGTGCCGAGATCCGCGCCGAGAATGGCGAGGGCATGTCGCCTGCCTTTGCGGAGCCGGATCCCGTCGCCGCCCGGATAGCTGAGCTGGATACCCGCGAGGCGGCGCTGACCGTTCGCGAGTTGGCACTCCGGGACACCGCAGCCGCAGGCGAACTTGCCTTCGCCGAGACAGCCCGCATTGCCGCCCGGGCCGATGACGGCGCGTTCGTCGACGGCCTGGTCAAGGCCGGCAAGCTGCCTCCGGCTCGCGCCGATCAGGTCAAGTCTATCCTGGGCGTCCTGGACGGCGATGCCACCATCTCGTTCGCCGAGGGCGAGGCCCCAGCCCGCGCCCAGCTGCGCGCGCTGCTTTCGGACCTTGGCGTGGCGATCTGCTTTGCCGAGGCCGCCCCTGCCGAGGGTGCCCGGTTCGCCGAGGGCCGCACCGCCAGCGAGATCGCCAACCGCACGCGGGAGCTCGTCGATGAGGCCAACTCGCGAGGCCAATCCCTTTCCTACGCAGACGCGGCCGCCCGCGCCCGCGCCTCCTGACCCCAACCCAAAAAGGCCACTTCCATGCAACCTGGTCTCACCAAGACCTTTATCGCCGCCGCCGCGATCACCAAGCGCCGCATCGTCAAGTTCGATGCGGTCGACGGTCAGGTTCTGACCGCTGCCGCTGCTAACGACAGCCTGTTGGGCGTGTCCGACATGTCCGCCGATGTCACATCAGGCTCACGGGTCGAGGTTCGCTTGAACGGGGTGGCCGAGGTCGAAGCTGGCGGCACGATCGCGCGCGGCGCGCCGGTCACTTCGGACGCTACGGGCCGCGCCGTCGCCGCCGCTCCGGCTGCAGGCGTCAACAACCGCATCATCGGTATTGCCATGGCGTCCTACGTCGTCGGCGACGTGGCCGATGTCTTCCTCTCGCAAGGTTCGCTCCAGGGCTAAGGCCCCGGATCGCCCCCCGCTCTCAGCCCACAAGGTCACGCCTCAATGCCCAATGCCGCCCCCTTTACCGTCGATCCTCAACTGACGGCGATCGCCATCGCTTACCGGAACCGAAAGCTGATCGCCGACGAGGTGCTGCCGCGCGTGGCGCCGGTCCGCACCAAGGAGTTCCGCTACACCCTGCTGCCGCAGGGCGAGATCCTGACCATCCCCGACACCAAGGTCGGCCGTCGGGGCGCGCCCAATGTGGTTGAGTTCTCCGGCACTACGACAACGTCCGAGGCCCTGGACTATGGCCTGGAAGACGAGATCCCCCAGGACGACATCGACCAGGCCGCTGCCGGAGACAACGCCGCCCTGGCTTCTCCCCAAGATCGGGCCACCGAGTACTTGACCGATCTGATCGCCCTGGATCGCGAAGTGCGCACCGCCAACCTGGTGTTCAATCCGGCCACCTATGCCGCCGCCAACAAGGTCCAGCTGGCCGGTGCGACCCAATGGTCGAATGCCGCCTCCGACCCGGTCAACGCCATCTCGACCAACATTGAAGGCGTGCTGATGCGCCCCAATGTGGCGGTTTTCGGCGCAATGGCCTGGGCTGCGACCCGCCGCAACCCGGCTCTGGTCAAGGCCATCAACAAGACCACCGGTGATGTTGGTCTGGTCAGCCGCCAGGAGTTCATGGAGCTGTTCGAGCTCGATGACCTGCTGATCGGCGGGGCCTTCGTCAACACAGCCAAGAAGGGTCAGGCCGCGACCTTGGCCCGCGCCTGGGGCAAACACGCAGCCTTCATCTATCGCGACAAGCTCGCTGACCGTGAGCGCGGCGTGACCTTCGGCATGACCGTGCCCTACGGCCAGATGATCGCTGGCCAGCGGCCAGACGCCAACATCGGCCTGCGCGGCGGCGTTCGCGTCCGGGTCGGTGAGACCGTCAAGGAGCTGATCACCGCGTCTGACGCGGCGTTCTTCTTCCAAGACGTGGCGCCCTAAACCGCCATGCGCATCCTGATCACTCAGATCGCCCTTTCGATGCCCGGCCGGATCATCCCGGAAGGTCAGGTCGTCGAGGGCGTGGAACTGGCCGAGGGCGAGGCCCTCGGCGAGAACCAGATCCCGCTGGACATCGCCACGGCGCGCCTGGTCGCCGGCACCGCCGAGCCGGTCATTGACGGGGTCACCTCGATCTCGCCCGCCGTCGTCGCCGCAACTGCTCAGATCGCGGCTGCAAACCAGGCTGTGGTCGCCGCCAGAGCGGCCTTCCTGGACGCGGCCGCAGCCGGCACCGACAGCGACAAGTTGGCGCTCGCCGAGGTCCTCAAGGGCTTTGTCTTCGGCCCCCAGGATCAAGCCGACCGCATCAGGGACTTCGAAGACGAGGTCGACGCCATCCGCGCAGGCCTCGCCAAGAAGACCAAGTCGTCCAAGGCCGATAAGGCCGCGTCCTGACCATGGCCGCCGCAGCCCACCACCGTGAACTGACGGCGGCCGAGGTCAATCAGATCGCCAGGGTCAAGCAGGCCGAGTCGCAGTTCCTCGGCTTGCTTGAAGACCTGGCGCTCCTTCACCAGGCCGCCGGCCCGCGCGAGCGAGCGCTGGCCAAGACCAACATCGAACAGGCCGCCTTCTGGGCCGTGAGGAGCATCACCCGCTAATGGCCTACGCCACCGTCATCCAGTTTGTTGCGCTCGTAGGGGAGGCCGAAGCGCGAGCGCTTGCCACTCCGGCGGCACCCGCAACCGGCTATGACGCGGCGAAGATCCAGGGCGCGCTCGACCGCCAGTCGGCCACCCTGGACAGCTATTTCGCAACGCGGTGGCCCACGCCACTGTCGCCCGTTCCCGACCTGGTCGTCGCCAACACGATGATCCTGGCCCGCGAGGATCTGGACCGGAACGGCCGCGACTTCGTGGTCAAGGCTGCCGACCGCGTGCGCGCCTGGGCCAGAGACGTCTCCAAGGGCTCGGCCACGCTCGGCGTCGATCCCGCCAGCCCGGCCGCGCCGACCGTCTCCAGTGACGGCGGCGGCGTGCTGATCGATGCGCCAGAGCGCGTGTTCGACGGCGACGGCCTGGCCGCCTTCCTGGGGGGCTGCTGATGAGCGTTGGCTTCACTCTCCATGTCGACGACGCCGACATCCTGGCCGGCCTGCGCGGCCTGCGCGCTGTGGCCTCGGATCTCCGGCCCGTTCTGGAAGACATCGGCTCCGAGCTGGAAAGTTCGACCGTGATGCGCTTCGTTACCAACGTCGCGCCGGATGGCATGCCGTGGGCACCCTCGGCGGCGGCGACCGCCCGTGGCTCGCAAACACTGGTTGATACCACTCGCCTGCGCGACTCGATCCACTACGTCCTGGACGGCGATGCGGTCGAGGTCGGCTCGGCCCTGGCCTATGCCGGCGTCCACCAGGGCGGCATCGACGAAGAGGTGGTTGTCTCCTCGCACGAGCGCCGCTTCACCATGGTGTTTGGTCGTCGGATCTCCGGCGTCACCAACGTCATGCCCCACAGCCGCCGCATGCGCCTTCCGGCCCGTCCGTTCCTGGGCGTGTCGGCCGGCGACGGTGCGGTCATCCTCGACATCATCGGCGACCACCTGGCCCGCGCGGCGGGAGGCCACTGATGATCGGTCTCTATGACGCCGCCGCCGCGCGCCTGGCCGATCCGGCTCGCTGCCCCGCCATCCTGCAGGCCCTGACCGGGATCGATCCTGACCAGGCCATCGAGATGCTGGCGCTGAGCGCCGACGTCACGGCCCTGGTCTCGCCGATGTCGGACGAAGCCGTGCCCGTGCGCGAAGCGGCCTTCAAGGTCAGCCAGATGGAGGTGTGGACCTTTGGCGTGACCATGGCCCTGGTCTTCCCCGGCGGCTTTGCCCAGTTCGAACCCGCCCGCGACCAGATCAAGGCCGCCTTGCGCGGCTGGGTCCCGGCCGGAGCGGCCAGCCCCGTCGAATATGCGGGCGGCCGCACCGTTGAATACCGGATCGACAAGGACGGCGGCCGCTGGCTGCACCTCCTGCGCTTCCGGGTCGCAGTTCAAGAAACCTACGAGGCGCAATCGTGACCGATGTCGATAACCGGGCCGTACCCGGCACCTATGAGAAAACTGAGACCGGCTATGTCCGTCTGGACGAGCCGACCCTGCCGGCCCCCGCCGCTGTTGCGGACATGGCCGTCGAAGACGCACAGGCCATCATCGACGCCAGTGAGGCCTCCGGCTTCCCGCCGCCGCCCCAAGCCGTGGCCGTCATCGAGGCCGCCGCCGCTGCCCAGGCTGCCACTGCCAGGGCGGCCGCCGAGGCTGAGGCCGAAGCCCGCCGCCTGGCCCGTCAATCCTCCAAGCCGACGCCCTCGGCTGGCGAAACCAAGGAATAGCCCGACATGTCCAGCGCGCAGCTGCTGCTGATCAAGAAAGAAGTCACTTACGGCGTCGATTCTACGGCCGCCGCCGTCGACACCGTCTGGGGCGAAAGCGTCACCTTCACGCCCCAGGGCTCGCGAGCGGCCGCCGTCGTCGAGCGCCCGGGCGTGGGTCCCGTCCCGGGCTTCATGACCGGGGTCTATGGCGAGTTGTCGGTGCAGATTCCGCTAGCCGCTTCAGGCACCAGGGGCACTGCCCCCAAGTGGGGCTTCCTGATGAAGGCCTGCGGCTGGACCGAAACCCTCGTGGCCACCACCTCGGTGACCTATGCCCTGGCCGCCGACCCGGCAGCGTCGGATTCGCTTACCGTCTACTGGCGCGAGGATCGCCGGCTGCACAAGCTTCTGGGCGCTCGCGGCATGGTGAGCTTCAAGTTCGACGAGAACCAACGTCCCGTCGCGATCGTCAAGCTCAAGGGCCTCAAGACCGCCGTAGCCGACGGTGCCAGACCTGCGCATGCCGACGCGACCTGGACCGGCTGGAATGACATCCGGCCCATAACCCAGGCGAACACGACCTTCACCTTCGCCGGTGCCAGCGCACCTTTCCGAAGCCTATCAATCGACCACTCCGACAATGTCGTGTTCAGCGACCGGCCCAACCAGCGCACTATTGACCTGGTCGGCCCGCGCACCCTGACCGGCAAGACCAAGATGGGGGTGCTTCTACCCAGCGTCCTGAACCTCGAAACCCTGGCCGAGAACAACACTGTCTCGACCCTGGCGCTGGTTCACGGAGCCACGGCCGGCCTGATCCTGACGGTCAATGCCCGGTTCCAGAACGGCCAGCCGACCTACAGCGACGACAAGGGCCTGGATGTCCAGGAAGCCGATCTGACGTTCAACGCCTCGGCGCTGAACGTCGACGACGACGTGTCGATCGTCCTGACCTAACCGGCCTTCGCGCCCACCGATCAAGCCGGGCGCGGAGACCTCTCCGCGCCCGATTTTTGAGCCCCGTTCAAGCCCCATAGGGATCATGAAAAATGAGCGTCAAATTCGATTTCAAGAGCCTGGAAACGGGCTTCAAAGCCGTGTGGCCGGTGAACGTCAACGTGCCGCAGGACGGCGGCGGCATCGAGGTGCAGACCTTCGATGCAGTCTTCCTGGCCTTGACGCCGGAAGAGACCGAAGAGGCCCAGAAAGCCAACGACCCGAATGCCTGGCCGGGCAAGTTCTGGATCGGCCTGTCCGATGTGGAGCCTGCCGAGTTCACCGAGGCTCTGCGCAAGAAGTTTCTCGATCGAGCCTATGTGCGCCAGGCGCTGATCACGGCTTACATCCAGTTCATGCAGGGCATCCCGGCAAAAAACTGATCGAGGCGGCGCGCCTGATCGCCGTGGGGCGCCGCCAGAACGCTGAGCTTCTGGACAGTGACGTCGAGGCGATGCTGGAGGATCTGGCTGCATTCGGCTACAGCCAGGAGCAGATCGACAAGGCGCGGGCCGATATGCAGACCGCGCCGATCGCGCCCAGCGCCTTCGACGTCCACCCTGACAATGTCTTCGCCGTACGGCTCTTTCTGGCCATGCAAAGCCAGTGGCACTGGGTTGCGCTCTCGACCTGGTCGACGGCGCAGATACGCGCCATGGGCTTGAAGTACGAGGTGCTGGACCTAACGGCCCGACTTGAAGGCCTGGGCGAAATCGGGACCGACGACTTCCGGCGGATCCGCATCATGGAAGCTGAGGCGATGCACGCCTGGTCGGAGGTTCGCACATGAGCGATCTGATCGCCCGCCTGCGCCTTGAGGCCACCGCCGGCAACAGTGCCAGCGTCATTGGCGGCGTGGCCAAGGACGTCCAGCAACTGGGCCAGTCCGGCGCCAAGGCCGGCGCGGGGCTGGATCAGGCTACGGCGGCCGGTGGCAAGCTCGATCGTGAGCTGCAGCAGATCACCACCCATGGCGCGGGGGCCCGGCGAGGACTCGAGCAGGCCGAGGCCGGCGCACGTGGATTCGAGCGATCGGCCAGCAGCGCGCGGGCCGCCGGCATCGGTCTGGGCACTGCCCTGGCGACGATCGGCGGCCGCGAGCTGGCGAGCAAGATCACTGACGCTGCGTTCGCAATGCAGGGGTTTGAGACGGGACTGTCGGCGGTGACCGGCGGAGCCAAGGGTGCCGCAGAAGCGCAGGCCTTTGTCCGCTCGGAAGCCGAGCGCATGGGCCTGGTCATCAAGACCGCGACCGCCGATTACATGTCGCTGGCCGCTGCGACCAACGGCACCGCCCTGGCAGGAGAGAACACCCGCAAGATCTGGCTGGGTGTCAACGAGGCTGGGACCGTCCTGAACTTGACGCAGGAGCGGCAAAAGCTGGCCATGGCTGCGATCAGCCAGATGGCCAGCAAACAAGTGATCTCGCAGGATGAGCTCCGCGAGCAATTGGCCGAAGCCTTGCCGGGCGCCTTTCAAGTCGCCCAGCGCGCGATGGGCCTGACCAGCCAGGAAATGAATAAGCTGGTCGCAAGCGGCAAGCTGCTGGCCGACGACTTCTTGCCCAAGTTCGCGGACCAGTTGCGCAAGGAGTTTGGTCCGGGCGTTGAGCAGGCTTTGATCACGCCGCTTGGCCAGGCCCGCGTCGAGCTCGCGAAGTTCAAGAATTCCATCTTCGACCTGGAAGTCGCGGCAGGAGGTGAGTTCCTTGGCGGGATGCGCGAGGGCCTCGCTGAACTGAACGCCGAGCTGGCCTCGCCGGAATCCAAGGAAGCGGCCCGCGCGCTTGGTCGGCTACTTGGTGAGGGTCTTTCGGACGCCGCGTCGATCGCCGCCTTCCTGGCTCAGAACATCAATGGCATTGCCCTGGCCGCCCAGACTGTGGTCGGCGTTGGTCTGGCGCGCTGGATCGCCACCACCACCATTGAGGCTCGCGCGGCTGCCGCCGCGTATCTGCTGAAGGCGCAGACTGCAACGACGGCTGCGGCCTCGGCTACCGAGGGTGCCATCGTTGAGGCCCGGGCCGTCACCTCTCTGCGCGGTGCCATCGAGGCCGCCGCCCGCGCCGAGCTGCAGAGCGCTGTCGCGGCTCGTGAATCGGCTTTGGCCCGTGAGACTTTGGCTGCGGCAACTCTGCGCCAGCATGGCGCGCAGCTGCAGGCCTCGGCCTCATCGCAAACCAGTGCCCGCGCCCAGGCCGCCTATGCGGCAGCCCAGGCCGAGCTGACGATCGCCCAGAACGCGACTGTTGCCGCATCCGCCCGGGCGGAAGTTGCCCAAGTGGGCCTGAGCCGGGCGTCGAGCGTCACCGGCGCGGCGATGCGGGGGCTGTCTGGTGCGGCGTCGGGCTTAATGGGTCTGCTGGGCGGGCCATGGGGCATCGCGTTCATGGCGGCAGGCGCCGCAGTCGCCTTCGTCGCGCACGAGGTCGCCGAGGGCGAGAGGCGTGCGCAAGAGGCGTTGGAGACGCAGCAGAGCTACGCGGCGGCGATGTCCGAGGCCGCCGCGATCTTGGCCGAGGCCGGCGTAAACACTCGAGCTTTCGCCAGCGATACTCGAAATGCGATCAGTCCGACTGATGGCTTGACAGGCTCGACCCGAGACCTGACCGTCCAGACGCTCAAGCTAGCCGACGCCCGCCGGCAGGCTGCCGTCGCGGCCCTGGCGGAGAATGAGACCAAGCTGCGCGCCGAGCGCGACGGCCTCATTAAGAGTGGCACCCGAGTCGCCGATGTGGTCGTCGGCGTGAAGACCAACGGCGACCCGATTAAGCGCCAGATGATGGCGACGGCGCGGGTTGACCAGCTTGATACTGACATCGCACGGTCGATGGCGGCACAGAATGCCATCATTTTCGCGGCACCCGCAAAGGAAGACAAACCAAAGTCCTCAGCCACCAGCTCCCCCTCCAGCAAACCCGATCGTCAGGAACTACGCGCGCAGATCAAGGACTCTGATCTGGCCGCCGCTGTGGCCGCCCAGAACGCCTACACCGCCGCCCTGATCGCCGGCGGCGCGGCCCTGGACAACTGGAAGGTCCAGGAGGCCGGCCGCCAAGCCGTCGAGCGCCTGGCGCTGGCCGACCGGCCTAAGCTCACCGCTGCCGAAACCGCCCTGGTCGCCTCGATCCGTGAGCGTGTCGAAGAGACCGAACGCCTTAAGATCGCCAACGAGCGCATCGAGAAATCAGCCGGCCTGGCCAAGTCGGCAGACCTGGACACCGCCGCCCTGCAGCGCCGTTCCGCGGCCGCGGTTCAGGGTGAGGCGGCGATGGAGGCCCTGCAGGTGCAAGAGGCCGGGCTGCGCGTTTTGCAGCAGCTGGGGATCGACACGCTCGACCAGCTGACCGGCGAGACCTTGAAGCATGCCAAGGCGGCCATCGCCTCTGCCGAGGCATCTGAACGGCAGGCCCTGGCGACCCAAAAGGCCGAGCGAGTTGCCGCCCAGATCCGCGACCTCGACAAACGACTGTCTTCTGAGCTGGCCTATACCGCCGCGCTGAAGGGCGGGACCTCGGCCCTGGTCGAGTATCAACGGGCCGAGTTCGCGCGCCAGGAGATCGAGCGCGCCGGCACCAATTTGACCGACGACCAGGTCGTGGCCATTCGCGCCAAGGCCGACGCCCTCTTTGCGGCCCAAGCGGCAGCCGACAGCGCCCAGTTCGACGTCCGCCAGGCCGAGGAACTTCGCCTGGCGCGGATGACCAATAGCGAGCGCGCCATCGAGGAGCGCTACCTGCAGCGCAAGTCGGCGCTTCTGGCCGAGCACGCAGACTGGACGCAGGAGGAGGTCGAGGCCCGGGCCCGTGCCCTGGCCCTGGCCGACCAGGCAGCGGCCGAAGATGCGGCGGCGATCGGCGAGTTGAAGCAGGGTCTGGAGGACGCCTTCGTCGAGAGCGGCGAGCTGGGCATGGATCAGGTCGGAGACTATGCCGAACGCGCCCTGCGCCAGGCGGTCTATAAAGCTCTCCTGGCTGAGCCCATCAATCTGATCATCAACGCCGTAGTCGGTTCGATCTCGGGCCTGACAGGCTCAATCGGTGCAGCCGGCGCCCAAGGCGGCCTGGCTGGGCTGGGGTCCCTTTTCAATAGCGCAGGCGGGCTTTCGGGTCTGGCTACGGGGTCTGCAAAAGCGATCACCGGCCTCCTTGGCAAGGTCGGCATGGGCGCGCTGGACGCCGCAAGGTTCGGCGGCATGGCCGGCGGCGCGATCGGAGGTGCCGGCACGGGCATGCTGGTTTCCAGCCTCGCCGGGATGCTGGGTTTGAAGCAGAGCAAGGGCAACCAGATCGGCGGCACCATCGGCGGCGCCATCGGGTCGTTCATCCCGATCCCCGGCGGCTCCTTGATCGGCTCGGTCCTCGGCAACCTGGTCGGGGGCCTTGTCGGCGGTAAGAAGTCCAACGAGGCCGCTGTCGTCTCGCTCGATCAGAAAGGGTCCGTGACCTCGATAGACGGGGCCAAAAGGACCGAGGCCACCACGGCGGCGGCCCAGTCCATCGCCTCGGCGGTCGCCCAGATCCAGGCGGCTCTGGTGGCCGGCGGCGCGACCTTGAACGCCACGGTCAGCAAGATCGACATCGGTCAGCGCGATCCAACCCATCTGAACTTCAGCAACGGCCAGTCTATCGATACGGCCGTGGGCGACACCGCCGCAGCCGTCGAGGCCGCCACCCGCACCATCATCGCCAATGCCAAATGGGCTACTCAGGCCCAGACTGACTATGCCCAGAAGATGCTTCTGGCGGGCGCATCTCTCGACCAGGTCATCGCCACGATGCAGATGGCGGGCGGGCTTTCTACCTCGGTCGATGACGCCATCGCAAAGCTGGTCGATCCGGCCGCCTATGAGCGCAAGGCCGCGCTGGACGCCATCGAGGCCAACTATCAGGCCCTGAAGAAGCAGGCCGAAGAGCTGATCTCTGCCGGTCTCACGACCGCTGACGTGCTGGGCAAGATCGAGCAGCTGAAAGACCTGCAGGTTGCGGACGCGCTGAAGCGCCTGGGCCAGGCGGCTGATGACGCAGCTTCATCCTTGACCCCTGGCCAGTTGGCCGATCCAGCAAAGCTGACATCGGACATCAAGTCCGGCATTGCCAGACTGACCGATCCCACGGGCTTCAAGCGCGATCAGGCACTGGCCGACATAGACGCCAGCATCACCAGCATGCGAGCCCAGGCCACCGCCATGGTCGCCGCCGGCAAACTGTCCTCGGAAATCTTCACCCAGCTGGACCAGCTGAAGGATCTGCAGGTCACCGCTTCGATCAAGGAACTGGGCGACGCCGCCAGCGACGCGGCAGCCAAACTGCAAGACCAGGTGGCGGCAGGTAACTTCGCAGGCTCGATCGACGATGCGATCCTGAAGATCACCAACCCGACCGAATACGCCAAGAAATCGGCGGTGGACGGGGTGAACAGAAACTATGAGGCCATGAAGGCCGAAGCCAATGGCCTGATCGCCACCGGGCTGCTTTCGGGGGATGTCCTGGGCAAGCTTGAGATCATGCGCGACCTGCAAATTCAGGACGCCTTGATGGGTCTGACCAGCGCCGCCAAAGAAGCCACCGACGTCTTTGCCGACGCACGGCCGCGCTTGCAGTCCTGGCTCGATGGCCTTGGCGCCAGCAACGACAACCAGCTGAACCCAGCTGAAGAGTTGAAGCTCGCCCAGGATCAATATGACCGTCAGTTGGCTATGGCCCGGGGTGGCGATGCAAACGCCCTAGCCAGCCTGACCACCTATGCCGACCGGCTGCTGGCCGCCGACCGTGAAGCCACCTCAAGCGCAACCGCCCGCCTTGCCCGGTTCAACAAGGTCACCGGCGATGTGACCGCCCTGACCGGGATGAGCAGCGCGCCACAAACCGATCCCGTGGTATCGACGCTGCAGACCCTCGGTCTCAGCCTGACCGCCCTGGTCGCCAATACTTCAAGCGACCCCAGCGGCGGCCTAGCCGGAGCGATCGGCGCAGCCATCACTGCCAAGCCGACAATCCTGGGCAACTCGCCGGATTTCTCGCCGATCCTGGTCCAGGCTTTGACGCCGCAGACCGACCGTCTAAGCGCCTCAATCGATAGGATGCGCACAGATCTCGCGGTCAAACTGGAAGAACTCAGAACTGCAACGGTTGCGGGGGCCAGTGACGTTGCAATGGCCGTTCAAGACGGTTTGAGCGCAGTTCAAATGGCCGTGGAAAACGTCGAGGCGAGCGCGCAGGGCCAGGCAGCGGCATTTCGCGATCTGAGCGACCAGACCAGCCTGCAGAACCTCTATCTTCGTCAGAAGTTGGCGTCCTGATGACTCAGACCGTCATCCTGATCGAAGTCGATGTCACATCGCCGGCCGGCGTCGTTTCGACCTTGCGCTTTGCTGATCGCGCCATCCGCCCGATGCCTCCGACTGATGCCCTTCGGCCCAACGTCGCCTGGGACGATTGCCTGCTTGAAGCGCCGACGATTCGGCGTGCGCTTTTTGAGGACTTCGCTCTGCTTACGCCCGGGCTGGGCGTGGGTGCTATGAAACTGGCGAATGGCCACGGCGGTCTTGATGCCTATCAGGCCCACGTCTGGGGCCAGATTTCTGTCAAGCGCTGGACGGAAGGAACCCCCTTCAGCACGGCTGTCGAGATCTTCAGAGGCCTGGCTTCAACGCCGCGCTTCAGCCATTCCACCAGCGAAGCGGGTCAGGTGACTGTCGGCTTCTATGACTACAGGGCAGAACTGGATACGCCGGTTCAGGCAACGACCTATGCCGGCACCAACGGCACCGGCGGGGTGCTCTATGAAGGTGCCGCTGACGGTCTCAAAGGCAAGCCCAAGCCATTGGCCTACGGCAACCTGATCGACGCCCATCTGCCTGCGCCTCAAGTCAATGGCGCAATCCGCGCTCATCAGCTGCATGCAGGCGCGGTCAATGGCTCAATCGCAATCTTCGACCGAGGCGCAGCGGCTGGGTTTGCCGACCAGGGCGACAGGGTCGGCGCTGTCTTCGATGCGTTCAACCCCGCAGCGGCCTCCTACACGACCGACAAGGGGCGAGGCCTTCTGAAGATCAATGGAGACCCTGTCGGCGCTCTGAGCTTTGGTTGTCAGGGCGACAGTACGCCGACCTATGTCGATACAGTCGGACCCATCACCGCACGGATACTGACCAAGGCGGGTGTCCCGGCGGGGCGGATAGGGGCCAGTGTTTCGGCTCTGGCGGCGACGGCTTCCGTAGGCGTGTTCGCGGCAGACCAGATCAGCGCCGCTGACATGATCAAACCACTGACTCGGGCGGCTCTGGCGGCATTGATCCCTGATCGGTTGGGGGTCTGGCAGGCCACGCCAATAGCGCCCCCCGCCGCCGTCGCCGACCTCACCTTGCTGGAAGACCAGATCAAGGATCTTCAGGCCGATGAGAGTGCGCCAGCTCCTGCAGGCATCATCCGTGTGGGCTACGGCAAGATCTGGACAACCTTCTCAGGGGGCGACCTTGCCCCGGCATTGCGCAACACAGCGGCTGCGGAAAAGCTTGGCAGCACTTGGCGCTGGGCGGTGCTGGAAGACGCTGCCGTCAAGGCCCGCCTACCCGGTGCCTGGCGCACGATAGAGATCGAAACCGCCCTGAGATCCGAAGCTGACGCTCTGGCCTTGGCGAACCAACTCAAGGCCCTTTTCGGCCTGCGCTCGGACGGCGCGCCGCGCCGCCAGTGGAAAGTCACCGTCGAACTGACCGATGAGGCCCTAGCGCTTCCCCTCGGCAAGACTGTGCGCCTTGTCTACCCGCCGCGCGGTCTGGACGTGTTGCTCTTGCTGTTGGGTGAGGAGCCCGGCCGGCCAAGCCGTGACTTGGCCATCTGGACATTGTGGGGCTGACGATGGCGCTGGGAAAAGTCGCATCTCGCAACCTACTGCCTCTGCTGTCGCTTGGCGGCACCGCTGGCTCGGCCGCCTTGCCACTATCCAATCTGATGACCAATGCCTTGGCGGTGAGTCCTCGCCACCTGACGCAACCGATGCGCCAGACCGATATCGCCACCTTGTCCGCCAATGTCATCGAACTGACCTTTGACAGGCCTCGGGCCATCGACCTCGTCGGGATCCTTTTCCACTCGCTGAGCCTGACTGCCAAGTACCGGATCACTGTGGCTGGCGTCGGAGGTTCTCTGGCCGCGCCTGTCTTTCAGTCCGCTTGGACAAAGGTTCATCCTCGTCGGTACGCCTCGCTTTCGCTCCGCTGGGAGGAGACAAACTGGTGGGGTGGCCAAGCGCTTTTGTCCGACCTCGACGTGTTTCGTCGGCACAGGTTTGTCCCTGTAGTTCCGGCCCTGGTCGCCAGTGCGCTCCGCATAGAGTTCGACGACCGTCTCAACCCCGCTGGTTTCTACGATATCGGCGGCCTTTGGGTGTCTTCAGCCTGGTCGCCAGCCTTCAACTTCGAGCGCGGCCGCACGCTCGGCCTTCAGGCCCGTGATCGCGTCGAGGAGGGGCCATCGGGCCGCCGCTTTTCGGAACGGCGTCAGCCGCGTCGAACCATGAGTGTCACCTGGGCCGCTACCACCAAGGCCGAGATCTATCGCTTGTTCGATGACTGCGCTCGGGTGGGCACCACCGGAATGGTGATCTTTATCCCTGACGTCGACGACGTCACCGGCTCGGCCCGCGAGGCCTTTCCAGCCAACTTCGCCAAGCTGATTGAGCCTCAGTTTACCTACGAGCATCAGCACACGGTTTCGGCCGCTCTTGAGGAGATCATCGCGTGACCACAGCTCTGGAGCGCCTGTCCACCGGCTACTACAACTCCGATCCAGTCTCGCTGGCCAATCCCGGCGGCTTCGGCGATGACGGTCACGAGACCAATTTTCCAGCCGCCTTGGCAGATATCGCCGAGGTGGCCGCTACCTATAGTCAGTCGGTTTCCGATGACGCTGATGCTGTCGCCGCCGCGCTTCTGACGGTGCTGAACAGTCCCTCTACGCTGGCCACATGCGCCACCAACATCACCATCCCCGCCCTCGGCGCGACTGTGAACTTCACCCTGGCGCAGGCCAACAAGGCTTTCGGCAAGCCTCAGAAGCTGCTGTTCGGCTCTAGCGCCTCGCCTGCCAATTCAATGGTGATCAGGTTGGACGCCTTCGTCTCAGCCACCGGGGTCGGCTCTGGCACTGTCATTGCCAAGGAAGGAGCCGGCACCTTCAACGCTTGGGATGTGTCCTTGACCGTAAATGCTGGGGTGCTGTCGCTGGCCGGCCTGCAGGGCGCGCTAACCGCAGCAGCAGTCAAAGCCGCCCTCGCCATCGCGACCACCGACTTAACCGACATCGCAGCGTATCAGGCAGCCGCCGACGCTCGCGCGATCGCCTTCGCCACTGCTCTCTAAGGATCAACTCCCATGCCCGGTACAGCCAACAGCATCATCACCCCTCAGACGATCAAGTCGAGTAACGCCGTCACCGTTACGGCGAACACGACTTATACCGACGCTCCCACCAACACCGCCGTGCTCTGGACTGCCGGGGTTAACGGCGATCGGATAACCAAGCTCACCAGTCTTGCGCGCGCCACTCTCACGGCCACTGAACTGCAGCTTTTCCGGTCCAGTGACGGCGGCACGACCAAGCGCTTTTTCGGCTCGCTGACTTATGCTGCATTCACCCAGGTGCAGAATGCGCGAAACCCGACTGCTGATTGGCCCTACAGCGAGAGCAATCCGCTGACCCTGGGGCCGAACGAAATCCTCTATGTGGCCCAAGGGGTCACGCTGGCGGCCGGCATAGTGCACGTCGCCGAAGGGTGTGCGTTCTAGTCGTGCGCGTTGTCAGCCTTCGTGGTCAGACCCTCTTGGCAGCGCCAGCTGGGCTGCGCTCACAAAAGATGTCGACGAGGCCCTGGCTTCCTTCGGATAGCCCGGATGTTTCTCTTTGGTTCAACGGCAACAGAGGGACATCAATCTCAGGGGGGCAGGTTGATCGCTGGCGCCCCGATGGGGGATTTTTCGCTCGCGGTTTCAGCGGCCTACCTGCCGCCAATAGTCCCGGTTCGCTGCCGTTAAACTCGCATCTGTTCGCCGGTAACACCCCTATCGTCGTCGACGACAACACCAACGCCTATTTCGCCACGACTTCATCGGGAATTCCTGGAGCCAAGCTGGCGGAAGCTGAAGTTCACCTCTGCGGCTGCGCCTATGCTTACGGTTCGGACGCCACCAACGTCTCGGGTCTATTTGTCGCCCATGGTGTGAATCTCGGCTTCACATCAGGCGCATCCATCCTACCTGCAGTCGCCCTGGGATCGGCTGGAACCAAGGTCTTCCAGAGCTCCGAAGGCCCGCTGCCGAGCAATGTGCCAGTGGTGATTTCGTGTAGCGTCGGCCGGGGTCTGGTGACCAGCATGCGGGTTAATGGCAGGTCGTTGGCCGGTACATTGGCCTCAGTGCGGACCGATGACCTGACCGCCGCTTCAAACATCTATGTCGGCACGGGCTACAGCAACGTCGGATGGCTAGCGGGCCGCGTGTCAGATGTCGTGTCGGGCATCAATGTTACCCCGGCCGACAAGCTGCGTTTGGAAGGCTACATGGCCTGGAAAAACGGCCTTGCGAGCAAGTTGCCGCCCGATCACCCCTTTGCACGCAGGAGGCCTTGATGCCCCGCTATCAGAAGATCAACCTCGCCACGAATGAACCAATCGGCGAGCCCGGGCCTCTGCCCGATGCGTTGTTCGGCCTGGCCGATGACACGCTCGCCGATCTCTCTCGAGACATTGACCCGGTCCCGGTCGAATGGGTCGGTATCGGGTTCATCTATTTCGACGATCCCCCGCCGCCGGTCCCGGTTCCCTCGGCCGTCGATCTGCGGCAGGCCAAGCTCAAGCTTTATCGCGAAGGCGTCCTAGACACGGTCGAGTCTATGATCACCTCATCGGGCGACGTTGAGGTGGCAATCGAGTGGACTACGGCCCGTGAAGTCCGCCGCGACCACCCGTTCGTGAATGCCGCGCAGCTGATCCTGGGCAAGACCAACGCTGAAATGGACCAGTGGTTCATCGAGGCGTCTCAGATCGGCCCGATGGGCTCGAATTGATTTAGGGCGGTTGATGTTTTTCCGCTGAAGTCGGCGGGGGTTGAGGCGCTGTAACGCTTCAAGCCGAGGGGCTGGGGACCCCTCACGTCCGGGGGGTGCACTCCCCCTTTCGCCCCGCCACCGGCGCAACCGGCGGGGCTCTTTTGAGTAACCAATGCCATGGAGTCTAGTCTCTCTTTTCAAGCTGTCGCGCCTATCAAGCCGGCAGCGCCCTATCTCGGCGGTAAGCGTAACCTGGCCAAGCGCCTGGTCGCTGTCATCGAGACCATTCCCCACCGCACCTATGCCGAGCCGTTCGTGGGCATGGGCGGGGTGTTTTTCCGGCGCCGGCAGCGTCCCCAGGCCGAGGTGATCAACGACTACAGCCGCGACATCTGGACGTTCTTCCGGGTGCTCCAGGACCACTACCTGGCCTTCATCGAGCTGATCCGGTTTCAGGTCAGTTCGCGGGCCGAGTTCGACCGTCTCAAGACGCTGGATCCGGCCAAGATGACCGACATGCAGCGAGCCGCGCGGTTCCTGTTCCTGCAGCGCCAGGCCTTCGGCGGGAAGATCACCAGCCGCAACTTCGGCGTCTCCTTGCACCGTCCAGCCCGGTTCGACGTCACGCGTCTGGCCGGGGACCTGGAGGATATCCATGCCCGGCTCGCAGGCGTCGAGATTGAGTGCCAGACCTGGTCGGAGTTCATCGCCCGCCGCGACAGCGCCGAGACCCTCTTCTACCTCGACCCGCCTTACTGGGACTGCGAGAACGACTATGGTGCCGGCATGTTCGGGCGGGAGAATTTCGCGGCTCTGAACGAGGCTTTGAAGGGCCTTAAAGGGCGCTTCGTAATGTCTTTGAATGACGTTCCCGGGGTGCGAGAGACGTTCGCCGGCTTCCAGTTTGAAGCGGTCGGCACCCACTACGGCATCGCAGGGTCGGGCTCTGCTCCGGCCCGAGAGGTTATCATTAGCAACTAGGTTTAGGGTCCGGCCGACGCGCCGGACCTTGCCCGTTTGCCATAAGGCTCGCCGATGCGGCCGCGCTAAGAATCGGGCAGACTGTTGAGCATGAAGCGACTTGTGGCCTTCGCTGAGGACAATTGGCCTAGTGCCGTCGCTGGAGCCCTTGGCGCGTTGTTTGTAGTGATGCTTTGGGCGCTGGCTGCAGCAGCCTTCCGCGCGTCACCGACTCTGGAATGGATTGAGGATCACTCAGGCCTAGCTGCTTGGGTGCAGGCCGTTTTCTCCGTTGTCGCAATCTTGGCTTCTTGCGCATTCTCCCTCTGGGTTCCGCTGCACGTGCGGGATCTCGGTGAACGTGACGCAGTCCAACGCGCTATAAACGCCCTCACAATGATGACCGGCTCCACCCACTCCGCATGGTCGAGTACGCGCAAGATGATCAGTCGTGGCCAGTGGGACAGCGGCTCAGAGGCTTTAATTCGCGATGCAGTTGAGCGGGCGACGGCCATGACCGACTTGGTGCCGGCCAGCATGCAGCTATGTGGGGCGGTGACGATTATCGCTAGGTGTCGCGGTAACCTGGTAGTGCTCACAGAGTTCGTATCTTCTCTGGCAAGGCAATCTAACGTCCGGCCCATCGACAACCGCATGGCCTTCGATGAAGTGATTGGGGGCTTGGAAACAGCGCTCGAAATGTGCGGACAGATGAAGCCGTTGAAGGTAGGAGGCGCGTGGATGATCTTCGCGCCGGGGGATGCGGCTGATCATCCCGAAATTGACTTGGCCGTTGAACACGGCCGTTCGTGATCTCGCTTGGGCTAATTACGACTCCACTGCGAAACCAAGTGTCCCGCGCTGCGAAACCAAATGTCGCGCTACACCGGTCAGGGCGCTTCCGCCGTCCCGTCCCCCCACCACCGGCGGGAGAGCCGCGGGGTTCTTTCGCCGCTGCCCCAAACAGCCGGTGGAAGGACCCCGATGGCGGGGTCCTTGCCGTCGAAAGGATCAGGCTTGGCTGGCGTAGGCTGGCGCGCCTTGCGGCATGGGCGGTACGTGGCTCGGGGCGACGGCGGCGACGGGGGCCGGACGCTGGAACTTCAGGCTGCGGCCCTGGAACTCGGCGCCGGTTTCCATGGCCAGCTGCTCATGGGTGATGTCGCCTTCGACATGGGACGTTCCATAAAGACGCACGGCCTGGGCGGTGACGCTGCCCTGGACGGTGCCGTGAACCTCGATGACCTGGGCGGTGACGCTGCCCTCGACCCGGCTGTTGGGGCCCAGGATCAGCTTGCCGACCCGGATGTCGCCCTGGACGACGCAGTCCAGATGCAGTTCGCCGTCGCCGATCACGTCGCCCTTGATGGTGACGCCTTGGGCGATCATCGAGGCCGGCTTCGGCCGGGCCACGGGAGCAGCCGCCTGGGTCGTCGCCACCGGCGCGCGCGGCGGTTCCATGGTCGCCAGGGCGACGGGAGCGGGGGTTTCTTTCTTCTTGGCGAACATCGGCGTGGACCCTGTCTCGAAATGGCTCGTCGGACAGTTCGGGAGCAAGACGGGGGCCAGTCGCCGCACGCCTTTAGGGTCTGTCGACGACGTGGGTGGTGGGCCGGTCGTCGCCCGCCGCGACCTCTTCGTGCCACTGGCCCTGGGTGTCTTCATAGGTGATGCCGGTGGTCTCGCCGGAGACCTCCTGCTCGGCGGCGGCGCGTTGCGCGGCGGACAGGGCGGCGGCGTGGCTGGGATAGGTCTCCGAAAACACCTCGCCCAGCTTGTAGGCCCAGCCGCCGTCGTGCTCCACGATAGTGTAGGTGATGTCGGTCAAGGTCGGGCTCCTGAGGCTGCAGGAGGTTCAACGAGCCGCCAGTCGCCAAGGTTCCGGCCGCCACGACTTGTCGCGGGGGACTGGAGCGCGGACAACAGCGGGATGTTGTACCTCATCCTCAAGGCCGCCCTGTCGGGCGTGATCATCGCCGCCATTTCGGAGATTGCCCGCAAGTCGCCGGGCTTCGGGGCCCTGGTGGCGTCCCTGCCGCTGATCTCGATCCTCGGCATGATCTGGCTGTGGCGCGACACCCGCGACGTCGTCCGCATGGCCAGCCACGTCGAGGCCACCTTCTGGTACGTCCTGCCGTCCCTGCCGATGTTCCTGGTCATCCCGGCCCTGCTACGCCGCGGCCTCGGCTTCTGGCCGGCCCTGGCGGCGGGTTGTCTGCTGACGATCAGCCTCTACGCGGCGATGATGGCGGTGGGACCGAGGTTTGGCGTGAAGCTGTAGGGAGCGCCCAACGGACACCCCTCTCGGGCGTTCGCGATGTCAGGTTTCGGGGCGCGGGCCTTGGTCTTCTTCCGACCCATGGCGGACCTTCATGGTCCCTCTCTCTTTGAGAGAGGGAGGGGCCCGTCCCGGCGAAGGCCGGGCCGGGATGGAAGGGTGAGAGGTTTCACCCTGTCCGAACGAAGCACGGCCAGCCTCTTCTCCTGAGGACGCCAACCGACTGGACGGCTAGCGCCATGCGACCAGTCATTTCTTCCACGCCACGAGATACCGAAAAGCGGACGCTCCTGACGTCTGAAAAGGGTGAGAAGCGGACCAAATGCATTGCGCCGGAACATTGTCTCCAGGCATGACAAGGCTACAGCCGGACAGATGGCCCCACCCCGGCAGATCTCAAGGTCAACCCAACGTCACGCATGCAGCGCAGGGGGCGTCCAGAGACGTCAGCACTCCTGCAGACACCTTGCCGTTTGCCTGACAGCACCGAACCTGCCACCCTCCAGGTGCGGGGCGGCCTTTCGCTTTGACAGCTTTCGGGTGGGCATGAAGAAGGCCGAGAACCTCAGCGCATCGGCGCTCTGCCACGCACCCGGACCTCTCGAAATTCATCCTCTGGGGCCGGCCGATGTGCGGCGTCTGTAATGCGCGGCTGTCCCGACGCGGTCTTCTGGCGGGCCTGACGGCGGTCAGCCTGGCGGGGTGCAGCGAGAACGCCGCCACGGGCCGGCGACAGCTGGTGGTGGTGTCTGACAGCCAACTTGCGGAGATGGCCGATGCGTCCTGGGCCCAGATCGTCGCGCAGACGCCGGCCGTCCGCGACCCCGAGGTTCAGGCGCGGTTGGCCCGGATCGGTCGGCCGCTGGCGCTGGCGGCAAACCGGCCCGACCTGACATGGTCCTTCACGGTGCTGGAGTCGCCGGAGCTCAATGCCTTCGTGCTGCCCAATGGACGGGTGGGCTTCTTCAGGGGGCTGCTGGACCTGGCGCGCAGCGATGATGAGGTCGGCTCCGTTCTGGGCCATGAGATCGGGCATATCCTGGCGCGCCATCCGGCGGAGCGGTTCAGCCATCAGTTGGCGGCTCAGGCCGGGGTCACCCTCGCCCAGATGGTTGTATCGAGCGGCGAAAACGCCGAGTTCGCCGACGAGGTGGGCGTGGCGCTGGGCCTGGGTACCCAGTTCGGCGTGATCCTGCCCTACGCCCGACATCACGAACTTGAGGCCGACCGCGTCGGTGTCGACCTGATGCGCAAGGCCGGCATGGACCCCGCTGCCGCGGTGACCTTCTGGGAGCGTATGGCGCGGGCGGCGCGCAGCCAGGATCGGCCCCCTGAAGTTCTCTCGACCCATCCGGCCGATGGACGTCGTATCGAAGAGCTCAAGGCCGCGGTCGCGAACGGCTAGTCGCTAAAGTCTCACCTGGGTCGGCGTCCAGGGCGGCCCTGATCTTCTGCGGGATCGGGATGGCTTGGCCCAGCGCGCTGTCGCTGACTGGTGCCATCACTGGTGCCATCCGCGGCGTCAGGACCCATATTGCCGTGTAGCGCCATAAGCGGACTTCGACGCGCCAACCCCAAGCAGGCGCTTTGACGGTCCGCTCAGGGTGGAAAGCGGAAGCACGGAACCCCTCTCTCATAGAGAGAGGGAGGGGCCCGGCGCCGCAGGCGGTGGGAGGGTGAGAGGTTTCACCGCCGGCCGGAGAAATCTCGCTTCCTGTCGTTGAGCGGCCTGACACCCCAGCCCACGCTTTCGCCACGGCCAAGACTGCGGAACGGCGGACACCATCTTGGCCGCGTTTCAGTCGGATAGTTTGTAACCTCTCACCCTCCCACCGCTACGCGGCGGGCCCCTCCCTCTCTCTATGAGAGAGGGGTTTCGAGGGCCGCTCCTCACCCTTGTCAGACCTTCGCTGGGTCCGCTTCCAGGGTAAGCGTTGAAGGCCGGGATGAGGCCGGAGTTCCGCTCCAGACCCTGGTCGGACGCTCTGACCCACACCGTCAAAGCAAAACGCCCGCCTCTTGCGGGGCGGGCGTCTGGAAGTCGCGGTGAGAGGCGGCCCCTAGGCCACCTTCACCCGCGCCGCGCTTTCCGGAAGATCCACCCCGAACGCGCGCTGGAAGAACTCGGCCACGGTCGGGCGTTCCAGTTCATCGCACTTGTTCAGGAAGGTCAGGCGGAACGACAGGGCGATGTCGCGATCGAAGATCTCGGCATTCTGGGCCCAGGTGATCACGGTCCGCGGGCTCATGACGGTGGAAATGTCGCCGTTCATGAAGGCGTTGCGGGTCATGTCGGCGACGCGGACCATGGCCGAGATCGTGCGCTTGCCCTCGACGCTGTCAAAGGACGGGTTCTTGGCCAGCACGATGGCGGCCTCGACGTCGTGTTCCAGATAGTTGAGCGTCGTGACGATGCTCCAGCGGTCCATCTGGCCCTGATTGATCTGCTGGGTGCCGTGATAGAGGCCCGTGGTGTCGCCCAGACCGATGGTGTTGGTCGTCGAGAACAGTCGGAAATAGGGATTGGCGCGAATGACGCGGTTCTGGTCCAGCAGGGTCAGCTTGCCGCCGGCCTCGAGCACGCGCTGGATCACGAACATCACGTCCGGGCGACCGGCGTCATATTCGTCGAACACCAGGGCGATCGGGCGCTGCAGCGACCAGGGCAGGATGCCCTCGCGGAATTCGGTGATCTGCTTGCCGTCCTTCAGGACGATGGCGTCCTTGCCGACCAGGTCGATGCGGCTGATGTGGCTGTCGAGGTTCACGCGGACCAGAGGCCAGTTCAGGCGCGCGGCGATCTGCTCGATATGGGTCGACTTGCCGGTGCCGTGATAGCCCTGGACCATCACCCGGCGGTCATGGGCAAAACCGGCACAGAGGGCCTTGGTCGTTTGCGGGTCGAATCGATAGGCCGGATCGATGTCCGGCACATGGCTGTCGCGATGGCTGAAGGCAGGAACCTTCATGTCGCTGTCGACGCCGAACGCGTCGCGGAGCGTCACCCACTTGTCGGGGACCAGGGTGATCAGGGGATCGACGGCGGAGCTGGTTTCGGCGAACTCGGGCATGTCTACCCGCTTAACGCCTTGACGTGGGGGAGGGGAAGAGCAGAGGCCCCATGATCTTCAAAAAAGACGCGGCAGGGTCAACGCCCCGGACGGCTGAGCCATCCGGGGCGACGCGCAAGACTGCCAGACCTAGTTGTTGGCGATGATCACTGCGGCGATCAGACCGGTGGCGATGGCGGCCATCACATACTGGTCGTCCACGCGCTGCCAGCGATAGCCGCGCGGCGGGGCGCGCAGGCCGTGGCGGTGATAGTCGGCGACATAGTAGCGGTTGTCGCGATAGCGGGCGTCCAGGCGCTGGCCATAGGCCCAGCGACGATATTCACGATAGTCGCGGCGGTCGTGCCGGTAGTCGGCGCGGTAGTCGCGGCGGCTATCACGGTAGTCGCGGCGGTCATCCCGGCGATCGCGGCGATCGTCGCGACGGTCATCCCGGCGGTCACGGGCGTAGCGGTCGTCGCGACGGTCATCGTACCGGCTTTGCTCGTAACGACCGTTGTCGCGGTCATCATAACGTTGCGGCGCTGCGGTTGCGGCGGTCCCGGCCAAGAGCGACAGGGCGAGAGCGGTGAGGGCAAGGCGCTTCATGGCGGTCTCCTTTTCGATGTCCTCACCCTAGGGAGGGGCATGTGGCCCCGACATGAACGGCCATGGTCAGTTCCTGTTCATGTTCGATCATGTTCCCGCAGAGCGCTCCGGCGGGAGCTTCGCGCGCCGGGGCGCGTTCTGGCGTGATGATCCTGTCCTTGAATGCTTCGGCCCGGCGCGGCTTTGCCGTGCTGGTCAGGACGGCCCGGCGCGACCTGGGGGCTAGCCTCGCCGTGCTGGTCGCCACCCTGGGCTTGCTGGCCTTTCTGGCGATCGCCGACGCCGTGTCCGAGGGTGAGACCGAAACCCTGGACAGGGCCATCCTCATGGCCCTGCGTCGGCCCGGCAGGTCACATGACCTGATCGGGCCTCACTGGCTGGCTGGCGCGGCGACGGACATCACCGCCCTGGGCTCGTTGACGGTTCTGGCCCTGCTGATCCTGCTGGCCTGCGCGATTCTGGCGGTGCTCCGGCGCTGGGGACAGGCCCTGCTGCTCCTGATCTGCGCGGGCGGGGGTCTGGCGCTCAGTCAGGGCCTGAAGGCCGCCTTCGGTCGGGAGCGACCCGGCCCGGACTACCGGGCCCTCGAGACGATCAATGCCAGCTTTCCATCCGGCCACGCCCTGCTGTCGGCGGTAGTCTTCCTGACGCTCGGGGCCATGGCGGCCCGTTTCGTCCAGGGGCGGAGACTGAAGGCCCTGGCCCTGGGCGCGGCGATCGTCCTGTCCCTTCTGGTCGGGGTCAGCCGCATCTATCTGGGCGTGCACTGGGCCAGCGACGTTCTGGCCGGCTGGAGCGTGGGCGCAGCCTGGGCCATGGTCTGCTGGCTGGCGGCTTCCGTTGTGACCCGCTGGCAGAGCCTCAGGCGACCGGCTTGATCTTGGGGCGCCAGGCCAGTTCGGCCGAGGTCCAGGCCGCGCCGGCCAGATCGACGATCCCCAGGATGATCCAGTGCCGCGGCAGGTTTCCGGTCAGGACCAGGGCCCCGATGACAATGGGCGAGGCGCAACGCAGGGCCACGGAGGCGCGCATATAGGTCCTCTGACCTGTCCAGCCGGCCACATGATAGGCGAGGGAATAGGCGATCAGCATCAGGCCGAGCATCCGCGCCCAGGGCTCGGCGGCGGCCTCGAGCGGCGCGTGGAAGAGCTGGGCCGTATGATAGGGGGCCACGGCCAGGGCCACACCGGCGGCCGACATCAGGTTGCCCCAGAACCAGATGCTCCAGGGCTTGCCAAAGGGCGTCGGCGTCACCGGGGTCGGCGCAGTCGCGAGGCTGGGCCCCGAATCGGGGTCGGTCATGATCTGGCTGTCCCTCGCGCCCGTCCCGCCGAACGCGCGCGGAGAATGGCGGCAGCCGGCGGCCGCCGCAAGGCCCCCTGTCCCTAGGTGGTCAGTCCGGCCTTCTGCAGCGTCTTGTAGGCCTTGATCACCCGCTGCAGCTTGTGCTCGGCACTGCGGTCGCCGCCGTTGACGTCCGGGTGGCAGCGCTTGAGCAGTTCCTTGTACTTGGCGCGAATCGTTGCCGCGTCGGCTCCGCCGTCGAGGTCGAGATCGGCCAGGGCGGTGCGTTCCAGCTTGCCTAGATGACGGTCGGCCGCCGCACGCTCGGCCTCAGCCTTGCGCTGCTGGGCCCGGAACAGGCCGAACGGGTCGGCGATGTGGCGGGCGTCGCGTGCGGCCATGGCGGCGGCTTCGCGAGAACGGCTGTCGGCCTTGAAGCTCCAGGTGGGCCGGCCGCCGGTGACCTTCTCGGTCTCCTGCTCGGCGCGGATCTGGGCCTCGTTCATGCCGGCGAAGAAGTTCCAGTTCTTGTTATATTCGGCCGCGTGCTTCTGGCAGAACCAGTAGTGCTCGTTGGGCATGTTGCGCGCCTTCGGAGCCCTGGCGGATCCAGCCAGGCGGCAGTCGGGATGGTCGCAGCGCTTCTCCCCCGGCTTCAGGCCGAGGACGTCAGGCTGCGCGCTCTCACCCTCCTTGGGGGGGCGGACACGGATGTCAAAAAACTTGGGTCGGTATTCGAACTCACGGCTCATGACGCCTAGAGTAAGCCGCAGCTATTTGTGTTCAAGGATTGACATGCAAGAGAGCGACATGAGCAGCGTATCAGACACCATTCGAGGCAAGCTCGAGGCGGCTTTTTCGCCCTCCAAGCTCGACCTGAAGGACGAGAGCGACCGCCACCAGGGCCATGCCGGCCACACCGGTCGCGGCGAGAGCCATTTCAACCTCGTGATCGAGGCCAAGGCCTTTGCGGGCAAGGGCCGCGTAGCCCGTCAGCGCATGATCTACCATGTGCTGGCCGAAGAACTGGCGGGTCCTGTTCACGCCCTGTCGATCGTTGCGACGGCGCCTGACGAAGGCTGAGGCCGGCCGTCCGGTTTTGGCTTGCGCGCCGGTCCCGCGACTGATTGCCTCTGCCCCCGGCGCGAGCAGGCCGGGCGGGGTTTTGCGACCCTGATTCTGGACCTGGAGCGCGACGGAGCCGTCATTTGGCCCGCTCGATCCTGTCTGAAGCCGACATGAGGGCCGCCATGACCGTGGAAGAAACCGTCGAGACTCTTGAAGCCAGGGCCGCCGCCGCCCTGCCGGCTCTGCTGGCGCGGGCCTATGCCCGCTATTCGAACTTCACTGTCGCCGCGGCCGTCATCGACGAGGCCGGCGAGGTGCATCTGGGCGTCAATGTCGAGAATGCGGCCTATCCCTCAGGCACCTGCGCCGAGCAGACCGCGATCGGGGCCATGGTCACGGCCGGGGCCCGGCGAATCAGCAAGGTCCTGATCGCCGCCGGGTCCAATGCCGTGGTGCAGCCCTGTGGTGCCTGTCGTCAGCGGATCGCCGAGTTTGCGACGGAGGGCTGCGAGATCGTCTCGGTCCAGGATGGAGCCCCGACGAAGCGGGTGGCCTTCTGGGACCTGTTGCCCGAGAGCTTCGGGCCGCGGGATCTGGCCCGCTAACAACGCGCGACCTTCGCTTCCGGTCTGTCAGAACACTGGGCTACCGCGTCGACCGCTTCCCTTCTGCGCCATGCCCTGTGCCTGTGCTCGCGCGGGATTCATGGCCCGCCTGTTTTGTGGCCGGAAAGATACATTCTGGGCGGATTTGTGTCGCGATTGTGTCGCGGGGCATTGGCTTTCTGATCAGTGAAGCTAGGTTCGCCAATCCATTTTTGGGAATTGTCCGGGACGCATTTCGCCGCGCGTCAGTTTCTGCGTCACATAAAAGGGGGGCCTTGAGCGCCATGAATAAGACTTTCTTGCTGACTGGTTCGATCTTGGCCGGCTTCGTGATGGCCACGCCTTTTGCCGCCATGGCGCAGACCAAGCCCCTGGAGCCTGCGGCTGTCGCTGAGCCGGCAACGGTCGCGGAGGTGATTGTCACGGGTTCGCGCATCAAGCGCCCGCAGTTCGACGGCACCATCCCGGGCGTTCAGGTCACCAAGGAAGAAATCATCCAGCGTGGCTTCAACAACGCCTTCGACATCGTGCTGAGCCAGCCGCAGGTCGGTTCGGGTGCCAGCCCGTACGGCAGCAACGGCGGTCAGACCTCGAGCCTGGGCAGCGCCTTCGCTGACCTGCTCGGTTTTGGACCCCAGCGCACCCTGACCCTGGTCAACGGCCGCCGGATGGTGTCGGGCAACGCCGCCACCCTGTTCGTGTCGGGTAACTCCGCAGGTTCGCAGGTCGATATCGGCGCCATCCCCGCCCAGATGATCGAGCGGGTCGACACCCTGACCGTCGGCGGCGCGGCCGCCTACGGTTCGGACGCCATCGCCGGCGTCATCAACTACATCATCAAGGACAAGTACGAAGGTGCCGAAGTGCGCACCGCGGTCCGTACGACGGACAAGGGCGATGCCAATCGCTACAGCTTCAACGCGATCTTCGGTACGAACCTGCTGAACGACCGGGCCAACCTCGCGGCCTCGTTCGAGTATACCAAGACCGATGCGCTCTATGCCGACAAGCGTCCGTGGATCATCGACACCGCCTCGGCGGTGACGAACGCCTTCAACGGCTCGGTCCGCAATACGAGCTTCTTGCCGAACGCCGTCATCGACGTCGCCGGCCTCAACAACGGTGCCTTCCGGCGCACGTCGGATGACGGCATGCCGTCGACAGCCTACGCCTACAATGCCCGCAACGCCCTGCAGTGGCCGTCGGGCGTGGCCTTCTTCCCGTCGTCGGCTACCGGTACCTGCCCGCAGGGCATCGTGGGCGTGGTGGGCTGCATCAACGGCGGCGGTTCGGTGGCCTTCGTGTCCAGCACCAGCCAACTGGCTCCGGGCATCCCGACCGGCAACGGTCTTTACAGCACCACGGCCGCTTCGGGCACCTTCCCGAACTTTGCCCCGACCTCACTGCCGACCGGCGTCACCGCCGCCGCCGTGTTCGCGCGCTATGGCGTGACCGCGCCTGCGGGCCTGAGCGCTACCCAGCTGACCACGCTGGCCGTCAACGTGCTGCAAAGCAAGCTGCCGACCCTGCGCGAGTATCTGGCCCAGAACCCGAACACCGACATCAATCTGATCGTCGGCTCGCTCTATTCAAACATCCCGCGCGTGGCCAATACCGACCCGGCGACGCGTAACCTGTTCCCGTTCATCGCCCGTCCGGTGCGGTTCAACGACAATGGCGAGGCGGTCAACTATTCGTTCGCCAATATCGGTGCGACGCAACAGGGCACGGTCAGCGCCGCGCCCGGCACCAAGGGCATCGACGCCAGCCGCTATAACCTGATCCAGAATGCCCAGAAGCGTAAGGTCGCCACCCTGTTCGGCACCTTCGACCTCACTGACAATGTGACGCTCTATTCGCAGAACATTTTCTCGAAGATCACGACGTCCCTGCCGCGCCAGTCGGCGTCGTCCAACGCGGTCACCTCGACCGCAATCGAGACGTCGGGTCTGGTGCTGAGCGCCGACAACCCGTTCCTCAGCGCCTCCTCGCGCCAACTGCTGATCTCTTCGGGCGCGGTCAACAGCGTCAACAACTTCATCATGGCCCGTTCGAACCAGGACATCCTGGGCGATAACCCCATGAGGGGTCAGACCGACACCACCAACCTGGTGCAGGGGGCCAAGGGCGACTTCGACCTTCTGGGCCGTAACTGGTCATGGGATTCGTCCTACACTTGGGGTCGCTCGACCGGTCGCGTTGACTTCCAGGGCATCAAGGACGTCGAGTATGGGCTCGCGATCGACGCCGTTCGCGACGGCAGCGGCAACATTGTCTGCCGCGCCAAGACCAATCCGGCGCTCTATCTCGGCAAGACCCCGGCTGGCGTCTCGGTCAACCTGGTCGACCAGCTCCAGCCCAGCGGCATCATCGCCAAGCAGCCGTTCACGCCGGTCGTCACCCAGTCGATGATCGACAGCTGCCAGCCGCTGAACCCGTTCGGCTTCGGTCAGATGTCGGCGGCGGCCAAGTCCTATGTCACCGCGCAGCAGTATTTTGCCTTCGAGAACACCCAGACCTTCCTGCAAGGCTCGGTGAGCGGCGATGTGTTCGAACTGCCGGGCGGCCCGGTGGGCGTGGCCCTGTCGGCCGAACGTCGTACGACCGAAAACGACTACGGCGTCGACGAAATCTCGCAGTACGGCCGCACGCGCTCGGCGGCGATCGCGCGCACCCAGTATGAGACCAATGCCGAGGAGTACGGCGTCGAGCTCAATATCCCGCTGCTGGGGGGTGACTTCAGCCTGCCGTTCGCGCAGCGCCTGGAACTGAACCCGGCGATCCGCTGGTCCAAGCAGTCGGGTAAGGCCCCGAGCTTCATCAACGCGCTCGGGAAGACGATCAATCCGAAGTACGACGGTGATATGTCGAAGATCTGGTCGCTGGCCGCGACCTTCCAGCCGATCAAGGACATCGCCTTCCGCGGTAACGTGACCCGTTCGCTGCGCCAGCCGGACGGTGTTGAACTGTTCCTCGGTGGCCAGCCGGCGTTCACGACTCCGGCCGATCCCTGCACCGTGGGCAACATCGGTTCGGGCGTGAACCCCGCTGCGCGTAAGGCCAACTGTATCGCAGCCGTCAAGGCCGCCGGTTACGCGACCAATGACACCGATGCCCTGAACTTCCTGAACAGCTTCACCCCTCCGGCTCAATCGCTGCTGGGCGCACGCTTCGGCAATATGGGTCTGAAGCCCGAGCGGGGCGAAAGCTGGACGGCTGGCGTCGTTCTGGAGCCGCGGTTCATCAAGAACCTGAAGATGTCGGTCGACTATGTCGACATCCAGCTGAAGGATCAGCTGAGCCGCGTGTCCTTGGATCAGCTGACGGCCTACTGCTATGACTCGGCGGCCTATCCGAACAACATCAGCCAGTTCGGTACCAACACCTGCGACTCGTTTGCCCGCTACACGACCGGTACCGAACCCTCGACGACCACGCGCTTCGCGCTGAAGGACGGCTGGAGCTCGACCTACCTCAACCTCGCCCAGACCAACCTGCGCGCGGCCAATGTGGTGGTGAGCTATCGCAAGGATGTGGCTGAACTGCTGGGTAGCGACAGCGACTGGGGCCGTATCTCGGTCAACAGCAACCTGTACCGGATCCTGGAGTCCAGCTTCAGCGGTACCGGCCTGCCGGCCGACACCGAGCAATACCTCGGTTCGATCGGCACGCCGCGCTGGCAGACCAGCACGACGATTGCCTACAGCCTGGACAAGTTCTCGACGAGCCTGAACGTCGGTACCGTGAGCGACACCATCCGCTTCAACGGTGCCACCCCGGCCACGATCGAGCAGAACGCCTACCTCACCCGCAAGGGCTACGAGGTCTACAACCTGTACTTCAGCTATGACGTGACCAAGGACGTTGAAGCGCGCTTGAACGTCAACAACGTCGCGAACAAGCGCTTCGAAGACCAGCGCGATGGCGCGATCTACAGCTCCGCTGGCCGGACCTGGCAGATGTCGGTCAACGTCCGCTTCTAAACCTGGCGCGGCCGGGCGGGGACCGAAAGGCCCCTTGCCCCGCCTCACCGACTGAAGAGGCCCCTCGCCATCCAGGCGAGGGGCCTTTTTCATGGCGGATGGTCATCACAAGGGGTGCGGTAGAGCCCGCCGTCAGTCACGGCAGGGTTTGTGGGATGAAGACGGCCGGACCGCGATGCGCTGTTCGGGGGCGATAACAGTCGCCCGGGCTTTGGGTCAGGCCTTCAGGCCCTCTTCGGGCCCGGTGATCGTTTCACACTCGGCGCGGGCTGCTCAGTCGATCTGGTCGGCCAGAGTTTCCAGCACGCGTCGAAGATCGGTCTCGCGGAAGGGCTTCTGCAGCACCAGTGATCCCCGGTGGCTTTCCGACAGGCCGGCTGCGCCGTAGCCACTGGCGAAGGCGAACGGCACGCCGCGGGCCTTCAGGGCGTCGGCGACCGGAAAGATCGGCCGGCCACCCAGATTGACGTCCAGGAGGGCGGCGTCCATCTCGGCCGAGCCGGCTAGGCGCAGGGCTTCCTCGAGTTCCGCTGCAGGTCCGATCACCGTGCAGCCCAGGTCGCTGAGCATGTCCTCGACCAGCATGGAGACCAGGGCTTCGTCTTCGACCACCAGCACCCTCAGTGTGGACAAGGACTTCATGCCGCCAACTCCGTAGCGTTCTGCGAGGACCCGCAGAGAGGCTCAAGGCAAGGCTAGCACAGGTCAGCCGGCTGTCGCGGGGCAGTTGCGGCGGTCATCCATTTTTCACCGGTAAGGGATTGGCAGTCCGTGCACGGATCACGGCGGTTTCGGTGTACCGCAACGGGCCTGAGCCGCCCTTGCCCCAAAGCGTTGCCGCGCTCCGCCGTCAGACCTGGACCCCTTCGTCCAGCTTGGCGCTGATGCGCAGGGCGGTGATCTGGTTCCTCTGCCGACGGAGGACCTGAAACCGGTGCTGGTAGAAGATGAAGGTCTGGCCAGGCTCCGGAATGGTCTGGGCTTCGTGGATCACCAGGCCGGCAATGGTCACGGCCTCGTCTTCGGGCAGGCCCCACTCCATGGCGCGGTTCAGGTCGCGAACCGTCACGTCACCGTCGACATTGACCGACCCGTCCGGCTGTCGGCGCACCCCTTCGACGCTGGTGTCGTGCTCATCGTCGATCTCGCCGACGATCTCCTCGAGAATGTCCTCCAGGGTCACCAGGCCCTGCAGGGCACCATACTCGTCGACGACGAGGGCGAAGTGGCTCTTGCGCTTGAGGAAGGCGTTCAGCTGGTCCTTCAGATTGGTGGTGTCGGGGATGAACCACGGTTCGCGCAGGATGGCGGCAATATCCAGGGCGTCGATGCCGCCCTCCGATTCCGCCAGGGCCCGCAGCAGGTCGCGGGCGTGCAGCACCCCGATGATGTTGTCGGGATCGTCGCGATAGAGCGGGATGCGGGTGTGCTGGGCCTCCAGGGCCTCGGCCACCAGCTCGCGCGGTGACAGGTCGGCGTCGCACATGACCATCGACTTGCGGTGGACCATGATGTCCGAGACGTCCATGTCGGACAGGTCCAGCACCCCGCCCAGCATCCGGCGGTCGCCGCTTTCGACCAGGCCTTCGGAGTGGTGGTATTCGACCGCGCCGCGGATCTCCTCGTGAGCGGCCAGCACGTCGACGGCCATGTCCAGCTTGACGCCGAACAGCCGCAGGGTGCGGCGCACGATCCACTGGATCGCATAGATGATCGGTCCGAACAGTCGCACCACCAGCAGGGTCGGGCCCGACAGGAAGCGCGCCACGTCGTCGGACTTCAGGATCGCCAGGGTCTTGGGCAGCACCTCGGCGAAGACCAGCACCATCACGGTCATCACGGCGGTGGCGACGGCCACGCCCCAGGGGCCCGGTATGGCGGCGGTCAGCACCTGGGTGGTCAGGGCCGAGGCCAGGATATTGATCAGGTTGTTGCCCAGCAGGACCGCCCCGATCATCGTCTCCTGATCCGAGAGCAGCTTGTTGACCCGCTTGGCGGGGCGGTCGCCCTCGCGCTCCAGCTGGTGCATCCGGGCGCGACTGGCGGCCGTCAGCGAGGTCTCGGCGGCCGAGAACAGGGCCGAAATCGCCAGCAGGGCGAGGACGATGGGGGCAAGGCCCAGGAGAGCAGCGATCATGGCGGTGTTCTACGCCCTAGGCCTCGATGGACAAGACCTTCACGCTGCGGATGCGGCCGTCATCCTGCGGGTGCCGCGAGCGGACAGGCTGAAAGTCGGTTCGGGTTGGAAAGCGGACCTAACCCGCCGCCCCGTCCTCGATCAGGAACGCCCTGAGCGCCGCGCGGTCGACGTCCTTGGCCACGAAGGCATCCCCGATGCCGCGCACCAGCACGAAGGTCAGCATGCCGCCCTCGGCCTTCTTGTCCTGGCCGCAGTGGGCGATCAGGGCGTCGGCGGCGAACGGCTCAAGTCGGATGTCGCTCATGCGGGTGGGCAGGCCGGCGGCCTTGATGGCGGCTTCGGCGCGGACGGCGTCCTGGCTGGAGCACAGGCCCTGGCGCGCCGAGAAGCGGAAGGCCTGGGCCATGCCGACCCCGACGGCCTCGCCGTGCTTGAGGGCGTCGCCAAAGCCCATCTCGGCCTCGATGGCGTGGCCGAAGGTGTGGCCGAGGTTCAGGAGGGCGCGGCGACCGGCTTCCTTCTCGTCCTCGGCGACGATCTCGGCCTTCATCTCGACACTGCGGCCGACGGCGCGGACCAGAGCCTCGACATCCCGCTGCAGCACGGCGGCAACGTTGGCCTCCAGCCACTCGAAGAAGGCGAAGTCGCCGAGCAGGCCGTACTTGATGATCTCGGCATAGCCGCAGGCCAGTTCGCGGGCGGGCAGGGTGGTCAGAACGTCGAGGTCGGCCAGCACCAGGCGCGGCTGGTGGAAGGCCCCGATCAGGTTCTTGCCGCGCGGGGTATCGATGGCGGTCTTGCCGCCCACCGAGCTGTCCACCTGGGCCAGCAGGGTGGTGGGAATCTGGATGAAGTCGATGCCGCGCTTGTAGATCGCGGCCGCAAAGCCGGTCAGGTCGCCGACAACCCCGCCGCCGAAGGCGATGATCATGTCGCCGCGCTCCAGCCCAAGGGCCAGCAGCTGATCGGACAGGTCGGCCAGACCTTCGAAGCTCTTGGTCTCCTCGCCGGGCGGCACCACGATCATGTCGACCGCGACGCCGGCCTTGTGCAGGGCCGCCGACAGCCGCTCGCCATGGTGCTCGCCGACGATGGAGTCGGTGACCACGGCCGTGCGCCGGCGCTTGAGCAGGGGGGCGATCAGGTCGCCGGCCCGGTCGATCAGGCCCGTCCCGATCATCACGTCATAGGTGCGGTCGCCCAGGCCGACGGCAACGGTGCGGGTCATGGCTGAAACGACTCCTGGTCCAGACGGTTACGCAGGGCCGCGATCACAGCGTCCACCGCCACGGCGTGCGGCGTGTCGCCGGTCTGGACATGAACATGGGCCTGGGCATAGGCGGGATAGCGGACCTCGGCCAGTTCGGTCAGCACCTCGACCGGGTCGCGGTTCTTGAGCAGGGGGCGCGTATCCTTGCGACCCACCCGGCGGGCCAGAAGCTCGATATCGGCCTTCAGCCAGACCGAAATGGCGTTCTGATTGATCAGGGAGCGGGTCTCGTCATTGATGAAGGCCCCGCCGCCGGTGGCCAGCACGTGCGGCGGCTCCTCGAGCAGACGCGCGATAACCCGGCGCTCGCCATCCCGAAAGGCGGCCTCGCCCAGTTCGGCAAAGATCTCGGCAATCGAACGGCCGGCAGCGCTTTCGACCTCGTTGTCGGCGTCGCGGAACGGCATGTCCAGCGCCTGGGCCAGGCGGCGTCCCACGCTGGACTTGCCCACGCCCATCAGGCCCACCAGCACGATGGTGCGGTGGCGCAGGGGTTCATTCGGGTTGGCGGTGTCGTCGGTCATGATGCGGTCGCGGGTTTACACGAGGCTTGGCCCAAGCGCCAAGTTAAGCTGAACCCGGTTTTGCTGACGGTGGTGTTGGGTCATAACTGGAGCATGAAGTCTCGCATGCGTTCGCACTCTCACCGGGCCATTGTGCCGTTCCTCGTTCTGCTGCTGGCGGGCGGCGCTGCGCCGGCCTTCGCCCAGGTCCAGGTGCAGTCCCTGGCCGCGCCGGACCTGTTCTCGACCCCGGCCGCCCAGACCGATCTTGGACCCGATCTCTGGAAGGACACCGCGCCGGACATTGCCCGCGACGTGCTGCCCCGCCTGGCGGCTCGGCCCCTGTCGCCGGCCTTCGCCGATCTCGCCCTTCGGGTGCTGGCGACCGGGGCGACCGGACCCGCGGGGCTCGGCAATGATCCGGACCTGGCCGCAGCGCGGGCCATGGCCCTGATTGCCCTTGGAGAGGCCCGCGGCGCTGACGCCGTTCTTGACCGTGCGCCCGGCCTCGCCGGCAGCGCGGCCCTGTCCCTGGCCGCAGCCGAGGCGGCCCTGATCAAGGGCGACGACGACAAGGCTTGCCGCATCGGCGACACCCTGACGGTAGATCGCGGGGCCGGCTACTGGTTGCGGCTGCGGGCCTTCTGCCAGGCGCGGGCCGGTCAGGCTGACGCCGCCCAGCTGACCTTTTCCCTGGCCCAGCAACAGACCCGCGATGCAGACTATGCGCGCCTGATGGGGGCGCTGCTTGCGGGCTCCGGCGAGGCGGGGCCGGCCAATCTGCGCAATGGCGTCAACTATGCCCTGTCGCGCAGGCTCGGTCTGGACATCCAGGCGGCGGCCGGCACGGCGTCCTCGGCGCTGAAGCCCGTGCTCCGCGCGCCGAGCGATCTTTCGGCGGGCCTGGCCGGGGCGGATCTGACCGCGATCGAGACCTCTGACCTGGCCTTCCTGCGCCAGGCCAAGGGACTGGCGGCCTTCATTGAGGCAGCGCGAACGGCCTCGACCTCGATCAGGGTCCTGGCCCAGGCGGATGCGCCCCTGCGCGATCCGGTCCTGTTTGCCCGCGCCGCCCTTGCCGCCGGCGACCTGACCACGGCCCAGGCCATTCGCGCGCGCCTGACCCAGGATCAGATCCCCGGGGCGACGATCACCGACCTCGCCCTGCTGGATGCCCTGCTCGCCGCCGCCGCCGGCAAGGCCGACAACCAGGTCCTGGACCGTCTGGTCGAATTGGGGGCCCAGAACGGGGTCAAGTCTCCGGCCCAGCCGGCGGCCCTGCTGCTGGCGACCCTCGGGGGAACCATGAGCGCCCAGGCGCGGGGCCAGTTCGCCAGTTTCGATGTCGGCAAGCCGGCCGGCTCGACGGCCAGGCTGATGTTGCTGGATGAGGCGGCGACCGCCGGGATCAAGGGCGAGGCCGCCTTGCTGGCCCTGGCGGTGGCGGCGGATGCCGGCGTGGCTGGACCCGGTCCGGCCGACCGGGCCCGGATCGCCAAGGCCTTTGGCCGGGTGGGTCTGGCCGGTGATGCCTGGGCTGTGGTGGTCGAAGGCCTGCTGGCCCTGCAACTAGCCCGATGAGCGCCGCCGGCTGGGTCGACGCCTTTCTCGAGATGATGGCTGTCGAGCGCGCCGCCGCCCGCAATACCCTCACGGCCTATGGCAAGGATCTTGACGACGCTAGGGCCTGGCTGGCGAGAGTGGGCGGTGATCTGGATGTCGCCCCGGCCGAGACGATCGAGGCCTATTTCCAGAGCCTGGGTGCCCGGGGACTGTCTCCGGCCACCGCGGCGCGGCGACGCTCGGCTGTGCGCCAGTTCTACCGCTTTGTTCTGGAGGAGGGCTGGCGGGCCGATGATCCCTCGCGGCGGGTAGCGGCCCCCAAGGCCGGGCGGCCCCTGCCCAAGGTGCTGTCGCGCAGCGAGGTCGAAGCTCTGATCGCCGCGGCGACGGATCGGGACGGCGGCCAGGGTCTGCGCCTGGCCTGCATGATCGAACTGCTCTACGCCTCGGGCCTGCGGATTTCCGAGCTCCTGGCCCTGCCGCTCAATGCCCTGGCCCGGGATCCGGCCTTCCTCACGGTGAAGGGCAAGGGCGGCAAGGAGCGGCTGGCCCCCCTGAACCCGCCCGCCCGGACGGCGGTGAAGGCCTATCTGACCGCCCGGCCGCAGTTCCTGCCCAGGGGTGCCAAGGACAGTCCCTGGCTGTTTCCGTCCCGCTCGTCGGCCGGTCGGTTGACGGCGCGGCGGGTGTCGCAACTGCTGGAAGAGGCGGCCATGACCGCCGGCATCGACCGCGAAAAGGTCAGCCCCCACGTCCTGCGCCACGCCTTCGCCACTCACCTGCTCGAGGGAGGTGCTGATCTGCGGGTGATCCAGACCCTGCTGGGCCATGCCGACATCGGCACCACCCAGATCTACACCCATGTGGCCGGCGACCATCTGGCCCAGGTGGTTAGGACCAAGCATCCGCTGGGGCGGAAGGATTGAGCGTCGCCTTGCGCAGGATCTCCGGGCCCTCTAGGAAGCCCCTGCATTTTGTGTGGGTTTCAACCTGACGCCCCGCTCCTACCCAAGGCTCCCCCATGTCGGACGAAACCCGCGACAGCAACGGCACCGTTCTCGCCGACGGCGACAATGTGACCCTGATCAAGGACCTCAAGGTCAAGGGCTCGGGCGGCGTCACGCTGAAGCGCGGCACCCTGGTCAAGAATATCCGCCTGACCGGCGATACCGACGAGATCGAGGCCAATGTCGAAAAGGTTCGCGGCCTTGTCCTGCGCGTCGAGTTCGTCAAGAAGGCCTAACTTAACCTTGGCTTGCTAGGTCTGGCCTCCAGACAGGCGGAGAACCGCCGGAGGAGGCTGGAAGGCCGATGGTGACGGTGACGACGCAGGCGGGCGCCCTGGCGCTGGCTGCCTATGGCAAGAATGCGAAGGACAAGGCGTTGATCGCGCCGCCCAAGGCGGGCGCAACGGCGGTCGCGACGCCGGCCCCGAACTCGCCAGAGGCCCGGAAGGCGGCTGAATCCGCCGAAGCACTCGTCAAGCTCAAGAAGGAGCTGCGGCTCGGCAAGAAGAACGCCATCGGTGACGCCAAGGGTCGGGCCAGGGCCAGGCTCCAGCAGGTGGTCGACCGGCTGAAGCTGCTGAAGAAGATCTACGCCAATGACCCCAAGGCCATGGCCAAGGCTCTGGCCGCTGCGGCCAAGGAGCTGAAGACCGCGGTCAAGGACTACGGCAAGGCCGCCAAGGAGTCCGGCGAACTCTACAGCCAGGACTTCGCCAACCTTCCCGACGCCGCCACCGATCCCGAGGGCGCCGCCAACGCCCGCAAGACCCTCGAGGACGAGGCCAAGATGGATGCCCAGGGCGACCAGGAGTTCATCCAGATGACGCGTGAGGTCAGCCGGGGCCTGAGGGACGAACTGAATACCGCCAAGACCAAGGGCATCCTGACCCAGCCAGGCAGGTTCGAGCGCTCCGACGAGGTCAATGAGGCCGAGGAAGAACTGAAGGGTCTCGACAAGATGACCGAGGACCTGGATCAGCAGGTTCGCCAGGACATGCCGCCGGGCAGCCTTCTCAAGCTTGCAGCCTGACCCGTCAGGCCGCCAGTTGCGGCCGCCGGGCCAGCCAGCGGTCAGCGCCGCCAAAGGCACCAGCCGCCAGAATGAGCAGGCCGAAGGCCAGGGCGTAAAGCCAGGCCATCTGCGGGTGCACCAGATAGGGGCCTTTCACGGCCGTCATGGCCAGGGCGTTGGCGGTGTTGATCAGCAGCCCCGTTCCGGCTGCGAGGGCCAGGAGCCTTAACCGGCCATGGGCCAGGAACCAGGCCGACAGGGCGAAGGCCAAGGTCATGGCGACCAGGGCGACGACATGCCAGACGGGCAGCAGACCTATGCCCTGCAGCGCCTCCTCGGCGCTATGGCCGCGAAAGATCGGGAAACGGCCCGCCCAGCCGTTCGTGCCGTGGGTCTTGAGGTCCTCGATGATCGCCACCCAGTACAGCAGGAAGGCGATGTGGACCCCGGCGGTCAGCACGGTGACGACCGTGACGCCAAAGCGGCCGAGGACGAGGGCGATGCGCATGGGCGAGATCCTTTGGTGATAGGCGGTCAGGACGCAACCGGCCGCGAAGGCCAGGGCTGCACGGGGATCGTTGATTTCAGACACCTCGGCCTGCATCGCCGCCGTCCAGTCGTGGCGCGGTTCAGGCATGACGGTCGCAGCATGCTGCATCAGCAGGTGGGCGAGGGTCATCGCGTGCCTTCCCATGCCGGGCCGGCCTCATCCACAGGGGCGGGGCTGTCGGCCGCGCGCTGGCGGGCAAGGGCCGCGCCGGCGTCGGTCAGTCGGTAGGCATGTCTGGGCGGCCGACCCGGTTGCAGGGGCTGGCGCCATTCGGAGTCCAGCAGGCCCTGGTCGCTGAGCCGCATCAGCAGCGGATAGAGGGTGCCCGACTTGAGGCCGGTCTGTTTGCTCAGGTCATAGCCGTAGCGCCAGGCCTGGGGCTGCTCCAGGAGCACGGTCAGAAGCGCGCGTGTCTGGCGGGAGATGTTGGGTGGCCGGGTCATGTAGCCATATTCAATATATGTAGAGTTTGAGTCGAGGGGGCGGACGATACCCCCTGACATCGGTCACCGCAGGGCCCATATTGGCATCAACCGGAATGTTGGAGATGCCCCATGAAGACGCGGAAACTCGGCAACGGCCTTGAGGTCTCAGCCATCGGTTTGGGCTGCATGGGCATGAGCTGGGCCTATGGTCCGGCCCCCGACAAGGCGGAAACCTTCAGGGTCCTGGCCCGGGCCGTCGATCTGGGCGTCACCTTCTTCGACACGGCTGAGGTCTATGGCCCCTTCGTCAATGAGGAACTGGTCGGCGAGGGCCTGAAGCCGTTCCGCGACAAGGTCGTCATCGCCACCAAGTTCGGCTTCAAGATCAATCCGCCGGACGAAGCGGGCGTGCGGCGCATGGTCGGGGTCGACAGTCGGCCGGAGCATATTCGCGCCGTGGCCGAGGCGTCGCTGAAGCGCCTCGGCGTTGAGGTGATCGATCTCCTGTACCAGCACCGCGTCGATCCCAATGTGCCGATCGAGGATGTGGCCGGGGCGGTCAAGGATCTGATCGCCGAGGGCAAGGTCAAGCATTTCGGGCTCTCCGAGGCAGGGGCGGCGACCCTGCGCAAGGCCCATGCGGTGCAGCCGGTTGCGGCCCTGCAAAGCGAGTACTCGCTGTGGACCCGCGGCGTTGAGGCCGAGATCCTGCCGACCCTGCGCGAGCTGGGGATTGGTCTGGTGCCCTATAGCCCGCTTGGCCGGGGTTTTCTGACGGGGACCCTGACCAGCGATGCGGGACTGGCCAAGGATGACTTCCGGCGTGGCCTGCCGCGCTTCCAGGGCGAGGCCCTGAGCAAGAACCTGAGCCTGGTCGAGGCCCTGACCCTGATCGCGGGCGAGAAGGGGATCACGCCGGCCCAGCTGGCCCTGGCCTGGCTGCTGCATCAGGGCCCGGACATTGTGCCCATCCCCGGAACCACCAAGGCCGCCCGGGTGGAAGAGAATGCCGGTGCCGTTGACGTGGTGCTGTCGGCCGAGGACCTGTCGCGGATTGCCGCCGCCGTGCCGGAATCCGCCGTCGAAGGCGAGCGCTACAACGAGATCGGTCTGGCGATGGTCGGGCGATAGTCAATCAGAGGGCCATCGACAGGCGGGGCGACTTTTCCTAACTAGGCAGGGACGTTCCCGGCCTGCAAGCGCCTGCTTGAGACGTCTTGAATCCAGTTGGTCGCAAGCGGTGCCGTTCGATGAGCATGATGAATTTCGCGATCTATTTCGCGGGCGACGGCTATTCGACCGACAAGAAGATCATGGGGCGGCAAAGTGCCGGCAAGGCCCTGATCAAGGGTGTGGCTCGCCGGTGGAAGACTGACGCTGTCTATGGCTACGGGCAACGGGCCGCCGCTCACGTGATGATCGAGCAGCTGAAAGGGGATGGCTATGCCGGCTCCCTTCACTGGCAGGATTCAACTGGACGGCGCATCCTTGCAGAACGGGGCGCGCTCTACATGCCGGGCCCGTTGCCGCAGGATTCCGCCCATGGCCGAAACCTGGTCGGAAGTACGGCCTATAGTCTGGTGGGCGTAACCCATACGCTGTCGTCCGCAAACGCCATGAGGCAGGTCGCTGAGGTGGCCCTGCCGCCTTTCAAGCCCTGGGACGCCCTGATCTGCACCTCCAGTGCCGCCCTGTCCGTCGTCACCAAGTTGCAGGATGAGCTCAAGACCTGGCATGCCGACAATACCGGAGCCACGCGATTCAACTCGCCCGCCCTGCCGGTCATCCCGCTCGGGATCAATGTGCCGGATTTCGAGCGCAATGACACTCAGCGGATCGCCGCGCGCCAGACCCTTGGACTGGGCGCGGACGAGATCGCCTTCCTTTTCGCAGGCCGCATCACCTTCCACGGCAAGGCCAGCCCGGTCGCCTGCTATCAGGCCCTGGAGGCGGCCTGCCAACGCACCGGCAAGGCCCTGGTCTGTATCGAAGCGGGCATCTATCCCAATGCGGGCGTGCAGAACGCTGTCGAGGAGGCGCAACGGTTCTTCGCGCCCAGCGTCCGGTTTCAGCATGTCGATGGCAATGACAGCGGCCTCTATGACAAGGCCTGGAAAGCCGCTGACGTCTTCGTTTCGCTCTCCGACAACATCCAGGAGACGTTCGGCCTGACGCCGGTCGAGGCCATGGCGGCCGGCATTCCCGTGCTGGTCAGCGACTGGGACGGCTACAAGGACACGGTTCGTGACGGCGTCGATGGCTATCGCGTTCCGGTGACCCTGCCGGCCGCCGGCAGCGGTACGGACCTGGCCATGAATTACGCCTTGGGTCGCGACAACTACGACTACTACATCGGCCGGGTGAGCATGGCGACGGTCGTTGATCTGCCGGCCCTGACCGATCGGGTTGTGGCTCTGGCGGAGAGCTCGGATCTCCGGGAGACCCTCGGGGCCGCCGGCCAGAAGCGGGCCAGGGAAATCTATGATTGGCCGATCATCCTGGGGCGCTATGTCGAGATGATCGATGGGCTTGGGGAACTGCGCAAGGCGGCTGCGTCTACAGCGCCACTGCCCTGGCCGACCCGGCCCGATCCGTTTGAGCTGTTCTCTCACTATCCGAGCCAGGTGCTGGATGAGAGCCGTATTGTCGCGGTTCACCTGCAGCGGGCCGAGGCGATCGAGACCTTCCTGGAACTGGGTGTGGCTCGGTATGTGATCGATCCGGTCACCCTGCCGCGGGATACCATTGTCGAGGTCCTCCGGCAGGCCGCGGCGACGCCGAGCACCATCGCCGCGCTGGTTCGGGGAACCCAGGGTGCCTCCCCGACGCGGATGAGAGCGTTCATGTGGCTCTACAAGCTGGGTCTGGTGTCGCTGGTACCCTGATGCTGAACGGCCGCTTCGTCAGGCGGTTGGGGCGGACAGGGTCGTGGTTCTGACGCTGACGGCACCGTCGCAGGCGTTGCAGCGCACCGTCGGAACCAGCCTGGCCCCGCAGGCATGGGTCAGGATTTCCGGCGGGCCGGCCTCGCCCGAGAGCCAGCGATCGCCCCAGGCCATCAGGGCGGCAATCAGGGGGAAGAAGTCCCGGCCCTCACGGGTCAGCCTGTATTCCCAGCGGTCGGGCCGGGTCTGGTAGAGCCGCTTTTCGAGCATGCCGCGCTCGACCAGGCGCGACAGCCGGTCGGTGAGAATATTGCTGGCCACCTTCAGTTCGGCCTGGATGTCCTTGAAGCGGGTCAGGCCATAGAAGCTGGCCGCCACCAGATGGGCGGTCCAGCGGTCGCCCAGCACCTCGATCGACCGCTCGAGCATCGGATGGAAGGGGACGCCGCCGACACCATCCGAGCCCGGGATATCGCTGGCCCGGCGCGAATGGCGGGCACGCGGGGCCGGCTCGACGCCGGCACCGGGACCGGGCTGCAGGCTGATGTCCCGCACCTTCACCGGGGCGGCGCAGGCCTGGCAGACCAGGACCGGTCGAAGCGCCTGTCCACACGGGCTGTGAACAATCTGGTGGGAGGGGCAGTCGGGGTCCAGCCGCCAGCGCATCTCCCAGCCGAGCAGCATCAGGGCCGAGTCATAGAGGTCCAGGCCCATGGCGGTCAGATGGTACTCGTGCCGTAAGGGGCGGGTCTGGTAGGGGCGTCGTTCCAGAATGCCTGCCGCCTCAAGCCGACCCAGGCGGTCGACCAGCAGGGAGCGAGCCATTCCGGTCATGGCGATGAAACCGTCAAAGCGGTTGACGCCGTTGAAGGCCGCATAGAGCACCAGCAGGGTCCAGCGGTCGCCGATCAGGTTCAGGGCCCGCGCGGCCGAACTGTTTCGCACGAGGGTCGGCGTCGCGGAGGCGACTGTCGCAGTCTGGACCATGCGGCTTGGTGCGCTGCCCCGCATCGAACTGTCAACGCCGGCCATGGACTCAGGGAAGGTCGCTTGTATAGTCAGACTGACTGGTGACGGCTCGGGAGGCGGCCTTGGTCTATCTATTGGGCGGATGGCAGAGCGATTTCTCAGCCAATTGGAGCCGCCAGGGCCGTGAACTGGTCGATGCCTTTGCCGAGGCGGTCGGCGAGGGTCTGGACGCCGCGCAACTGGATCCTGAAGAGATCGAAACCGGCCATGTCGGCAATTTCGCCGGTGAGCTGTTCGCGGGGCAGGGTCTTCTGGGCGGCATGTTCGGTCAGGTGCATCCGGCCTTTGACGGTCTGCCGACCGCCCGCCATGAAGCGGCCTGCGCCTCGGGCAGTGTGGCCATCCTGGCGGCGACCGCCGAGATCGAGGCGGGCCGCTACGACCTGGCCTGCGTCGTGGGCATCGAGCAGATGCGCAATGTGCCTGGTCAGAAGGCCGCCGAGAATCTGGGCAGCGCCGCCTGGGCCGGCCACGAGTTCCAGGACGCCCGCTTCCTGTGGCCCCGGGCCTTTTCCGACCTCGCCGACGAGTATGACCGTCGCTACGGCCTGAAGTACGAGCACCTGATGGCGATCTCGGAGATCAATTTCGCCAATGGCCGCCGCAACCCCAACGCCCAGACCCGCGACTGGCGGTTCGGCTCCGAGGCCTTTACCGAGAACGACGAGACCAATCCGGTGGTTGAGGGGCGTACTCGCAAGCAGGACTGCGGCCAGGTCACGGATGGCACAGCGGTGGTGTTCCTGGCCTCGGCCGAACGCGCCAGGGCCTATGCCGACAAGCGCGGGATCGCGCTGGAGAGCCTTCCGCGGATCAAGGGCTGGGGTCATCGCTCGGCCCCGATCAGCTATGCCCGCAAGATCGAAAACAGCCGCCATGAGCCCTATGTCTTCCCGCAGGTGCGCCGCGCCATCCTTGATGCCCGCGCCAGGGCCGGGATCGCCGACGACGTGTCAGGCATCGACGCGGTCGAGACCCATGACTGCTTCACCGCCACCGAATACATGGCCATCGACCATCTGGGCCTGACCGCGCCGGGCGAAAGCTGGAAGGCCATCGAGGCCGGCGACATCGCCCATGGCGGCCGGCTGCCGATCAATCCGTCCGGCGGCCTGATCGGGGCGGGCCATCCCGTCGGCGCCACGGGCGTGCGCATGGCCCTCGACGCCTTCAAGCAGGTCACCGGTAAGGCCGGCGACTATCAGGTGGACGGGGCCAGGACGGTGCAGACCCTGAACATCGGTGGATCCACCACAACGACGGTGAGTTTGGTCGTGGGGCTATAGGTCGAACGGAAGCTCCTCCCCCTCTTGGGGGAGGTGTCGGCGAAGCCGACGGAGGGGGCAAGCTGGAGGTCGGTCGCGTTGGCCCCTTCAGACGCTCCGCGACAGCTCCCCCTGAGGGGGAGCATCTATTTTATCAGGACGACAATGACATCTCTGCTCCAACTCCTGGCCGTCAATGCCGCCGTTTCGGCCGCCGCCTTCTTCGTGCTGTGGCTGATCGGCCTGAGGCTGAAGGATGTGAGCTTCGTCGACAGCTGGTGGGGCCTGGGCATGGGCCTGATCGCCCTGACCTCGTGGCTGCAGATGGGGCCGACGCCGCACGGCACCCTGCTGCTGGTCCTCTGCGCCGTCTGGGCGCTTCGACTGGGCGGCTATCTGCTGTGGCGCTGGCGCAAGAACGGGCCGGACCGCCGCTATGTGACCATGATGGCCCTGGCGGAGAGCGAGCGGAAATGGAGCTTCGCCAAGGCGTCCCTGCTGCTGGTCTTTGCCCTGCAATATGCCCTGCAGTTCGTGATCGCCCTGCCGGTCCAGCTGGGCCACGGCTCGGCCGCGCCGCTGGGTACCCTAGCCTATGTCGGTACCGCCATTGCGGTGGTCGGTATTCTGTTCGAGACCATCGGCGATGCCCAGCTGACGGCCTTCAAGGCCAGGCCGGAAAACGCCGGCAAGGTGATGGACAAGGGCCTGTGGCGCTATACTCGCCACCCCAACTATTTCGGCGACGCCTGCGTCTGGTGGGGTCTGTATCTGATCGCCGCCGGGACGGGCCTCGGTGCCTGGACCCTGCCGGCTCCGATCCTGATGACCTTCCTGCTGACCAAGTGGAGCGGCGTGCCCACCGTCGAGGGCCGCATGCGCCGCAAGCGTCCGGACTACGAGGCCTATGTGCAGCGGACCTCGGGCTTCGTGCCGTGGTTTCCGAAGACCTGAACCTTCTCCCGGAGGGAGAAGGAGGGGCCCGCGCCAAAGGCGTGGGAGGATGAGGGGTTAAGGCGGTCGACGGCGTGCCGGCACACCGGTTGACGGTGTAACCCCTCACCTCCCACCGCGTTGCGGCGGGTCCCTCCTCTCCCTATGGGAGAGGCTTAAGAAGGTCCCGCCCCGCCCAGACGCTATGCGTCCCGCTGCTCAGCTTGTGGGGCAGGGCGATGCGGCAAACCACCTCGAAGCGCTTGGCGTCGACCAGCACGCACTCGGAAGTGCCCTGGTTCTCGTCGATGATGAAGCTGACCAGATAGCCGTCGTCCTCGTCCACGGCTCCCACGCGCGGGGCGAAGGGGGCCTCGCTGGCATAGCGGCCTTCAGGCAGCTGGATCGACCAGCTCTCGCCGGTTTCCAGGTCGTGCTTGACGAAGCCGTTGAACAGGAACCAGCCGGGCTTGGCGGTGGTCGAATAGGCATAGCGATAGGGCTTGCCGGCATATTGCTGGTTGAACATCCCGAACTCGAGGATGCGCTCGTCCAGATGGCCCTCGGTGGTCTCGCCGGTCTTCAGGTTGAAGCGCCAGCGGTGCAGCTTGGGCCGGAAGCTGTGCTCGTCCAGATAGGCCATCAGATGGCCGTGGCCGTCGGGGGCGTCCTCCAGCGGGCGCGGCGTCGGGTTTTCCTGAAAATAGCCGTCGAGGACGATCTCGTCGCCGTCCTCATAGGCATTGAGCCAGTGCAGCACATAGGTCGGCGCGGCCTCGAACCACTGCACCGGCCCGCCGTGACGCGGCACGATCCCGAACCGGGAGGGCACGCCCTTGTGCAGGCGCACGGCGTGGATGTCGCGCTCCAAGAGGTTCTGATCCCAGAACACGGGCAGGTCGTTGAGGATCGAATAGTTCTTGGTGAAGGCCATGTCGTGCGGCAGGCGCGGGCCCGGCAGATCGATGGCCTGATAGGTGGTGCGCTTGCCCGAGGCGTCGACCACGCCGTAGTGCATGTAGGGGGCGTGCTTGGAATAGTTGAAGAACAATAGCTCGCCGGTGGCCTCGTCGACCTTGGGATGGGCCGAGACGCCGTCCAGCGGGGCCCAGGCGGCGACGCCGAGATTTTCCAGGGTCAGGGGATCCAGCCGATAGGCTTCGCCGCACTGGTAGAAGGTGGCAATGGCCTCGCCGCCATGCACGACGATGTCGGTGCTTCCGGTGTCCTTCAGGCTGCCATGCGCCCCGAAGCCGGGACGCTTTGAGGTGCCCGGTCCATCGGCCAGTCCGCCCCACAGGCTCTCGCCGGCTTCCTGCTCCGCCTCAAAGCCGCGGGTGCGGATGAAGCGGTTGCGATAGGTCGCCTGGCCATCGCGGAATTCGATCTGGTGGACCATGCCGTCCCCGTCGAAGGGGTGGTAGCGGCCCAGGGGCGCGTGCACGGGATTTTCCGTGTTGCGAAGATAGACGCCGTCGATATCGGTCGGGATCGCGCCCTCCAGAACCTTCAGGTCCCAGGCATTGACCTCCTCGTGCTGCGGCGTCCAGGCCCCGGTCATATAGGGGTGGTTGGTGTGGCCGAGCGAGGTGCGGACGGGCGGCAGGCGTTCGATCTTCATGGCGGACCTCATGGGAGACCCGCCATCCTACCGCCCGTCAGTCTCGTTGTGCAAGTAAGTCTGGATCAGCGCGCCGCGCTGACCCGCCAGATGACATTACCCACATCGTCGGCTACCAGCAGGGCCCCGACCCGGTCGACGACGACGCCCACGGGGCGGCCCTGGGCCTCGCCCTTGGCGTTTAGGAATCCGGTCAGGAAATCCTCGGTTTCACCGGCAGGCTTGCCGCCGGCGAACGGGATGAACACCACCTTGTAGCCGGACTGCGGAATGCGGTTCCACGAGCCGTGCTGGCCGATGAAGACGCCGTTGCGGTAACGCTCGGGGAAGGCTGCGCCCTCATAGAAGGTCAGGCCCAGCGAGGCCGTGTGGGACCCCAGGGCGTAGTCGGGCTTGATGGCCTCGGCGACCAGGTCCGGCCGCGGCGGCTTGACCCGCGCATCCACCGTCTGGCCGAAATAGCTGTAGGGCCAGCCATAGAATCCGCCGTCCTTGACCGAGGTCATGTAGTCGGGAACCAGGTCGTTGCCGATCTCGTCGCGCTCATTGACGGAGGTCCACAGTGCGCCGGTAATCGGGTTCCAGCCCATGCCAACAGGGTTGCGGATGCCCGAGGCGAAGACGCGGCTGGCGCCGGTGGCGATATCGACCTCAAGGATTCCCGCGCGGCGCTCCTCGGCCGCCATGCCGTTCTCGCCGACATTGCTGTTGGAGCCGACGCCCGCATAGAGCTTGGTTCCGTCCGGACTGGCGATCAGGCTCTTGGTCCAGTGGTGATTGATCGGGCCGGCCGGCAGATCGGCGATCTTGCGCGCCGGAGCGGCGATGCTCGTCGCGCCCGCCACATAGGGGAAGGCGACCACGGCGTCGGTATTGGCCACATAGAGCGTGTCGCCGACCAGGGCCATGCCGAAGGGCGAATTCAGGCCGGTGAGGAACGGGGTCTTGAGCTCGGCCACGCCGTCGCCGTCGGCATCGCGCAGCAGGGAGATGCGGTTGGCGCTGGGCGTCTTGGCCCCGGCCTTGCCCATGATCTGCTGTTCGGCCCAGGCCCGGATGTCGAAGCCCTTCTTCTTTTCCTTGGGCGGACCATTGGTTTCGGCGACCAGCACATCGCCATTGGGCAGCACCAGCAGCCAGCGCGGATGGTCCAGACCCGCCGCGAAGGCCTGAACCTTGAAGCCGGGCAGGGCCACGGGCTTTGCGCCCTCCGCCCAGCGGTTGACCGGCGACACCTTGACGGTCGGAAGCAGGGTCTTGGTCGGTGCGGGCAGGACCGGGTTGGGGCCATAGCCGCCGGTCGCCGACGGAGACTCGCCTTGGCTGCAGCCGGCCAGGGCCGTCAAAGCGAGGATCGTGAGGGCGGCGGGGCGGCGAAGGCTCGGCATGATGTTCTCCCTGGGACCCGGCAGTAACGCGCCAAGGCGTTCCGCGTTCTCTGGCGGACCGGTCCAATCGCAACGCTAGCCTATTGCCGAGCGACGTCGAGCTTCCCCAGCGTCAGTCCGCCCGTAGCACCGGTGCCGGTCGCCGAGACAGGGCCTGGGCCGCTGCCAGCAGGCCGCCGACCGCCGACAGGCCGGCGGCTCCGCCCAGCAGGATCATGACGCCCGCCCAGTCGATGCTCCACTGGGCCTTGAACACCAGCACGACCACCGGCCAGGCCGCGGCCAGGCCCAGGAGAACCCCGGCCGCTCCCGCGATCAGGCCGACGGCGCCGTACTCGATGACATAGGCCGACAGGATCTGAGCGCGCGTACCGCCCAGCACCTTGAGGGTGGCCGCCTCGCGCGCCCGGGCGCGGGCCCCGGCGGCTATGGCTCCGGCCAGGACCAGCAGGCCGGCGAGGCCCGCAACGGCGGCCGCGCCGCGAATGGCCAGGGCCAGACGGTCGAACAGTCCGGCGGCGGCTTCCAGCTGCTCGCGCACGCTGATGACATTGACGGTCGGAAAGGTCCGGCCAAGGGCCCGGGTCAGCCGGGCCTCGGCGGGGCGGTCCATCTTGGCGATGGCGATATTGCGCAGCACCGCGCCTTCCAGGCTCTTCGGATCGAGCACGATCGAGAAATTGGGCCCGAAGCCCCCGAACTCGACCTTGCGCAGCACCGCTACCCGGGCTTCCAGATCGCGGCCCAGGACCGACAGGGTCACGGTGTCGCCGACCTTCAGACCCGCACCCTGGGCCAGGTCGATCTCCATGGCCACCTGCGGCGGACCGGCATAGCCGGCCGGCCACCAGCGGCCTTCGACCCGGCCGGAATCCTTGGGCTCGCTGTCCAGGACCGAGAGACTGATGTCGTTGTCGAAGGCCCAGCGCTCGGACGCCTTGATGGCCTTGAGGTCTATGGGTTTGCCCTTCAGGGCGATGATCCGGCCGGTGGCAAACGGAATGCGAAGATAGCGGTCGGCATCGAGAGGGCCGGTGGCCTTTGCGACCTCGGCATCGAAGGCGGTGACCTCGTCACCGGGGATCTCGGTAAAGACCATGGCCGGGGCGCTCTTGGGCGCGACCTCACGCACCTGGGCCAGCAGGGCTGACTGGATCAGCACCACGCAGGCCAGCAGGGCGACCCCGAGGCCGATGGCCGGGGTGGCTGTGCGCGCGGCCGAGCGGGGGCCGGCCAGATTGGCCAGGCCGATGCGGATGGGGCCACTGGCCAGGCCTCGGACCTTGCCCGCCAGCCAGGCCGCCGCCAGGCCCAGGGCCCAGAGAAGGACGAAGGCGACGGCAACCCCGACGATCATGATCCCGGCGGCGATCGGCGTCGGGGCCGTGGCGACGGCCAGGGCGGCGAGGCCCAGACCGCTGACACCGGCTCCGATCGTCTCAAGTCCGAAGGGCGCGCGCACGCCCAGGGCGCGGCGAAACAGGGCCGAGGGCGGCGTGGCCCGGGCCCGGGCCAGGGGGATCAGGGAGAAGGCTGCGGCGGCCAGCAGGCCGAAGGCTCCGGCCTTGATCAGGGGCAGGGGATAGACCGCAAACAGGGCGGGCACCGGAAGGGCGCTGCCGGCGATCTGGCCCAGAATCAGGGGCACAACCGCGCCAATGACCAGACCGATCAGCACGCCGAGGCTGGCCAGCAGGCCGATCTGGATCAGATAGGTGTTGCGGATCAGGTCGCCTTCGGCTCCGAGGGCCTTCAGCACGGCAATGGAGGGCTCGCGCGTCGCCAGATAGGCCGAGACGGCACCGGCGACCCCCAGGCCGCCGGCGACCAGCGAGGCCAGGCCGATGAAGCCGAGAAAGTATTCAAGCTGGTCGATCAGCTTGCGGGCGCCCGGCGCGGCGTCCGAACGGTCCCGAACATAGAGGCCAGAGTCGCCAAACTGCTTCTTCAGGGCCTTGCCGGCGGCGACGGGATCGGTGCCGGCGGGCAGGGCGATCCGGACGCTTTGGCTCGAGGGCAGGCCGGGGGCCAGCAGGCCCGTGGGATCCAGCAGCTCCCGACGGACCAGGACCCGGGGACCCAGGACGAAGCCGCGGGCCACGCTGTCCGGCTGTCGGATCATGGCGGCGCGGACCACCAGGGTCAGGGGACCGGCCTCGAAGCGGTCACCAACCTTCAGGCCCAGCCGGTCCAGCAGGGCCGGCTCAACCGCTGCGCCTGGCAGGCCGTCGCGGGTGGCCAGGGCCTCGGCGAGGGTGCCGGCACCGTCCAGCTCGACGGTGCCTGCCAGGGGATAGGCAGCATCGGCCCCCCGCAGATCGACCAGGCGCCGGTCACCGGAAGGCGCCTCGGCCATGACCCGGACGCGGGCCGTGTAGGAGGCCTGGCCGAGCCGGGCGAAGGCGGCGCGTTCCTGCGGGCTGAACTGCCGGTTCTCGACCGAGGCCGAGAGGTCGCCGCCGAGGATTTCCCGCGCCTGGGAGGCGAGGCCCCGACGGAAGGCCTCTGCGGTCGAGCTGGCGGCCGCGATGGCGGCGACGCCGAGGGCCAGGCAGGCCAGGAAGATGCCGAAGCCCCGGACACCGGAGCGTAGCTCGCGGGCGGCGAGGCGGAAGGAAAGAGCGCTCACGCAGCGGCCTCGGCTGACGACTGGACGACCTTGCCGTCGGCCATGCGCACGATGCGGTCGGCGCGCTGGGCCAGAACCGGATCATGGGTGACCATCACCAGGGCGGCCCCGCATTCGGCCAGCAGGTCGAACATCAGATCGACCACCGAACCGGCATTGCGGCTGTCGAGATTGCCGGTCGGTTCGTCTGCGAACAGCAGGGCCGGGCGCGCCGCCAGGGCGCGGGCCAGGGCCACGCGCTGCTGCTCGCCACCCGACAGCTGGTGCGGATAGTGGGTCAGGCGCGAGGACAGGCCGACCTTGGCCAGCCAGTCGCGGGCCGTCGGCAGGGCATTGGGCGACCGTGCGATCTCAAGCGGTGCCGCAACGTTTTCCTCGGCGGTCATGTTGGGCAGCAGGTGGAAGCTCTGGAACACCAGGGCGGCGCGTCCACGGCGCAGGCGGGCGCGGCCGTCTTCGTCCAGCTTGGACAGGTCTTGGCCAAACAGGCTGACGGTTCCCGAGGTCGGGCGCTCCAGCCCCGCTGCCACTGAAATCAGCGATGACTTGCCCGATCCCGAGGGCCCGATGATCGCGACCCGCTCGCCGGCCGCAACATCCAGATCGACGCCGCGCAGGATGTTCACCGGACCTGCGGATGATGGCAAGGTAAGGGTCACCGACGAAAGGGCGAGCGGTGCGACATCTGCGGTCATGAAGATTCCCTGGTTCGAGCATTAAACTCGGCGAACACAGCCCCACATAGGAAGCCATGACGACGTTCACACTGCCAAAGCTCTCGCGAAGAGCTGTATTTCTGGGTTTGACGGCGGGTGCCTGGTCCACTGGCGCTAGGGCGGCCGACAAGCTGCCGGTCGTGACGGTACTGGGCGACTCGATTACCGCCGGCCTGGGTCTGCCCGCGCGCGACGCCTTGCCGGCGCAGCTGCAGGGCGCGCTGGAGCGACTGGGGGTCAGGACGGCCGTGCGCGGGGCCGGGGTCTCCGGGGACACCAGCGGTGGTGGGCTGGCGCGGGTCGATTTCAGCGTCGCTGCGGACACCGCCGTCTGTGTCGTGGCCCTGGGCGGCAATGACCTGCTGCAGGGCGTCGATCCCGTCCGGACCAAGGCCAATCTCAAGCGGATCATCGAGAAGCTGAAGGCCCGCCGCATTCGCGTGCTGCTGGCCGGTGTGCGCGCCCCGCCGCTGATCGGCGCATCCTATGCCCGCGACTTCACGGGCCTCTATCCGGCCCTGGCCCGCGAGACCGGTGTGGCGTTCCACCCGGATTTCGTCACCGGCGTGATCGGCGTGCCGAACCTGATGCAGCGCGACGGCATCCATCCCAACGCCGCCGGGGCCCGCCTGATCGCCGAACGCCTGGCGCCCAGGGTCGCCACGGCGCTGCGAACCACAGTTTAGGGTCACAGCGCCGCAGGCCTAGTTGTCGATCAGCGTCGCCTGGCCGGCCGGAGGCTGGGCGACATGGGCGCTGCTGCCGAACACGCGATGGGTCAGGCGTTCAGCCCGAACCTTCAGGCCGTCCATCAGCACAAAGACGACCGGCACATAGAGCAGCGACAGCAGGGTCGAGGTGATCAGCCCGCCGATGACGGCAATGGCCATCGGGGCGCGGAACTCGACATCGGCACCGAAGCCTACGGCCACCGGCAGCATGCCGACGCCCATGGCGACTGTGGTCATGATGATCGGGCGCGCCCGCTTGTGAGCGGCGTCGATGATCGCCTCGCGTTTGGTCATGCCGTCCTTCATCGCCATGATCGCGTACTCGACCAGCAGGATCGAGTTCTTGGCGGCAATGCCCATCAGCATCAGGATGCCGATCAGGGTTGAGACCGAGAAGCTCGACCTGGCCAGGACCAGAAGAGCGAAGGCACCGCCGATGGCCAGGGGCAGGGCGACCATGATGGTGATCGGGTGGGCAAAGCTGCGGAACAGCAGCACCAGCACGATGTACATCAGGAGGATGCCGGTGATCAGGGCGGCAGCGAAGCCGGTGACCATCTCCTGGATGAACTCGGCATCGCCGGCGGCGACTTCCTTGACGCCGGCCGGGAGGTTCTTGACCGAGGACAGGGCGTGGACCCGCTGGCTGGCCTCGCCGACCACAATACCGTCGAGCTCAGCGGTGATGGTGGCGACGCGGGAGCGATCCTGGCGGCTGATCTGGGACGGGCCTGCACCGAAGCGCACGTCCGCCACCGCGTTCAGCGGTACGGGGCCGGCCGCGCTGGGCACCTTCAGGGTCTGAAGGACGGCGAGGTCTTCGCGGGCGTTCTGGGTCAGGCGAAGCCGGATCGGAACCTGCCGGTCGCCGAGATTGTACTTGGGCAGGTTCTGGTCGATGTCGCCGATCGTCGCTACGCGCACGGCCTGGGAGATCGCCCCGGCCGAGACCCCGGCGCGAGCCGCCTGGTCCGGGCGCGGCGTGACGACGATCTCGGGTCGGGCGATGGCAGCCGTATTGACCACATGGGCCAGGCCCGGAACCGAGCGCATTTCGGACTCGACCTTGCGGGCGGCCGCCTCAAGCGCCGGACCGTTGTCGCTGAGCAGGCGCAGGGTAAAGCTGGTGCCGTCGCTCGGACCGCCGCCGCTGTTGGAGCCTGCACCGATGCGCGCGCCCGGGATGGCCGCGAACTGGTCGACCATCAGGCGGCTGAACTCCTGCTGGTCCATGCGCTCGCCCTTGGGCACCAGATCGGCGTTCAGGGTGGCGGTATTGACCGCATTGTTGCCGCCGATGGAGGCATAGACACCGCGAACTTCGGGACGGGCCCGGAGTTCACGGGTCATGCGCTGCACGATGGCGTCGGTCTCGTCCAGGGTCGCGCCCGGCGGCAACTGGACCGAGAAAGGCGCACGACCACGGTCGGCGGCCGGCTGGAATTCGAAGGGCAGGGCCTTGGCCAGGAAGAACGAGGCCACAATCATCGGGATGCCCATCGCCAGGACCTTCCAGCGATTGTCCAGACCCCAGTGCAGGCTCTTCAGATAGGGCGACATCCAGAAAGGATCGGCGTCCTCGTGCTTGCTGTTGGCCTTGAGCATATAGGCCCCCATCAGGGGCGTCAGCAGGCGGGCCACGACCAGCGAGAACAGCACCGAGACACAGGCGGCCAGGGCGAAGGCCTTGAAGAACTGGCCGATGATGCCCGGCATGAAGCCGACCGGCGCGAACACCGCCACGATGGTGAAGGTGGTCGCGACCACGGCCAGGCCGATCTCGTCGGCCGCTTCCATGGCCGCCGCATAGGGCGTCTTCCCGCCCCGCATGTGGCGGACCATGTTCTCGATCTCGACGATGGCGTCGTCGACGAGAATGCCCACGGTCAGGGACAGGGCCAGCAGGGTGATGCTGTTCAGCGACTGGTTCAGGGGGGCCATGACCGCGAAGGTCGGGAACAGCGACATCGGGATGGCGACGGCCGCCAGGAAGGTCGCCCGCCAGTCGCGCAGGAACAGCAGGACCACCAGCACCGCCAGGACGGCCCCCAGGATCAGGGCCTCCATCGAGGCCAGATAGCTGTCCTCGATATATTTCACCTCGGAGGTGATCTCGTTGATTTCGATGTCCGGACGGGACTGGTCGAGCTTCGCGACCGCCTTGCGCACCTTTTCGGCGGTCTGGACCTCGCTGGCCCCGCGCGAGCGGACCATGTTGAAGGTCACGACCTCCTGGCCGTCATAGCGGGCGCGCGAGCGTGGCTCGGCCCAGCGGTCCTCGACCGTGCCCAGATCGCCCAGGCGGACACTGCCCCCGGCCGACAGCGGGATGCGGGTCTCGCGCAGCTGGTCGATCGAACCGGCCGCGCCCAGGGTCCGGATCGCCCGTTCGGAGCCGGAGATCGTCACGCGGCCGCCCGGCAGGTCGGCATTGGACGACACCAGGGCCTGGCTGACCTGGGCGGCGGTGACGCCACGCGCGGCCAGGCGGTCTGGATCCAGCGCCACCTCGATCTCGCGATCGACGCCGCCGCGGCGGTTGACCTCGCCGACGCCTTTCAGGGCCAGCAGGGTTCGGCTGACATCATTGTCGACGAACCAGCTGCGCTGTTCGGGCGTCAGGGTCGGAGCCTTGACCACATAGGTGATCAGCGGATCGCCGGAGATGTCGATCCGGGTGACGTTGGGCTCCTGCATGTCCTGGGGCAGAGAGCCCCGCAGGCCGGACATGGCATTGCGGACGTCGTTGGTGACCTGCTCGTGATCGACGCCGAGTTCGAACTCGATGAAGGTCGAGGAGACACCGTCGGTGATGGTCGAATTGATGTGGCGCACCCGGCCGAGACCGGAGACGGAGTCCTCGATCAGGCGGGTGACCTGGGTCTCGAGTTCGCTAGGGGCCGCGCCGGGGCGCGCCGCCGTCACGACCACGAAGGGCAGGTCGACATCGGGGTTGTTGTTGATCCGCATGCTGCCGAAGCCGGAAATGCCGGCGATCGTCAGCAACAGGAACAGCAGGATGACGGGGATCGGGTTCCGGATCGCCCAGGCAGACATGTTGTTCATGGCGCCAGGTTCCTAGCGGGCCGATTTGGCGGGAGAAGAGATCGACGGAACGGCGCTGCCGATGCGCACCGCATCGCCTTCACCGAGGAAGCCGGCCCCCTCTACGACCACCCGCTCGCCGGCGGTCAGGCCAGTGGCGGCGATCCGGTCGGCCGTGGCGGCGACGATGGCGATGCGCCGGAAATGCGCGTGGTTCTTGGCGTCGAGCACGAACACGCCCGGGCGGTTCTCCCGATAGAGGACCGAGGCACTGGGGACGGTCAGGGCGGGCTGGTCGCCGGCCTGGATGGTGGCGCGGGCGAACATGCCGGGGCGGAAGCCGCCCATGCCGGACAGGGACACGCGGGCGATGCCCAGCCGGGTCTGGCCGTTGACCTCCGAGGTGACGATGCGGACGCGGCCGCTGGTTTCGCCAACCTTGTCGGAGATGATCCGGGCCGGCATGCCCGGCCTGACCAGCAGGAGGTCCGTCTCCGGCACTTCGGCGTCCAGCTCCAGACGGCTGTCACGGACGATGCGGAAGACCTCTGCGCCGGTACCCACGATCTGTCCCTTGGTGACCGTACGGCGGCTGATCAGGCCCGACACCGGGGCGCGGATCGCGGTCTGGGCGAGGCGGGCAGCGGTTTCGCCGCGACCGGCTTCCGCCGCCGCGACCTGGGCGCTGGCGGTTTGCTGACGCGCCAGGGAGGAGTCGAGCGAGGCCTGGGACAGATAGCCCTTGGCCTGCAGTTCGCGGGCGCGGTTCAGGGCGGCCTCAGCCTCGGCCAGACTGACCCGGGCGCTGGCGACGCTGGCGTCCTGCTGACGCAGTTGGGCCGACAGCAGGGTGTCATTGAGCTTGACCAGAACCTGGCCGGCCTGGACGGTCTGGCCCTCTTCAGCGGAGACCGACATCGCCGTCAGGCCACCGGTCTCAGCCCCGACGACAACCTCTTCCCAGGGCGAGATGGTGCCGCTGGCATTGATCTCGCGCGGTACCGATTGTGAGACGACGCTGGCGATGCTGACGGTCTGGGTCGCAACCACAGCCGCCGGGGCCTTGGCCTGCTTGGGCTTCTTGTCTGCGCCGCAGCCAGAGACCGTGAAGGCACCCAGGACAAGGACCACAACCAGCGCGCTTGAACGCATCACGCGCCCCTTGATCCCGTAATCCACGATCGTCCCCGATGTCCCTGAAGGTCTTCGGGGTCTTCTAGCCGACAAAGGCCGGCCGCCTCAGTTAAATGATCGTAAGACGATAAAGGCTGCGGGCTCAGATCGATGGCGTGGCGGTCGACTGGGCCGCCTGGGCGCGGCCATAGCCCTCACGGGACTGCATCCGTGACCAGTAGGCCCTGACGTCGGGCGGGAAATCGTCAGCAAGCCCGAGTGAAGTCGCCAGCAGCAGGGCATAGGCGATCGAGATGTCGGCTCCGGTGAAGCGGTCGGCGGCGGCAAAGGCGTGATCCTTCAGGATCAGGTCCAGCCCCTTCAGGCGGGCCAGAAACCAGCGGGCATAGTCGGCCGCGACCTGGGGATTGCGCCGCTCTTCCGGCTCGAGACGCGAGTAACGCAGCACCAGGGTCTGGGGAAAGGTCAGGGTGGCCTCGCCGAAATGCAGGCCGTTCAGATAGGCCCCATAGCCCGGTTCATCGGGGCGGACCGACAGGGCCCCTCCACCGTGTCGGACGGACAGGTACTCGATCATCGCCGCAGACTCGGTCATCCGGGTCTCGCCATCGACCAGCAGGGGGATCGTGCCCAGCGGGTTCTCCTCGAGGAACGGCCGAGCCAGGAAACGGGGCGGGAAGGGCAACAGCTTCAGCTCATAGGCGAGACCAAGCTCTTCCAGGGCCCAGAGCGGGCGAAAGGACCGGGCGTCCCGGCAGTGATAGAGGGTGATCATGGCCTTCGGCCCGGCTGCAGTTGATGGCAGCGGACCAGAAAACCGGCGGGATGTCTTCCGTGACGCTGGGTCAGGCGGCCCGAGCCGGTCGAGACCCTCCAGAGATCGGTTTCGGCGTCCGAGGCCTGGTCATCAAACCTGGCCCCTTTGTCGAGATTGAAGCGCGCTGATTGACGGTCGGCAAGGCCGGGGCACGCGGTTCAGGCCCCGCGATGATCAGCCCGGTCGGCCGCGCTGAGCGCCGCCGACCGGGCGTCACGTCACCACCAGGTTGCGTAGAGGGCGATCAGGATCAGGATCACGCCGACGCCGGCGATGTTGAAGCCAGGGGTGGTCTTGTAGCTGACCCCTTCCAGGCTCACGACATTGACGACCTTTTTCTGCGGGGCGACCAGAGAGACGATCACCGCTGCGGCCAGGGTCAGCAGGAAGACCAGGCCGACACGGTTCATGAAGGGGATCACGAAGACGCCGAGCTTGTCGGCCACGAAGAAGCCGCCCGAGAGCGCCGCTCCGCCAATGGCCGCGACCAGGGCCGAGGCCGTGGTGGCCCGCTTCCAGAACAGGCCCAGCATGAAGATCACCACGATGCCCGGCGTGAAGAAGCCGGTGAAGTCCTGGATGAACTGGAAGGCCTGCTCGGCCTTGCCCAGCAGGGGGCGGGCCATCAGGATGCCGATCACGACGGCGAAGACGGCGGTCGCACGCCCTACGGCGACCAGGTGGCGCTCGGTCGCGTCCTTGCGGATCTTGGCATAGATGTCGAGCGTGAAGATGGTGGCGATCGAGTTGATCTTGGCCGCCAGCGACGCGACGATCGCGGCGACCAGGGCGGCGAAGACCAGCCCCAGGACGCCCGGCGGCAGCAGCTTCATCATTTCCGGATAGGCCTGGTCGGGCTTGTCGAGGCCGGGCACCAGCATCAGGGCGGCGATGCCCGGCAGCACGACGATCACCGGCATCAGCAGCTTCAGATAGGCGGCCAGGGCGATGCCCTTCTGCGCCTCCGCCAGGTCCTTGGCCCCGAGCGCCCGCTGGATGATGTACTGGTTGAAGCCCCAGTAGCTGATGTTCATGATCCACATGCCGCCCAGCAGCACCGACAGGCCGGGCAGGTCCTTGTAGTGCGGATTGTCGCGCGACAGGATCATGTCGAACTTCTCGGGGAAGCGTTCGGACAGGGTGTGGAAGCCGGCCAGGACGCCGCCCTCTGCGCCGCCGATCTGGTTCAGGGAAATGAACACGATGATCAGGCCGCCGGTGATCAGCAGGGCCACCTGGACGATGTCGGTCAGGGCCACGGCCTTCAGTCCGCCCCAGATCTGATAGGCCAGGGCGAAGACCCCGATCGCGGCCAGGGCGATCATCTGGTCGACGCCGGTCACCGTATGCACGGCGATCGAGCCGAGCCACAGGATCGAGGTCAGGTTCACGAAGACATAGAGAACCAGCCAGAACACCGCCATGACGTTGCGGACACTGGGTCCGTAACGCTGCTCCAGGAACTGGGGCATGGTGTAGACATTGTTTTTCAGGAAGATCGGCAGGAAGAACTTGCCGACGATCAGCAGGGTCAGGGCCGCCATCCATTCATAGGAGGCAATGGCCAGGCCGATGGCATAGCCCGAGCCGCTCATGCCGATGATCTGCTCGGCCGAGATGTTGGCGGCGATCAGTGACGCGCCGATGGCCCACCAGGGCAGGGCCTTTCCGGCCAGGAAATAGTCGGTCGAGTCTTTCTGGTGACCGCCCTTGTCGCGGCTGACCCACTGGGCCAGGCCGAAGATGGCGACGGCATAGACCGCCAGAATGACGAAATCGATGGTTTGCACGTGGTTCCTCCCCCGAGGACGACTGTTCTGATGGACTAGGCTTGGGCGTTCCAGGCCGCGACCAGGGCGGCAGCCTTGGCGCCAACCTCCTGGGCCGAGGCGCCGGGCCGATAGAGGTCTCCCCCGACGCCGATTCCGGCGACGCCGGCGGCACGCCAGGGTTCGAGATTGGCCACACCCACACCACCGACGGCATAGACCCGCACGTCCCGAGGCAGGACGTCCCTGACCGCCTTGAGGTGGCCGGGCCCGAAGGTTCCGGCCGGGAAGAGCTTCAGGGCCGTCGCCCCGGCCTTTACCGCCGCAAGGGCCTCGGTCGGTGTGGCAAAGCCCGGCATGACGGTCAGGCCCAGGCCAATGGCGCGGCCTATGACGTCCGGGTCGGTATTGGGCGTGACAATGAGCCGGCCACCCACCGCAGCCACCTGATCGACGGCGTGGGCCGACAGAACGGTGCCTGCACCGCACAGGGCGATGTCGCCATAGGCCGTGCACAGTCGCCCGATGCTCTCCAGCGGGTCGGGCGAGTTCAAAGGCACCTCAATGGCCCGGATTCCGGCCTCGACCAGGGCCGCGGCGATGTCCAAGACCTCGTCAGGCCTGACTCCGCGAAGGATCGCCACGATCGGCGGCAGCGGTGTCGGAACGGGCTCAGGCGAGGACATGGAAATCATTGTTCTTTGGAAAAGACAGCGTTGTCAATCCGGCCAGGACGGCGGCCTCGCCGTCGATCGCGGTCGTCTGGCCGCCCAGGCTGGCGATGGCCTGGCCGTAGAACCGGTTCAGGCCCGGCGCACCGACCAGGGTCACCTGGACCAGGTCGCCGAACCAGGTGCGGGCCGCCGCCGCATCGGCCCCGATCAGCAGGCCCGACAGAAAGCCCATCGCATCGTCCGGCGGCAGGCTCTCCAGCAACTGCCGGCTGCGGGTCTCAAACAGCAGATGTGGCAGCAGGGCCGGGCCGTGCTCGATGATCCGGGCCAGGCCCATCGCAAAGCCCGCCTGTGAGCCCTGCACCTCGGCGGCGACGCCCGCGGCCAGGCTCGAATACTGGCGCAGCAGGGCGAAGGTCTCGCCGACCGGGGCGGTCAGGAAGCGTACGACCGCGCCGTCTTCGACGAGGGTCCACTTGCAGTGGGTTCCGGGCAGGACCAGCAGATGGCGGCCATGCCTAAGCGCCGGATCCAGGGCCAGGGCCCCGAGAATCTGGGTTTCCTCCCCACGCATCACGTCGGGGCTGCCCAGGGGATTGATGCAGGACAGGCCGGGAATGATCGATACCGGCAGGCCCTCGGCCTCGATCGTCAGGATCCGTTCGCGAAGGTCATTCGCTCTGCCGGGGCAGGGGGCATAGGGGGCCTCGACCCAGCCCATCCGGGAGCCGACCACACCGCAGAGCATGGCACCGGCTGGACGCGCTTCCCGCCAGTCGCCGACCAGATCGAGAAAGGTCCTTTCCGGGCTGCTCCTCAGGGCCCCGATGCCGGGACCGTCACGACGGTCGAGCACGCTCTTGCCCTGCCGTAGATACAGGCGCAGGCGCGAGGAGCCCCAGTCGCCAAAGATCGTGATCGAGGGGTCCATCAAGGAGACTCGCGCTTTACAGGTCCGGCGATGTCACGCAGGCGGGCCTTGCCGGGCTTGTCTTCGCTCATGGCCATCCTGTCTCTGGCTGGATCTGGCTCTCGAGCGCCTCGCCGATCCATTTATAATACGAACCAGATAGCCGCAAACCCGGCCCGGGCTCCGGCGAGCGACCTCAGCCTTCCTGGCCCCGCAAAATAGTCGATTGGTCTTCTTGCTCCGCCGCCAGAGGTCAGCCCTCATGCGGCGGAAGATCGGGAGCTTGAGAGATGAATCAGCATGCGCCGCGTCGCGTCGTCATCGTCGGTGGTGGAACGGCAGGGTGGATGGCCGCTGCTGCGTTGTCGAAACTGCTGAAAGGCGCCTATGGCCCCGTCACCCTGATTGAATCCGAGGAGATCGGCACGGTCGGTGTCGGCGAAGCGACCGTGCCGCCGATCCGGCTGTTCAACCATCTGCTGGGCATCGACGAGAATGCGTTCCTCCAGGCCTGCCAGGGCAGTTTCAAGCTCGGCATCGAGTTCGACGGCTGGTCGGGCGAAGGTCGGCGTTATCTGCATCCTTTCGGCACCTATGGGGCCAGCATCGACGGCGTGTCGTTCCACCAGCACTGGCTCAGTCAGCGGGCGCGGGGTGATACCAGTGAGCTGGACGATTACTGCGTGGCTGCGGTGGCCGCCCGAATGGGGCGGTTCAGCCGCGGCGATGATGAACCGCGCTCGGTGTTCTCGACCTTCTCCTACGCCTTCCATTTCGACGCCGGCCTCTATGCGCGCTTCCTGCGGGAACGGGCCGAAGCCCAGGGAGTCACACGGATCGAGGGCAAGATCGCCTCGGTCCAGCAGAACGGTCAGAGCGGCGACGTCACGGGAGTCAGGCTGGAGGATGGCGAGACGGTGGAGGGCGACTTCTTCATCGACTGCTCGGGCTTTCGCGGCCTGCTGATCGAAGGGGCGCTAAAGACCGGCTATGAGGACTGGACCCACTGGTTGCCTTGCGACCGGGCGGTGGCGGTTCCCTGCGAAAACGGCGGGGCCTTTACGCCCTATACCCGCTCGACGGCGCGCGAGGCGGGCTGGCAGTGGCGCATTCCGCTGCAGCACAGGATCGGCAACGGCTATGTCTATTCCAGCCGGCACATCAGTGACGACGATGCGGCCGCCACCCTGATGGCCAATCTAGACGGCGCGGCCCAGGCCGACCCGCGGTTCCTGCGTTTTGTCACGGGCCGGCGAAAGAAGCTCTGGAACCGCAATGTCGTGGCCCTGGGCCTGGCCAGTGGTTTCCTGGAGCCGCTGGAATCCACCAGTATTCACCTGATCCAGACCGCGATCATCCGGCTGTTGTCGCTCTTGCCGCTGGGCGATGACGATCCGGTCGCCCGCGCTGAATATAATCGCCTGTCTATTTTGGAGATGGAGCATATTCGGGACTTCATCATCCTCCATTACTTTATCAATGGTCGCTCCGGTCCGCTGTGGGAGGCCTGTCGCGCCATGGCCGTGCCCGACAGCCTGCATCGAAAGCTCGACCTGTTCCGGACGCGCGGCAAGGTCGTGCGCTATGACGACGAGCTGTTCGCCGAGGCCAGCTGGGTCGCGGTTTTGCTGGGGCAGGGCATAGTGCCCCAGGGCTATGAACCGATGGCCGATGCCCGCGATCCGGCCGACGTGGCGCGGCGGCTGGCGGGCATGCGCGGCCATATTGCCCGGGTGGTGGAGCGGCTTCCGACCCATGCGGCGTTCATTGCCGAGCATTGCCGCGCACCCGCCCTGACGTGTGATTCTCGTTAATTCTATCCTAACGGCGCTCAAAAATCCTTGTGAGTCAAAGCGTTGCGGCCATCATGGCGGATGATGATTAACCAAATTTCAGCATAGAAATCTCGACTCTGTTAATATTAACTAGTCTCGCTCCTGTATTAAGCATGTGACAATTGGCTTTAAACTAATTCTCAAGGTGACTGTTGGATACTCCTTGATGGGTAAAACGCCCACCGGTCTTAAAATGAGGCCGGAGACCTTGAAAAGGAGTCTGTCGTAATGGCGCTGAACAGCATCAACACGAACAGTGGAGCGCTCATCGCGCTGCAAAATCTAAACGCGACAAATATGGAGACCCAGAACGTCCAGCAGCGCATTTCCACCGGCAAGAAGGTGGCCAGCGCCAAGGACAATGGTGCAATCTGGGCGACGGCCAAGAACCAGTCGGCAACCGCGTCTTCGCTGAACTCGGTGAAGGACTCGCTGCAACGCGGCCAGTCGACCATCGATGTGGCCCTGGCCGCCGGCGACACCATCACCGACCTGCTGGGCAAGATGAAGGAAAAGGCCCTGGCCGCTTCCGACACCTCGCTCAACACCGCCAGCTTCAACGCTCTGAAGTCGGACTTTGAGTCCCTGCGCGATCAGGTGACCAAGGCTGCCACGAACGCCAAGTTCAATGGCGTCAGCATCGCTGATGGCACAACGGCCAAGCTGACCTTCCTGGCCAATGCTGATGGCTCGGGCTTTACCGTGTCAGCCAAGACCCTGACCCTGGCGGGGATCGGCCTGACCACAGGCTCTACCTTCACCACGGCTGCCGCAGCCAAGACCATGATCGGCACGGTGACCACGGCCTTGCAGACGGCGTCCAACAAGCTGGCGTCGCTGGGCACCAGCTCGACCGGCCTGGATACCCACCTGACCTTCGTCGGCAAGCTGCAAGACAGCCTCGACGCCGGCGTGGGCAACCTGGTCGATGCTGACCTGGCCAAGGAAAGCGCCCGTCTGCAGTCCCTGCAGACCAAGCAACAGCTGGGCATACAGGCCCTATCGATCGCGAACTCTTCGAGCTCGTCGATCCTGAGCCTGTTCCGCTAAGATTTAAACCTATTCGACCTGAGGGTCGGTTCTGGGGCGAGCCTGCGGGCTCGCCCTTTTTTCGTCTGTTGTGCTCCACGGATTGGCGCTCCAGCAGCATGCGCCTGGCCCTTTTGGTCTTAGTAATTTCTGAACAATAATTTCGAGAAGCTTAAATTTGTAGAAATCTTAATTGAGAATTACGCTGAATTTTTAGTCGGTAAACGCAACATTGAAGCGTTATGGTTGTTGCAACTATCTATAAACGTTATCGAAATAACATAGATATATATTCGCCATGGGCAAAATGCCCTCCGGCGACCGTGGGGACGCTGGAATAACTCAATAGGAGTATTCCACTTTGGCCTTGAACAGTATCAATACCAACTCAGGGGCGTTGATCGCGCTGCAGAATCTGAACACGACAAGTTCGGAACTCGCAAACGTTCAGCAGCGCATCAGCACCGGCAAGAAGATTGAAAGCGCCAAGGACAATGGCGCGATCTGGGCCACGGCGAAGAACCAGTCGGCGACTGCCCGGTCTCTGAACTCGGTGAAGGATTCACTGCAACGCGGCCAGTCGACGATCGATGTGGCCCTGGCCGCCGGCGACACGATCACCGACCTGCTGGGCAAGATGAAGGAGAAGGCGCTCGCCGCCTCTGACACGTCTCTGAACACGTCCAGCTTCGACGCCCTGAAGGCGGACTTTGAGTCCCTGCGCGATCAGGTGACCAAGGCCGCCACCAATGCCAAGTTCAACGGCGTCAGCATTTCGGATGGCTCCACCGCCAAGCTGACCTTCCTGGCCAACCAGGATGGTTCAGGGTTTACGGTTTCAGCCAAGACCCTGTCTCTGGCCGGTATCGGCCTCAGCACGAGCTCGACATTTACGACGGCCGCGGCGGCCAAGACCATGATCACCACAGTGACCACGGCCCTCCAGACGGCGACCAACAAGCTGGCCTCGCTGGGTACCAGCTCAACGGGCATGGACACCCACCTGACCTTCGTCGGCAAGCTGCAGGACAGCCTCGACGCCGGCGTGGGCAATCTGGTGGACGCGGACCTGGCCAAGGAAAGCGCCAAGCTGCAGTCGCTGCAGACCAAGCAGCAGCTGGGCATCCAGGCCCTGTCGATCGCCAACGGCTCCAGCGGGTCGATCCTCAGTCTCTTCCGCTAGATCCGCTTCCGGCGGCCTGGGCTCTCGGGGTCACAGGCGCAAGTTCTGGAAAGGGGCGGACCCGGTGTCCGCCCTTTTTTCTGGCCTGTACTCTGGCCCGGGCCCGGTGATGGTCGATCCGGCCGAGTTCAGGTGGCCAGGGTTTTGAGCCGGTCGCGCAAGGCTGCCAGAGTCTCCAGCGGCAGATCGATCCGGCACAGGATTTGTGCGGGAATGGCCCTGGCCGCCTCGCGGAGGTCCTGGCCCTCGGAGGTCAGGGTGATGATCACCCGACGCTCATCCTGAGGATCGCGACTGCGCGCGATCAGACGCGCGGTCTCAAGCCGTTTCAGCAGGGGTGTCAGGGTGCTGGAGTCCAGATCGAGGGCCTGGCCCAAGGCTCCGACCGTTAGCGGATTATGCTCCCACAACGCCAGCATCACCAGATATTGCGGATAGGTCAGGCCCAGGGCCTCGAGCAGCGGCCGATAGAGCCGCGTGATCCGGTTTGCTGCGCCATAGAGGGCAAAACAGAGCTGACGGTCGAGGCGCAGGGCCTCGACCGGCGCTTGAACAGCCGCGTCTTCAGGGCCGCTCTTGGGGGACTGGCTCATTTGGCCTTTACGTTAAGGGCGACGTCGATATTGCCGCGCGTGGCATTCGAATAGGGGCAGACCTTGTGGGCCGTGGCCACCAGGGCTTCGGCATCAGCTTGTGACAGACCCTCGGTTTCGACGTCCAGGGTCACTTCCAGTTTGAAGCCGACTTCTTGCGGCAGCAAGCCAACCACGCCGGTGACCTGCGAGCCGGTCAGGGCGATCTTCTGCTGACGGGCCACGTGACCCATGGCGCTCTGGAAACAGGCAGCATAGCCGGCCGCGAACAGCTGCTCGGGATTGGAGCCGGTCTCCTTGCCGCCGAGCGCCTTGGGCATGGACAGCTGCAGATCCAGCAAACCATCGTCGCTGCGAACATGGCCTTCGCGGCCGCCGACGACGGTAGCGCGGGCTTCATAGAGAGTGCTCATGGGGTCGCTCCTTGCAAGTAATGATGTGAACGATTTAATCGTGCACGATATAAATTCAAGGCCGCCATACGAAATACATCGCGCGCGATGCGATTTTCGCCGACTGGCCAAAGTCGGGTTGGTCTCTGACCGTTCAGCCGACCTTCGCCGCAGCCGCCAGCGCGGCTAGAGCCTCGGAGGGCGACATTCCACCCAGCAACTGGCGAATGATGCTCAGGCTGTCGGAATAGATCCGCTCGCAGACCAGTGTATCGCCCTCGAACAGGAAGAAGGCCGTCATCTGGCAGGCGAACGGCCGGCCGGTGGCGGGCAGGGGCCCCAGAGGCCCTTTCTGGGTGCCCTCGAGAATGAACTCGACGACGATGCCGTCATCGATGTGGCGCAGGGACAGCAGGGTGTTGCGCTGATCCGGAAAGGTCTCGCGCGAGCTGGTGTAGTAGCGTTGCACGTCCTCGCGGCCGTCATGCACCGCGCCGGTGGCGATGATCTCATAATGGGGGTGAGGAAAGGTCTCCAGCACCTTGTCCCACGCATGGTCGATCTCGTCGGCCATGTGTTCTCGGACAATAGTCTCGCGGCGCGCGCGCAGGTCTTCCAAGGTCATGGTCGCCTCCCTCAAGACCGCGCTCTGGCGGATTGGAAGGAAGTAGAGCCGGTAAACCCCGGGCTTGGAAAGGTCTTAGGCGGCCCAGGCGGCGGTGAACCGCTTGAGCAAGGAGCGGGCGGCACTTTCCACACCTGAACTGACGGCTTCCAGACGCAGGAACAGGTCGCCGGCCGCATGACTGCCGCGCGCGGGCAGACCCTGTCCGGGCAGGCGGACCAGGCCGCGTGAGGCAGCCTTGGTCGAAATCCAGGCCAGGCGCGGGCCCAGAACCGTCTCGACCTCGACCCGCCCGCCTTCGGCCAGCACGCGCTTGTCGATCCGGCCAGTCAGCCACAGGTCGTCACCGCGGATCAGGGCCTCGCGGGCCCCCGTGTGCCGGACCACGAAGGTGACGCCGTCGACCCTGACCTTGTCGTCGACCCGCAGACCGGCCGGGAGCTTCAGGCGCAGTTTGCGGTCGTCGATGGCGAGATCCATGGTGCCGCCGCTGACGGCGGTGGCCACGTCGATTTCTAGGATCGCCTGTTTGACGGGTTTTTCTGCGGCCGTGGTACAGGCCGGCGGGAAGTGGATCTCGCGCGGCGGCGGTTGATCCTGCAGCAGGCGATAGGCGGCCAGCACATCGCGGAACAGGGCTGCGTCGCCGCCGGGACGATCAGGGTGAGCGCGCTTGGCCGCCTCGCGATAGGCGGCACGCAGCTCGCGGTCACCGGCACCAGGGGCCACGCCGAGCAGGGCGCGGGCGGCCGAAAGGGTCAGGGAAGAGGCGGGACGCGCGGACATCGACGCGACCCTGCCGGGACTTGGTCAACGGGGGGTTAAGTTAAGACTTTCAGGTGGTGGTCCCGGCACCGACACAGGCCTATATCCACCCTATGACCGACGAAGCCCTTATCCCCGCCTCGCCCAGCGACGATGACTATGTCCGTCAGGTGACCCAGGCCGAGCCCCTGCCGTTGCTGCCGGAGCATGATCCGTTCGCGCTGTTTGCCGAGTGGCTCGCCGAGGCCGGCAAGAAGGAGCCGAACGATCCCAATGCGGTGACCGTCTCGACGGTCGACGCCGAGGGCATGCCGGACTCGCGCATGGTTCTGCTCAAGGACTTCGATGCCCGCGGCTTTGTCTTTTATACCAACACCGAGAGCGCCAAGGGCGTGGAGCTGAACGCCCACCCCAAGGCGGCCCTGCTGTTCCACTGGAAGTCCCTGCGCCGACAGGTGCGGATCCGCGGGCTGGTCGAGTCGGTCAGCGAGGCCGAGGCCGACGCCTATTTCGCCAGCCGCGCGCGCCACAGCCAGTTGGGGGCCTGGGCCAGCGACCAGTCGCGGCCTCTGCCCGACCGCCTGGCCCTCGAACGTCGGGTGGCCGAGATGGGGCTGAGGTTTGGTCTCGGCAAGGTGCCGAGGCCGCCGCATTGGTCAGGCTATCGCGTCGTTCCACAGGTCATGGAGTTCTGGCGTGACCGTCCCTTCCGCCTGCACGAACGCCTTGTCTATGACCGGGTCGGCGACGCCTGGACCACGCGGCGCCTGTTCCCCTGATCAGGCCGCCGTCCGGCAGGCATAGCGGGCCAGGAAGGTCTCCACGGCATCGTCGCAGATCTCGCCCAGCGGTCGCAGCGGCAGGGTCTCATCGCCGGCGGAGAGGCCCAGCACCAGGGTGACATGGTCGATCATGCCCATCAGCTGGCCGGCCGCCCACGAGGGCTTGTCGACGGCGATTTCTCCAGTTCGCACCAGGTCATTGATCACCGACAGCGCCGCGCCGCCCAATTCCTCGCGGGCGCATTGCAGAAAGTACTCGGCGACATCGTCAAACCGGCGTCGCTCGGCGGTCACGAGGCGAAACATTGCCCGGGTGACGGGCAGTGTCTGAAAAGCCCCATAGGCATTGGCAAAGGCGCGCAGACGGGCGCGGGCATCCCCGCTGGTGTTGACGCTGTCGCGAACCGGGGCCGCGATATCCCGCGCGGTTTCGAGCACAACCACCTTGAACAGATCGGCCTTGCCGGGGAAATAGGCGTAGAGAGTCGCCGTCGACACGCTGGCCGCACGGGCGACCACTTCCATGCCGGCGTCGCGATAGCCTTCCCGCAGGAACTGGGTCCGTGCGGCCGCCACGATTTCATTTCTTTTGTGTTCGGCTCTCTTGAGGCCGGCGCTCATAAGCATCGCAAAAAACTCTAACTGCTACTGAGGTGCAAGTTAGTCGAGTATTGCATTGTGGCGCAAGTCATGGGCGAGGACGAGCGCCGCAGATTCAGCTATGGCACCCCGGCTCCGGATATCGGGCGCGAAACGACAGGATTGCAGGCGTGACCAAGGACGCTGAGAGCGCTCGGGAACAAGAAATTGCCGGCTGGTTCGGCGAGCGCGCCGAGAACACCATCGAAACCTCCTGCGCCCGGGTGTTCCTGCTGGGAGACTCGGCCTTCAAGGTCAAGCGTCCGGTGGATTTTGGCTTTCTGGACTATTCGACCCTTGAGCTGCGGCGCTGGGCGCTTGAACGTGAACTGGTGTTCAACCGGGCCGCCGCGCCGGACATCTATCGCACTGTTCGCCGACTGACCCGGGACCGCTCCGGCGGGATCGAGATCGACGGCGACGGCGAGATCGTCGAATACGCCCTCGAAATGCGCCGGTTCGACGAGCAGGGCGTGCTGGCGGCCCAGCCCTGGGCCATCGATGATGCCCTGGAAGATGCCCTGGGCCGCACCGTGGCCCGGTTCCACGCAGGCGCTGCCCTGCGGCCACAAGGCGGCGGGGTCAGTGCCCTGGGCTATACGATCCGGTCCAATGCCAACCTGTTGCGGGGTCTGGCCCCGCGGCTCGGCAGCCTGGCCGTTGAGCGCCTTGTGGCCGAGACGGACCTTGCCCTCGAGCGCCTGGGTCCGTTGCTCGATGCGCGCGCCGCAGAAGGCTTTGCTCGCCACTGCCATGGCGACCTGCATCTGGGAAACATCCTGATCGAAGGGGGCAGGCCGATCCTGTTCGACTGTATCGAGTTCAATGACACCCTGTCGGAGATCGATATCCAGTACGACCTGGCCTTCCTGCTGATGGACCTCGACTTCCGCCGCCGTCGCGACGCGGCAGGGCGGGTGCTCAATGCCTATCTCGACGAGGCTGCCCGATCGTTTGGCGAGGGCCTGTGGACCGGTCTTGCCGCGCTTCCCCTGATGCTCTCGGTGCGGGCGGCCGTGCGGACCCATGTCTGGGCCTATACCGGCGATGACGAGGCCGCGCGGGCCTATCTGGCCGTCGCCCTCGAGCATCTGGCCCCAAAGCCGGTCAGCCTGGTGGCGACCGGCGGTCTGTCCGGGTCCGGCAAGTCAACCTTCGCCCGGGTCTGCGCGCCGGGTCTGGGTTCTGCCCCTGGAGCGGTCGTTCTTCGTACGGACGAAATCCGCAAGCGCCTGTGGGGCGTGCCCTCGCTCGAACGCCTGCCGCGCGAGGCCTATACGCCGGAGGTCAGCGTCCGGGTCTATGACCAGTTGTTCAATGACGCCGCCCTGGCCCTGAAGTCCGGCCGTTCCGTGGTGCTGGACGCCGTCTTCATGAAGCCCGAGGAACGGGCCCGGGCCCAGGCCCTGGCGGCCGCAACGGATGTCGCCTTTCAGGGGGTGTGGCTCGAAGCGCCTCCGGAGGTGCTGCGGGCTCGTGTAGCCGCCCGGGTCAATGATGCTTCGGACGCGGACGTCGCCGTTCTTGAAACCCAGCTGGCCCGTGACACGGGCGAGATCACCTGGCGCAAGGTCGACACGGTCAGCGCCTTTGAAGACGAGGCGAGGGCCCTCGCCGAGACCATGGGCTAGGCAGCCGCTTGGCCGGCCCTGGCAGGTCGGCCGGCCTCAGGCCGCGTCATGCAGGGCGTTGCGCCCGGACCCATCCGGGCTGATCGCCCGCTCAATAGCCTGGATCAGGGCGGCCGGCTTGACCGGCTTGCCCAGGTGGTCGCTGAAGCCGAGGTTCAGAAAGCGCTCGCGGTCGCCGGCCATGGTCGAGGCTGTCAGGGCAATAACAGGCAGGTTCGGGTCTCCTGCCGTCCCTGACCGGATCGCCTGCAAGGCCGTAATGCCGTCCATGACGGGCATGTTGATGTCCATCAGCACACAGTCGAAGCCGCCGCGGGCCATGGCCTCGAGCGCTTGCTGACCGTTGTCGACCACGGTCAGGGACAGGCCGGTGGCTTCCAGCATCGCCCGTACGACCAACTGGTTGATGGTGTTGTCCTCGGCCATCAGGATCCGCACCGAGGTCATGCAGGGTTCGCTGCCACGCACCAGGTCCGCGGGCATTTGCGGCTCAGCGCCGGGGGCCCGGATGCTGAGCACGAAACAGGCCCCCGACTCTGAAGGGGCCAGGGTCAGGTCGCCTCCCATCTGGCGGGCCAGGGCGCGCGAAATCGTCAGGCCCAGTCCGGCGCCGCCATGACTGCGGGAAATCGTGTCGTCGGCCTGGGTAAAGCTTTCAAAGACCCGCCCCGCCGCCTCGGGGGGAACACCCGGACCGGTGTCACGCACGGCGAAGAAGATGGCGTGCTGTCCGTCGACAGCAGGTCGCGGTGAATAGACCTGCAGATCGACACCCCCGGTGACGGTGAACTTCAGCGCATTGGAAATGAGGTTGGTCAGGACCTGCCGTACCCGCAGGACATCCCCCAGGATCCAAGTGGGAACCTCCGGATCAAAACGGGTCGTCAGCTTGATATTCTTGAGGACAGCGACGTCGCGCCAGGCATTGAGGATGTCGTGGACGGCGTCTTCCAGATTGAACGGCTCCGGGACCAGCTCGACCTTGCCCGCCTCGATGCGCGACAGGTCCAGAACGTCGTTGAGCAGCTGCATAAGACTGTCGCCGGACCGGATCATCAGGCCGACCTGCTCGCGCTGGGTCTCGTTCAGATCGGATCGCGACAGGGCGTGAGCCATGCCCAGCAGGCCGTTCATCGGGGTGCGCAGTTCGTGGCTGGTCACGGCGATGAAAGTGGACTTGGCGCGCGTGGCTTCCAGGGCCCTTTCGCGCTCCTCGCGCAGGCGGTGGGTCAACTCGTCCATCCGGCGGGCGGCCGCACGATTGGCGATCATGGTGTTGATCGTGCTCAGCGCCACGATCAACAGGCCCCAGCGCGCCGTGTCCGGGCCTGTGCCCTGAGCGCCATAGAAGAAGAATGGAAAGAGGATCAGGCTGGTCAGGGGCGCGACCCCGCTGACGGCGATCAGGGTCCAGGGCTGGTGGCGGAAGTTCTGGGTATAGACGATCTGACCGGCCCAGATGGCCACGGCCGTGAGTTTCAGATCGGCGGTGGTGGACAGCCACAGCGTCGCAGCCAGCCACGCCCAGGTGATGTTGATCGGCAGGGCGGCCAGCACAAAGCCTGCGCGCAGGGCAAAAGAGCCCGGGACGCCGGGCGAAAACCTTCGGGTCACAAGTCTGGCCAGACCCTCGCAGGCCAATAGTGCGCTCAGCCAGGTCAAGGCGAAGGACAGACCCAGGGCACCGCCGATCACCGTGGCCGTCAAGGCGGCCAGGATCACGCGCGGGAGCAACAGGCGATGGGTGTCCATCGCCACCTCGTCCAGCCGCTCATCGGCCCAGAGAGATTGCCATCCGCGCAACGAATCGTCCCGCCCGAGGACTCAGTTTGCCCCGAAGCGCAGGATACCCCGAGAAGGTCAGTCCGGACCTTGAGCGGCCTGCGACGGATCAGCGCGGGCGCTGGCATGACTGAAAATTGCCAGCCAACTGTTCTGACATCAAACAGGCGTTCGCTCTGCGCGCGCGGCGCGTTGCACAGACCGGTCCTGACCGGTAGCTTCTCCCGCATAACAAGAAGCCTTCGGGAGAGCAGGTTCTATGCAGGGGTTGATGCAGCACGGGGCTTTGACGGTCGACAAGATCATCGACCACGCCGCCCAGTGGCACGGTAGCCGCGAGATCGTCACGCGGTCGGTCGAGGGGCCGATCGTACGGACGACGTATGGTGCCATCCGCGATCGCGCCAAGCGAGTGTCCAACGCTCTGCTGTCGCTGGGGATCAAGCCGGGCGACCGCGTCGCGACCCTGGCCTGGAACACTGGCCGGCACATGGAAGCCTGGTATGGCATCATGGGCATCGGGGCGGTGTGCCACACCCTGAACCCGCGCCTGTTCCCCGAGCAGATCGCCTGGATCGCCGACCATGCCGGCGACCGGGTGCTGTTCACCGACCTGACCTTCCTGCCGATCGTGGCAGCGATCCTGCCCAAGGTTCCCAGCATCGAGCACGTGGTCGTCTTCACCGATGGCCAGCACATGCCGGCCTTTGCGCCAGCCAGCGAGGCACCGCACTTCAAGGGCGTTCACTGCTTCGAGACCCTGGTCGACAGCCACGGCGCCGACTGCGCCTGGGGCGGTTTCGACGAAGGTACGGCGGCCGGGCTCTGCTACACTTCGGGGACCACGGGCGATCCCAAGGGGGTGATGTATTCGCATCGCTCCAATTTCCTGCACACCTTCATCACCCTGCAGCCTGACGTGATGGGACTGTCGCAGCGCGACACCATCCTGCCCGTGGTGCCGATGTTCCATGCCAATGCCTGGGGTGTGGCGTTCTCGGCGCCGGCCACCGGCTGCAAGATGGTGCTGCCTGGTGCCAAGATGGACGGCGCGTCCATCTATGAACTGCTGGACAGTGAGGGGGTCACCTTCTCGGCGGCCGTGCCGACCGTCTGGCAGATGCTGTTGCAGCACCTGCGCGACAACGACCTGAAACTGCCTGTTCTAAAGAAGGTGGTAATCGGCGGCGCGGCCTGTCCTGAGCACATCATTCGCGCCTTCCAGGAAGATTACGACGTCGAGGTCGTGCACGCTTGGGGGATGACCGAAACCTCGCCGGTCGGCACCCTGTCTGTGCTGACGGACGAACTGGTCAAGCTGCCCTACGACCAGCAGATGCCCTATCGCCTCAAGCAGGGCCGCCCCCCCTTGGGTGTCGAGCTGAAGTTGACCGATGACGCCGGCCAGCGCCTGCCGCACGACGGCAAGAGCTTCGGCAATCTGAAGATCAAGGGGCCGACCATCGCCGGTGCCTATTTCCGGGGTGCGGGCGGCAATATCCTCGACGACGAGGGCTTCTTTGACACCGGCGACGTGGCCACGATCGACGGTCACGGCTTCATGCAGATCACTGACCGTGCCAAGGACGTCGTGAAGTCCGGCGGCGAGTGGATCAGCACCATCGAGATCGAGAATATCGCTGCGGGGCACCCCAAGGCGGCCCTGGCGGCGGTGATCGGCGTGCCCCATCCCAAGTGGGACGAACGACCGATCCTGCTGATCAAGCTGAAGGACGGCGAGACCGCCACCCGCGAAGAGTTCCTCGAGTTCCTGCAGGGCAAGATCGCCAAGTGGTGGATGCCCGATGACGTTCTGTTCGTCGACGATATCCCGCTGGGTGCCACCGGCAAGATCGACAAGAAACTGATCCGCCAGCGCCTGAAGGACTATGTCCTGCCGAGCGCCGTAGCCGCTGCGCCTACCCTGGCCGCCGCCGACGGAGGGCAGGCCGCCCGCATCTATGCGCCAGATCCTGTAGAAACGCCGCCCGACGTGGAGGCGATCGCCTCGGGGGAGCTTGAGGCCGGGTCGGTTCACGTCGAAACCGTCCCGGCCGCCATCGCTCTGACTCCTGTCCTCGCGGTTGAAGCCGAGGATTTGCCGCCGCCTGAGGATCTGGGTGAGCTTCCGGCCGGGCCCGAGGCCGAGCCGGTCAGCCTGCTGGCCGATGAGGCCGCTGAGGAACAGCCTCTGCGGCTCCATGAGCCCGTTGCTGAACCGACCCCGGTCGCCACGCCGGTCGCGGCCCTGGCCGAGGATCTGCCCTTTGCGGTTCCTCTGACGCCGGGTGATCGTCGCCGGGCCAAGGCTGCGGAGACCAAGACCGCAGCCCGGGCCGGCAAGGCACCGGGCTGGGTGCCGCTGTTCCTGGACCTGGCCCTGCTGATTGCCCTGGTCCCAGGCCTGCTGGTCGCGGTGGGGGCTCTGGGGGTCAAGTTTGGCCTGCTGGACCTGCCGCTCGGTTACAACCTGATGGCTCAGGACTGGGCCCCGAAGATCGCCTATCTGGGCGTGGCCACTGGGGCCCTGTCGCTGATCATCGCCCTGATGGTCGGCTTCGGGATCTTCTGGAAGCGTGTGGTGCTGATCCTGGTGATCACCATCGCGACGATCGCCACCATGGTGGGGGTCAATGCCGTGGGCGGGCAGGCCCCGCCTGTGCATGACGTCGCCACGGACTGGAAGACACCCCTGGACTTCTCTGATGCGGCCCTGGCCGCACGCGGGAGCTCGTCCCAGGCGGTCGAGGCTGATCCCAGCCTGCCTGTGGGTTCGGTCGTGTTTGCGGGCCGCCGGGTCGCCGATGTCAATGCCGAGACCTGCCCCGTCGCACGGCCCCTGGTGGTGGAACGGACGCCGGCCGATGCCTATGAGGCGGCCAAGGCTGCGGTTCTGGCCTCGGGCCTGACCCTGATCACGGATGATCCGATGGACGGGCGGCTGGAGGCGACGGGCCGGAGCTACTGGTACGGTCTGGTCGACGATCTGGTGGTCCGGGTCCGCCCTGATGCCGCCGGAGCCCGGGTCGACATGCGCTCGATCGGTCGAGAAGGCGGTACGGACCTGGGACGCAACTGCCGGCGCATCCAGGGCCTCCTCACCGCGATCAAGGGTTAGGTTTCAGGCCAGGCTGTAGACGGCGGCCAGGTCCGGCGCGCCGTCGCTGTGCACGCGGCCGTCACGGACCAGCTGTTGCAGGTGGGCCAGGACCGACATGGCCGCCGCCGGGTGAAGCCTCGGATCCACGGCGGCGTAGAGGACAGGCACCATGGCCTGGATCCGGTCATGGCCGGAGGCGAGGGCGTTGAGGATCTGGGTCTCGCGGTCCCGACGGTGCGCGACATAGGCGTCAATGAAGGGCGTCACGTCCCGTACCGGTGAGCCATGGGTGGGCCAGAGGGTGTCAAAGCCCCGTGCCCTGACCTTGTCCAGGCTCGCGAAATAGTCGCCCATATTGCCATCGGGCGGTGTGATCACCGTGGTTGACCAACCCATGATGTGATCGCCGCTGAACAGGGCATTCTCTTCTTTCAGCGCGAAACAGACGTGGTTGGAGGTGTGGCCCGGCGTGGTGATCGCCTCCAGCGTCCAGCCGGGTCCCGCGAGGATCTGGCCGTCGGTCAGTTCGACCTCGGGTTTGAAACGGCTGTCTGCGCCTTCCTCCATGCCATCATGACTCTCCGCCGCCAGTGCCGCGGGCGCGCGGCCATAGATCGTCGCCCCCGTGGCCTCGGCCAGGGGGCGGGCGAGGGGGGAGTGGTCCAGATGGTGGTGGGTGAGCAGGATGTGGGTCACACGCTCTCCATCGAGCGCCGCCAGCAGGGCGTCGAGATGCTCGGCGAGCTCCGGGCCGGGGTCAATGACCGCCACCTCACCCCTGCCGATGATGTAGACCCCCGTGCCGGTATAGGTGAAGGGGCCCGGGTTTCGGGCGATGACCCGCCGGATCAATGGCGAGACCTGGTCGCAACGGCCGTACTCGAATTCGATCTCGCGAACGAAGGGGATCATCACGGTCTCCGGCGCCGGTCTTGCGGGGCAGCCCTCCAGTAACCCCGGGAGGACGTGCCATGGTGGCGGACGCGGCGATTTTTGTCTCAAAACGGCTTCAGCGCGTGGCCTTCGCCATTCTGTGTCTTGTCATGGTTCAGTTCGCCCTGGCCAGTTGTGAAGCCGAGCCCTCGGCGATGGCCGCACGGGTTTCGAACTAGCCACACTCTATAACCATAAGGCGTCTTCAGCCGGGGCCCGTGCCAATTTCAGGCGGGCAGGACTCCGGACAGGTCATAGCCTGCGTCAGCGCCCTGGCGAACCAGGGTCTCGCGGTCACTATCCCCCGACAGGGCCTGGCCGATCGACCAGGTGACGATCGAGCGGGTCCCCGAACGACAGAAGGCCAGGATTGGGCCGGCAGCCGAGGCAACAGCCTCCTGGACGGCGGCGACCTGGTCAGGTCCAGGGCTGCCGCGCACCGGAATATGCACATAATCCAGTCCAGCGGCCCGAGCCGCCGCCTCGATGGTCGCGCCTGAGGGCTGGCCGGGGTCTTCGCCGTCGGGGCGATTGTTGATCACCAGAACGAATCCCTCGGCCGCAGCGCGGGCCATGTCAGCCTCCGTCACCTGCGGGCTGACGGACAGGGAATCTGTGACGCGTCGAAAGTCGCTCATGGGGGCTCGCTCAGTTCGCTGGTCAGCCGCGTCTCTTCGGGCTCGACCTCGAGGCTATCATCACGAGCCCGCAGCGCTGTGGCAATGTGCATTTAGGCCTGAATGTGCCCTTGAAGTGACCAGTTTCGGGAATCATTCATTAAAACTTCATCGGAAATGGGGTGGAAAACACCGTTTTTCTAGCAAAAGCCTGTGAAGCGTTTCTGCAAAGTCAAGGTTGCCGAGGTCGAATTTGCCGCGATGCACAACCTTGAGATAGCATCGTTCACCGACTGGGCATTTCTGGAATTAGGCAGCTATACCAGACACATAGCTTAAGAAGGACCGATGACTTGGGTTGATGCGGCGTTTGGTCCAAGCCCCTTTGGTCAGAAAGAGGTCAGCCTGTTGCGTTTATGCGACAGCAGGACGCGATGTGGGTTACGAGCTTGTAATGCCAATTGACCCAAAACTGTCATGGCTCCTAACGTCCCGCCAACCGGGGAAATGTTTTCCGGGACACCAGTAATCTCGTGGTGCACTTGGCGCGGATTTCCGCGCACGCCGGACGAAAGTTTTCTTCAGGGGCCCGTCCGGTCGTCGCGCTGCATCACGCATGAGGGGATAAGATGAACATGAATTCCACAAAGGGTAGCGTTCGCGCACGTCTTCTGACGTCGACGCTGCTGGCAGGCCTCGCGTCGGTCGCGGCGCCGCTGGCCATCACGGCCGTCGCCACGGCCGTCCCGACCCTGGCAAGCGCCCAGGACTATACGAGCGGCGCCCTCGCCGGCACCGTGCTGGACGGCAGCGGTGCGCCGATCGCCGGCGCCGCCGTGACCGTGAAGTCGAACGCCCAGGGCTTCACCCGTTCGTTCACCACCGACGGTAGCGGCCAGTTCCGCAGCCCGGCCCTGCCGGCCGGTACCTACACCGTCTCGATCAGCAAGGACGGCTTCCAGCCGACCACTGACGGCGCCCTGAACGTCAAGGCCGGCGGTGAAGCCGGTTACAACTTCACCCTGGCCTCGGCCGACTCGACCGTTTCGGAAGTCGTCGTCACCGCCACCGCCAACCCGCAACTCGACTTCTCGCAGACCACGACCGGTCTCTCGATCGACGTCGAAGAGCTGCAAAAGCAGGTTCCGATCGGCCGCAACATCACGGCCCTGACCCTGCTGGCCCCCGGCACCGTCGAAGGTTCGTCGACCAACTTCCGCGGTCAGACCTCGATCAGCGGCGCCTCGGTCGCTGAAAACGCGTTCTTCCTGAACGGCCTGAACATCACGAACTTCGACAACTACATCGGCGCGTCGACCGTGCCGTTCGAGTTCTACAAGTCCGTTGAAGTGAAGACCGGCGGTTACGCCGCTGAATACGGCCGCGCCACCGGCGGTATCGTCAACGCCGTGTCGAAGTCGGGTTCCAACGACTTCACCTTCGCCGTTCACGGCAACTGGTCGCCGAACAGCCTGGGCGAAGCCCAGAAGGACACCTACCAGACCCGCGGCAAGCTGCGCGAAGTCGAAAACAAGGACGTTGTCTTTGAAGTCGGCGGTCCGATCATCGAAGATCGCCTGTTCTTCTACGGTCTGGCCCAGCTGCGCGACAACAAGTCGGTCAACGCCTCCAAGGCCGCCGGCTCGATCAACACCGACGTCGCCCGCGACCCCTTCTACGGCCTGAAGCTGGACGGTTACATCACCGACCGTCAGCACCTGGAATTCACGCTGATCGACACCCAGCGCGTCACCAAGCGTTCCAGCCGCGCTTATACCTATAGCGCCACTGGCACCGCCGACACCTACGGCGCTGTCCTGCCGGGCACCCGCTTTGAAGACGGCGCCACCAGCTACGTCGCCAAGTACACCGGCAGCTTCACCGACTGGCTGACCCTGTCGGCCGCCTACGGCCTGAATAAGGACCGCAACGCCACCAAGTCGGCCCTGACGGGCTCGCCGCTGGTGCAGTCGTCGATCCGCGCCGGCTCGCCCGCCGCGACCGCGACCCGCCGGGTCAGCTTCCAGAACACGGCCAGCCAGGACGCACCGCGCACCACCACGCGCGAATTCTACCGCGCTGACGCCGACATCTATGTCAGCCTGCTGGGCGATCACCACATCCGCGCCGGTTTCGACCGCGAAGATCTGACCCTGATCCACCAGTCGCAGCGCAACGGCGGTGGCAACTACGTCTATCGTGAAGGTTCGGCCACCGATCCGCGCGGCGTTGCCGCCGGTCGTTACTATCTGGACGTCCGCACCTTCATCGGCGGCGGCTCCTACACGGCTCGCAACCAGGCCATCTACCTGCAAGACTCGTGGGATGTACTGCCGAACCTGACCCTGAACCTGGGCGTTCGCCGCGACCAGTTCCAGAACCGCGGCATCGATGTCGGCGGCGTCAAGGGCGGCGTGTTCGTTGACTTCGACAACGAAATCGCCTTCCGCCTGGGCGCGACCTGGGATCCGACCAACGACGGCACCAACAAGATCTTCGCCAACTACGGCCGCTACTATCTGCCGGTCGCGACGAACACCTCGTACCGTCAGGCCTCGGCCATCCTGGACCAAAGCTCGTTCTTCCTGCTGCCGGCTGGCTTCCAGCTGTACGTCCCGGGCACGACCACGGTTAACACCGCTCAGGTCAACCCGATCTCGGGCCTGCCGCTGTCCGGCATTGGCACCCAGATCACCGGCTTCGCCAACTCGGCCATCTGTCTGCCGGGCGGCGTCGGTACGGCGGGCGTTCGGGGTTGTACGGTTCGTAACAACGGCACGATCCAGCCGTTCGTCTCGAACATCAGCCGCGACCTGAAGTCGACCGCCGATGACGAATACATCCTCGGTTACGAACACCGCTTCGACTCGCTGTGGAAAGCCGGCGCTACGCTGACCTTCCGCAAGTCGCTGCGCGCCGCCGATGACGTGTCGGTCGACTACGCTGTCCAGGCCTATTGTAAGGAAAAGGGCATCGCCGGTTGCGAAGACGTGTTCAGCGGCTTCCACCAGTACACGATCATCAATCCGGGCCTGGCCCAGACGATCGTCCTGTCGGACCCGCTGCCGGGTGAAACCGCCGTCCGCACCATCACCTTCAGCGCCGAGCAGCTGAAGTACCCGAAGGTCGATCGCCAGTACATCGCCCTGCAAATGCAGTTCGACCGTGCGTTCGACGGCAAGTGGGCTCTGAACGGTTCGTACACCCTCTCGGAATCGAAGGGTAACTACGAAGGCTACGTGAAGACCGACTACGCCGGTGGCCAGACCGACGCCGGCATCACCGCCGACTTCGACACCCCCGGCCTGACCGAAGGTGCCTATGGTCTGCTCCCCAACCACCGGGCGCACGTCCTGAAGCTGTACGGTTCGTACCAGGTGACCGACAGCTTCCTGGTCGGTGCCAACGGTTTGGTGACCTCGGGCCGCAAGTACGGCTGCATGGGCTTCAACCCGAATGATCCGATCCTGAACTCGGCCTATGGCGCTCTGTCGCACTACTGCAACGGCGTTTCCTCGCCGCGCGGTTCGGTGTTCAGCGACCCCTGGACCTATCGCCTCGACCTGTCGGCTCGCTACACGGTTCCGTCGTTCGGCTTCCTGCCGGAAAACGGCCTGACCCTGCGCGCAGACGTCTTCAACGTGTTCAACACGCGCAAGACCGTCGAAACCAACGAGTTCGGCGAACTGGACAGCGGCGCGGTCAACGTCAACTATCGCGCCCCGCTGGCCTACATGACCCCGCGTTCGGTGCGTCTGGGCTTCGATCTGGTCTTCTAATCAGACCTGATCAACGACCAAGTCAGGGGGCAGGCCGCAAGGCCTGCCCCTTTTCTTTGGGCTGATGCACTGGCGGAGCGACAAACAGAAAGGGCGGAGACCGAGGTCTCCGCCCTTTCTTTCTGTGCAGCGCCGCTCGCCTCAGGCCGGATGTCCACCATAGGCGTCGAGGAACGGCCGCATGTGGGCTTCATAACGTCGCCAGGCCCCGATGCCGCGGACATTCAGCGGTTGCCGAACCTGGCTGGAGCTGGAGGTCGTCACGGCCCGTTCGGTCAGGTGGAAGTCGCGAACACCGGACTGGAAGGGCAGGCCGCAGTGCTCGAGGATACGGGCGATCCAGATCTCGGGATCCTGAACAAGGTCCTCATAGGGCACGGTCAGGATCGCCTCGGGGAACTGCTCGCTCCAGTGCGCGTGCAGGCGGTCCTCGTCCGCAAAATGGGCCGCTATGTCCTCCAGGGACCAGCTCCAGTTCAGGCCGCTGACGAAGTGGCTCCTGAAGCAGGACAGGGCCGTATCGGCCGGATCACGGCGCAGCCAGACGAACTTGGCGCCCGGCAGAACGTGGTGGATCAGCCCGACCATGCGGGTGTGGTTGAGGGTCTTGTCGACAATCCGGCCTTCGGGGCCAAAGCGCTCGTCGAGCAAGTGCAGATAGACCCGGCCAAACAGGGTCCAGACATTTTCGCTACCCGGGAAGAAGGCCAGGCGTGAGACATCGGAGGGCGTGTAGCCGCCAAGGGCCATGGTCGCGGCTCGGAACAGGTTGAGCTCGGCCCCGTCCTTGACGCCGCTGTGACTGGCCAGGATCTGCTCGACCAGGGTTGTGCCCGAGCGCGGCAGGCCCAGAACAAAGATCGGCCGGTCGCTGTCCGCAGTGCTGGGCGGCAGCTTGGCCAGGCTCTCGCGCGTGAAGCCGGCGATCACCTGGTCGACGAAGTCGCGTGATGCGGCGAGGTTGGGCGGGTTCAGGGCCCGGGCGGAGCGGGCTCCGGTCTCATAGGCCTCGAAGGCGGCCTCGACCTCACCGGCGTCGTCCAGGGCCTTGGCCAGTGCATAGTAGAGCCCGCTGGGCGTGGCGTCGCCCGTGGCCAGGATCAGGGCCTGCAGGGTGGCGATGTCCGGATCATCTGCGGTGAAGCGTTTCAGGTCGGCGATGGCGAGCCAGGCGGCGCTGATGAGGGCCGGGGCCGGGTCGAGGTCCAGGACGGTGCGAAGATCGGCCAGGGCGGCTTCGGTCTTGCCCAGTTGTGCCTGGCAGGTGCCCAGCAGAAGGTGCAGGCGAGCATCCCGGGGCGCATTGGGCAGGAAGGCGCGGGTCGCCTTCTCGGCCCCTTCGATGCGACCGCATTCCGCCAGCAGGGCCCCGTAGGCCAGGCGTCGCTCGACGTCATAGGGCTTGAGGGCCACATGCCGGCGGCTGGCGGCCAGAGCGACGGAGACCTCGCCCACCGTGGCGGCCAGACGCGCCACGGCCCCCCAGTCATCGCCGAGGGGGGCGTCTTCGGCATTCAGGCGGGCCAGGAGGCCGGCGGCATAGTCGCGGTCACGCGCCTGAAAGGCGCGCACGGCCTCGGCCAGGAGGTCAGAGGCGCTCGGGGTCATGGCAGGCTATCCGGATCTGGGTCGTGAGAGCGGCTGACGGGGGGCGACGCCATAGCGCCGTCCCCCGTCCACGTCGAGGTCTAGTGGATCGGCGTATCGGCCAGCACCGAGGCACCGCCGGGCGCAGCGCGAAGTCGGGCGGTCGCGAGGTCGTCGAGAATGGCCTCCGCGCGAGGGTCTCCCAGGATCCAGGCCGAAGCCGCCAGGGTCCGCATGGAGGTCGAGCTGACGCCGAGGGCGCGTTCAAAGGCTTCCAACGGTGACTGCCCGCCATTCATCGGCTTGAGCCGGACCTCACCCTTCAGATTGGCCAGGCTCTTGGCCTTGTCGACCGCCTGATAGAAGCCCCCCAACTCGTCGACCAGGCCCAGCTGCTTGGCCTGTTCTCCGGTCCAGACCCGGCCCTTGGCGATCTCGCGCACGCGCTCGGGCGGCAATTTGCGGCCTTCGGCGACCCGGGTGATGAAACCGGCATAGATGCGGTCCATCCAGCCGGCGAACTTGGCGCGCTGGTCATCGGTGAAGCCCTCGCCACTTCCGAAAGCGCCGGCATAGTCACCGCCGACCTGCACCTGGCGGGTGTCGACGCCGAAGCGGGCCAGGGCGTCGCCGATGGCGAACTTGCCGCCGTAGACCCCGATCGAGCCGGTCAGGGTGGTGGGTTCGGCAATGATCGACGAGGCCGCGCTGCTGATCCAGTAGCCGCCCGAGGCGGCATAGGTGCCCATGCTGACCACTACCGGCTTGCCGGCGGCCTTGGCGGCCTTGACGGCGGCCAGGATCTGCTCGGAGGCGGTGTCGGACCCGCCGGGCGAGGAAACCCGGAAGACGATGGCCTTGACGTCCTTGTCGGCCGCCGCGTCGTAAAGGGCCTTGGCCACGTCGTCGGAATAGACGGTGGATTCGCCACCGAACGGCGAGGCCGAGCCGCTGGTGCCGGTGACGATCGGACCCTCGGCACCGATCACGGCAATGGCCGGGCCAGTCTTGGTCGTCGGCCGCTTTGAGCGGGCGGCATAGTCATCGAAATCGATCAGCTTGGCACCCTTGCCGGCACGTGACAGGGCCAGGGTCTGGACGTCATGAACCTGACCGACGCGGTCGATCAGGCCCTTGGCCTGGGCTTCCTGGGCGCTGTAGGGACCGGCCTCGAGGTCGCGGATCAGGACCGCGGGATCCTTCATGCGGTCGGCGGCGGCCGTGGTCAGGGCCGTGCGATAGACCGAGCCCATCCAGGAGAGGGCCGACTCCCGGTGGGCCGGGGTGTAGTCGCTGTAGAGGTAGGGATTGACGGCGTTCTTGTACTCATGGCGCTGCTCGTACTCGGCCTTGACGCCGTACTTGTCGAAGAAGCGCTTGAAGAACATCGCCTCGCTGGCGACGCCGACCGCCTGGAACGAACTGTCGGGCTGCATCCAGTATTCGCTGGAGGCCGCGCCCAGCATATAGGTCGAGGTCACCATGCCAGAGGGATAGAGGCCCTGGCTGTGGGCGTAGATCGGCTTCTTGCCGACGGTGCGGAAATGCTTGAAGGCCAGCCGCAGTTCGTCAGCCGTGGCCGGGGCAATGCCGCCCTCGGGCAAACGTACGAACAGCGCCTTGACCTTGTCGTCGCTCTCGGCCCGACGCAGGGTCTCGATGACCGACATCACTGAGCCGCCGCCGCCGCCGCTGAAGGCGGCGAAGGGGTTCTGGGCCGCTTGATCGGTCAGGCCGCCGCGCAGGTCCAGATGCAGGACCGAATGGGCGGGAACCGGCGCGGGGCGCGCGGCTCCGGCGGCCATGACGATCAGCAGGAAGGGTACGCCGACCAGGAACAACACCAGGCCGACGAATACGCCGGCCACGGTCAGGAGGAACTGCTTCATCGACGATCCCGCTTGCAAACTCCGCGCAGGCTAACGGCAGTCGCGCCGCCGTACAAATGAACTGCGCGCAACGCAGGCGATAAGCCGCACGTCACGGAAACAAAAAGGATTTTGAAACGGGAGAAGATGGTCGGAGTGGCAGGATTTGAACCTGCGACCCCTGCGTCCCGAACGCAGTGCTCTACCAGACTGAGCCACACTCCGACTTGGAGGGCGGCTTATAGAGACGCGATCGCTCTGTCGCAAGGGTCAAATCAGGCCCGTGAAAAAGAAGTTGAAAGCGCCGTTGCATCCTGCCGACTCCTGCGCTATCTCCACCGCCTCGTCGGGCCCGGAAGGGCTAGGCCGTTCCTGCTGGGGAATGGTGTAATGGTAACACTCCGGTTTTTGGTACCGTCATTCTAGGTTCGAGTCCTAGTTCCCCAGCCACTACTTTTCAAAGACTTAGCTCGTCCCTTCGGGGGACCCTCAGGCCGTTTTTACAGCGGCCTTTACAATCTCAGCCCTGGCTCTGTTCTCGCGCATCCGTCGGACGATGGCCAAGCCAATGGCCTGGCCGCTGATATAGCGGCGCCGGATCTCTCCGACCGCGTCCGGTTTCCAGCCCAGGATGGTGGCAATATCCTCGTCTTCCAGGCCGCCATGGACCATGAAATTGGTCGCGGCCGTGCCGCGCATGTCGTGGATGCGCAGGTGCTGGATTCTGGTGACGGCGTCGGGTCCGCGCTCGGCCTGCGCCGCGGCCAGCGCCTTTCGCTTGGCGGCTTGGATCGCGCCTTCAACACCGCCTTCAGACCACGGCCGGCCACGGGCGGAGTTCAGAACCGTGACCGAGTCATAACGCGGCAGGGCGTCGAGTATGGCCCGCAGCGGGTCGGTGATCGGAATCACGACCGTGCGCTTGCGATTGGATTTCCCGGTTTGGAAGACGATGGCATCTCGCCCCACCGCGCTCCAGTTCAGCCTCCGCAGGTCGCCAAGTCGCAGGCCTGTGTGAATCGCCACCTGCACCAGGCTGACAAAGGCAGGGTTTGCGTACTTGAAGAGGATTTCCAGATGCTGGGCCTCCCAGATGAGCGCCGAGCGATCCGGGGGTGTATAAAGACCTCTGACGTCGGCGATCGGGTTGCTCGACAGTTCGCCGCGATCCACCGCCCACAGGATGACTTTCGACAGGGCGCCCAGCAATTGATCGGCCGTCTTGGGCGTGGCTGAGCGTCTGTCGCGCCATTTGATCAGAAACAGGCGCGCCTGCTTGCTCTCCAGCGCCCGAATGTCCAGGGCACCGAGGTCCTCTCTGATCTTCTCCAGGTAGCCCCGCATGTCCTGCTTGGTGCGCGGCGCGCCGGCCATAGCCTGCAGGGCGATCAGGTAGCGGGTAATCAGGTCATCGAGGGTGACGGTGTCGCCGCCGCTATAGGAAAGGTCCTTGAAGGCCAGGATGGCGTCCGGCGCAGCCTTGGCGACGAGACGGGCCAGTTCATCGTCACTACGCGCCTTGACCCTCAGAATGCGTGGACCGCCGCGCCAAGCGTACCAATATTCTGAAACTGAGGTTTTTGAGTGCAACGTCACACGATGCACGCCGGGAAGCAGCTTTCTAAGGGGCAAGGAACCGTTCAAGGGCTACCTCCGGGTCTTCTGGGGTGCCGACACCGGTGTCGGTCTGCTGAGGTGGGTTCAGGGTGCCGATCCCGTCAGAATGTGCCTCCAGGGCGTCCAAGGCGTACCGGTCGTAGTGCATGAACACGCCAACCTTGACCTTCCCCGAGCCTTGCGAACCCAGGGGCCTTGGGTACGGCGATAGAGGCCGCAGCCTCTTCCGCAGTCAGAGCGCGGCTGAAGTACAATTGTGCTCATGGTCCGCTCCCCTCCAAGGCGCAGAAGCCGGTCGTGGCCTTGACTTGTCCGTGTTTCGGTCAGCCGGTCGCCGGGCGGGATGCGGACGGCGTTGTCAGGGATCGAGGCGGGCAGGGCGCTCATGCGACCGGCTCTGCGGCCAGGCGCCGCAATGGCCGGCCGGCGACGTAATGGGCCGGAATCTGGGCTGATGTCCGGGTCAGCGTCGATTTGGACGGGGGTGAAAGGAAAGCCATTCGTCGCGCTCCCTTCGGTGGACCGTTTCGCGTTCACCGAGATTGAAGCGAAAGGTAAGCTCGAAAAGCGAAACACGTCCAGATTGTATTAATTCACTTCTGACCTGATTGGGCAAGGCGGAAGCAAGGGGAGGGTGCCAAAGCTGTCCTGGGATCCCCCGGTTAAGTCTTGGCGCGCGACGCAGCCGTGCCCAGGCGGCTATAGTGATCTCCCTACTCGAACAGGAACCGCCATGACCCAGATCCCCATGCTTGACGGTCCCAGCGCGTCGCCAATCTCGGGCGGCCCGGCCAAATCCCTGGTGATCTTCCTGCACGGCTATGGATCGAACGGCGCGGACCTGATCGACCTGGCCCCTTACTGGGCCTCTGCCTTGCCCGACACGCTGTTCCTTTCGCCCGACGCGCCCCAGCCCTGCGACGGCGTTCCCTACGGCCGGCAATGGTGGTCCCTGACCAGCCTGACGCCGGCGGCGCGCGCGGCGGGCGTCCGCGTCTCGGCCCCGGCTCTGAACGCCTATATCGACGCCCAGCTCGCCGCCCATGGCCTCAGCGAGGACAGGCTGGCCCTGGTCGGATTCAGTCAGGGCACGATGATGGCGCTGCATGTCGGGCCGCGCCGGGCCAAGGCCCTGGCCGGCATCATCGGCTTCTCCGGCATGCTGGCCGACCCAGACGCCTTGGCCGCCGAGGTCGTGACCAAGCCACCCATTCTGCTCGTCCACGGCGACCGCGACGACGTCCTGCCCGTCGAAGCGCTGCACCAGGCCCAGCTCCAGCTCAAGGGCCTGGACTTCGACGTCGCAGCCCATGTTTCGCCTGGCCTTGGCCACAGCATCGATGAACCCGGCCTCCAGCTCGGCGCGCGTTTCCTGATCGACTGCCTCGCCTGAGGGGTAAACCGCCATGTCGAGCCGCTATGGCCTGTCCATTCGCGCCGCTGACACTGGCGACGTGGACGGTTTGGCCGAACTGCTCAAAACCGCAGGCCTGACTCTTGCCCGGGACAAACTTGCCCTGCGACTGAAGGCCGTTCAGGCCGAGCCCGGCGTCCTGCTGATCGCCGATGAATGGGGCCCGCCGTCAGGCGTCATCGCGGTGCACTGGCATTCAGTTCTGACCGCCGACCTTAAGGTGGGGTGGATCTCCATGCTCCTCGTCGATCCAGACCGGCGTCGAAACGGGGTCGCGCGCCTGCTTCTCAAGGCCGCCTCCCAGGCCGCCCGCTCTGCAGGGTGCGGCGAGCTTGTGCTTGACTCGCCGGTCGGGCCCGGGGATCTGCGCCCATTTTGTCTGGCCACGGGTTTTGTCGAAAGCGGCGAGGTTTTCACCCGCGCGCTGAGAAAGCGAAACTGATCGCCAGCAGCGGACTCCCTGACCTCGGTCGGGTGGATGATTTGAAAGGCTGGGGCCCAAGCGCAACCAATGCCGCAGTGGCGCTCTACAGTCTCAGGACCGCTTGGTCCCCGGCTGGAAGGATTTTGAAATGGGCAGGCTCGTTCACGCACTACTGGCGACAACCTTGCTGAGCGCGACGGCCGGCGCAGTCCAGGCCCAATCGATGAGCAGCCATGGAACGCCTGGCATGGCCGCCCAGCCGCAAATGAAAACACCCAGCGACAAGGCCGGCGCAGAAGCGCTGAAGTCCGACGGCATGCGCATGAGCCGGGGAATGATGTCGGCTCGCGCGCCGGACATTGATCTGCTTTGGGCCAAGGTGATGATCGCCCACCACCAGGGTGCCATCGACATGAGCCAGAGCGTTCTGAAGACGGGCGATGACCCTGAAGCCCGCAAGCTAGCCCAGGCCGCGATTGACGAAAACACCAAGGCCAAGGCCGACCTTCAGTCCTATGTGCGCAAGCACGGCGGCTGACCAAACCCGGTGTTCCTGGCCCCGCGTCACACCATAGGTGTGCCGAGAACATCCTCGCTGGCTGACACCAGCGCGCGCCCTTCGCTCCGAATGCGAACCCACAGGACTGCCGCGTTCAGGATCGAGAACAGGACGGCAAAGCCGACCAATCCAAACGTCAGCGGAAGGACCGCTATCTCGGCGGCTACGACGAGGTAGTTGGGATGCGATACGAAACGGTAGGGCCCGCGTCGCACCAGGTCGGCGCCCGGCAAAGTTATGATCCGTGTGGTCCAGCGATCACCCAGCGTCGCGATCACCCAGACCCGGGCCAGTTGCAGCGCAATGAAGATCGTCAAAAGCGGCAGGTTCGTCGGTCGGTCCCAGGCCAGCAGCCACAGTCCCGCCAGCCAGGCTGCGTGCAGGATGACGATGATCGGATAGTGGCCCGCACCGGTCTCTACCCCGCCCCTAGCCATCAGTTGTCGGGTATTGTGATTGGCCAGTACAAGCTCGCCCAGTCTCTGGACGGTCACCAGGCCAAGGACGATGATCGAAAGTGTCATGCCGCCGACCTCAAGGTGACGGTGCTTGAGGTGAAGCCTGGGCCCAGGGCGGTGACCACCGATCTGTCGGGAAGGCCGGCGCGGCGCGCCCGATCCAGGACATAGAGCACCGTCGGGGCCGACATGTTGCCATGGTCCCGGAGCACCGCGCGTTCATGATCTAGCCGCCCCTGTCCCATCGACAAGGCCGCCTCCATCGCGTCGATGACCTTCATGCCGCCTGGATGGCAGATGAAGCGATCGACGTCGTCCAGACCCAGCTTCTGACTGGCCAGCATCTCCTCCATGGCCGGTCGCAGGTTGGCTCGGGCGAAAGGCGGTATGGCACGGGCGAAGATGACGCCGAGCCCCTGCGGATCGACGCGCCAGCCCATGATGTCCAGCGTATCGGGCCAGGTGTGTTCGGCCATGCCCTCTACGTGCGCGAACCCGCCCTCGTCGCAGCGCAGGACGGCCGCAGCTGCGCCGTCGCCAAACAGCGCCGTGGCCACGATGTCGGCCTTGGAAAGGTCCTCAAGCCGAAAGGCCAAGGTGCACAGCTCGACGATCACCAAAAGGACGACCGCTCCAGGCGTGGCCTTGGCCAGCCGAGCTGCCAGAGCCAGACTCGTAGCTCCACCGGCGCAACCCAGGCCGAAGACCGGTACCCGCGCCGCATCCGGGCGAAAGCCGACCCGCGCCATGGCGCGCGCTTCAAGGCTTGGTGTGGCGATTCCGGTCGAAGACACGGTGACAATGATGTCGACATCCGCGCCCTTCAGTCCGGCTTCGTCGAGCGCGGCTTGAGCGGCGTCGACGAACAGATCTACCCCACCGCGAAGATAGGCTTCGGTACGTTCAGGCCAGGATCGCGGCTGCAGGTACCAGTCTATCGGCAAAACCGATTGGCGGGTCGCGATCCCCGCAGTGTCGAACACCTTGGCCATCCGATCAAATTGCGGAAACTTGTCCTCAAAGAGCCTTCGGGCCACCTCGGCGACCTGCGCCTGCGGCATCTGATGGGGCGGAGACGCTGTGGCAAGCGAGAGTACGGCGACGGGGGCTGACATGAGGCGTCTCTCCGACCAGGCGCTCGCGGCGTGCGTACGCCCCGTCGGTCAGTGGTCGTTCGCTTAACAGGTCGATGTCGCTCAAGGTTCCGCCCATGCGGTTGTGGCCATCGACGATGGAACGTCACCGTCGCCGCCGCATTTGGAAAGCGGCGTAGCCGGGCCCCATCCGGGGCCTGCACGGCCATCGGAAGCGCGCCTTGCCCGACCTCGACGATCCCGCCCGCGTCCCGATCAAGGTTTGGGGCGGCTTCGCCATCATGTGTCTGGGCATGTTCATGGCGATCCTGGACATCCAGATCGTCGCCACCGCAATGCCGACCATCCAGCAGGCTCTATCGATCGCGCCTGACCAGATGAGCTGGATCCAGACCGCCTATCTGATCGCCGAAGTGATCGCCATTCCCCTGACCGGGTTCCTGACGCGCCTTCTGACCATGCGCTGGCTGTTCGTCATAGCCGTTGCCGTCTTCAGCCTGGCGTCCCTTGGCTGCGCGACGAGCGACGGCTTCGCCCCGTTGGTCGCATGGCGGGTGCTGCAGGGATTTTCGGGCGGAACCTTGATCCCGGCGGTGTTCTCGGCGGTCTTCGTCCTCTTTCCCGAGCGGCGTCAGGCGGTGGCTACAACCATAGCCGGGGTGCTCGCCGTCCTGGCCCCGACCGTCGGTCCGATCGTCGGCGGCTGGATCACCGATACCTTTTCCTGGCGTTGGCTCTTCCTCGTGAACGTCGGGCCAGGCCTGGCCTGCGCGTTGGCGGCGGCCTGGCTGCTTAGGGTCGGGCGCCCTGCACTGGGCGAGGCACGCCGGCTGGACCTCCCTTCGCTCTGCTTGATGGCGGGGTCCTTGGCGACGCTGGTTCTGGCGCTGAAGGACGCGCCGCAACGCGGCTGGGCCTCGCCCCTCGTCATAGGACTGCTCGCGGTCAGCGTGGCGGCTGGGGCGCTGTTCACACTACGGACCCTTAAAGCGTCTCATCAGATCGTGGATCTGCGAAGGTTCAGCGACCGCAACTTCGCGGTCGGCTGTCTGTTGAGCTTTGTTCTGGGCATAGGGCTTTTCGGCTCTGTCTATCTGATGCCGGTGTTTCTGGCCTTTGTTCGCGGCCATGATGCCTTCGACATCGGCAAGATCATGCTGGTGACCGGCATCGCTCAACTGATGACCGCGCCGGTCGCCGTTGCGCTGGAGCGCCGCGTCGATCCCCGCCTGCTGACGGGCGCGGGGTTTGTGCTGTTTGCCATCGGCCTTGGCCTCAGCGCTTTTCAGACAGCCGATACCGATTTCGCGCAGATGCTCTGGCCGCAACTGCTGCGCGGGGTGGCGATCATGTTCTGCCTGCTACCCCCGACGCGTCTGGCCCTGGGTCACCTGACCGCTGAGCACGTGCCGGACGCGAGCGGCCTTTTCAACCTGATGCGCAACCTCGGAGGCACCATCGGCCTGGCGTTGATCGACACGGTGATCTATGGCCGCGCGCCGGTGCTGGGCCGGGAGATCGCCGCGCGCCTGGAGGCCGGCGACCTCGAAACGGCCAAGGCTGTCGGCATACCCCTGGACCTGTTCATGGCGCGAGGGCCAGGCCCGGCCGACGCCGACACCGTCGCGATCCTGGCGCCGATGGTGCAGCAACTGGCGCTCGTGCAGGCCATCAACGAGGCTTGGGCAATGATCGCCCTCCTGACCTTGGCGGTACTGCTTGCCGTTCCGCTGGCACGGCGCACCGCGGCTGATTGAATCGGTGGATGACGCCCCGCACCGAGCCGGGTCAATGAGCACGTATGTCGGGCAGCCTAGGCTTTGAGAGCCCAGGGGCCTAAACAGCCGGCAGGCATGCCAGGTGACGGACGACCATGACTTTCCCGCCGACCCGTGATGAAGCCCTGCGCCGTCTCGCCGCCTTCGTTCCCCAGGCCGGTCATGCCTATGGGGCCGGACGCAATATCGATCCTGGTCCTGCCCAGCCGACCGCTGTGTCCAGGCTGTCACCCTATCTGCGTCATCGGCTGATCACCGAGGCAGAGGTCATCGCCGCTGTGCTGGCTGAGCATGATGCCAGGGCGGCCGAGAAATACGTTCAGGAGGTGCTGTGGCGGACCTACTGGAAGGGATGGCTTGAGATGCGCCCCGCAGTCTGGGCGCGCTTCTGCGCGGAAAGAGATCACCAGGCCCAAGCCTTTGTCGGCTCCCCAACCCTTCACGCGGCGCAGACCGGCCAGACCGGGATTGAAGGCTTCGATGACTGGGTGGGTGAGCTGGTGCAGACCGGCTACCTGCACAATCACGCACGGATGTGGTTTGCCTCCATCTGGATTTTCACCCTGAAGCTGCCCTGGTCGCTGGGCGCGGATTTCTTTTTGCGGCACCTGGTCGATGCCGATGCGGCGAGCAATACGCTGTCCTGGCGCTGGGTCGCGGGGCTGCAGACGCCCGGCAAGACCTATCTCGCCACGGCCGACAACATCGCCCGCAATACCAACCAGCGCTTTGCCCCCAAGGGCCTGACCACGGAAGCGACCGCGCTCACCGAGTTTCCGCTTCCGGGCCCGATCGCCCTGGCTGAACAGCCTGTCGCCCCAATTTCCGAACCGGCCATGCTTCTGGTCACTTCGGAGGACTTGCATCCGGAGTCAGTCTTTGAATCCGCGAGCCCCTTCGTGGCCGCGGTGGTGGCAACCGATGGGCAGAAGCTCTGGGGCGAAGCTGCGCGTCGCTTCGTCGAAGCCGCAGCACGGGATACGACAATGCGGGTCAGCGCAGCCTTCGGCTGCCCCACGACCTGGCACGATAGCATGGATCCGGAGCGCCTGCTGGCGGCCGCCAGGGCCGCCGGCGTCAGGCACATCGTCACCCCCTATGCTCCGGTAGGCCCCGTCGCTGACGCACTGGCTGCTATCGCATCGAGACTAGCGGTTGAAGGCGTAACGCTGGTGCAGGTCAGGCGTCGCTGGGATGAGCGGCTTTGGCCGCACGCGACCAAGGGTTTCTTTCCGTTCAAGGCGAAAGCGATGGCGAGCCTGGCGGCCGGAGACCTCAGCGCGGATTGACGTCCGCCAGTGTGTCCACCGCTCTGCCCACTTGATCGGCGCATCATCCCCTCGGTCTGGGGCCATATGGCGGGTGGCGGCATCGAGCCCGAGGATGCCATGTTCATCAATGCCGCGCTCAACGACCTGTTGGCGCGGGAACCTCAACGGAACGTGACATGATCGAACTCTCAGCCTGCGACGCCGTTGCCGCCATGCGGGCGGGGGATGTTTCGGCCGAGGCCTATGCCGAGGCCCTGCTGGTGCGATGCGAGGCCGGCCGCGACCTCAACGCCTTCATCACTCTGGAGCCGGAGGCGGTGCGCGAAGCGGCCCGCGCGGCCGACCGCCTGCGCGCGGCCGGCGGACCGCTGGGTCTGCTGCACGGCCTGCCGATCCCGATCAAGGACAGCATCAACACCTGTGATTTGCGCACCACGGCCGGGACGCGGGCGCTGTCCGACTTCCACTCGGCGACCGACGCCACCGCCGTGGCGAAACTGCGCGCGGCGGGCGCCAGTGTGCTGGGCAAGACCAATCTGCATGAACTGTCGTTCGGCTGGACCAGTAACAACCAGGCATTCGGGGCGGTGCGCAATCCCTACGACCCGCAACGCATACCCGGCGGCAGCAGCGGCGGGACGGCTGCAGCCGTGGCGGCCCGGATGGCGCCGCTGGGCGTGGCGGAAGATACGCAAGGGTCGATCCGCGTGCCTGCCGCCCTTTGCGGCGTTTGCGGGTTTCGGCCGACCACGGGCCGCTACCCCAATGACGGCACGGCGCCGATCACGCCGCTGTTCGACCAGATCGGTCCGCACGCGCGCACGGTCGAAGATCTGGTGCTGTTCGATGCCGTGATGACCGGGGATCAGCGGCCGGTGGCGCCTGCGGACCTGCGCGGTCTGCGGCTGGGCATCGCCCGTGGCTTCTATTTCTCGGGCCTGGACCCTGAGGTCGAACATCAGATGGACGCGGTGATGGACCGCCTGCGCGAAGCCGGCGTCGTGCTGGTGGAGGCCGACATACCTGACCTTGCGGGACTGGTCGCCCAGGTCACAGCGCCGATCCAGATCCACGACGCTGCCGCGTCCTGGATGGCTTATCTGAAGGCCTCGGGCGCGCCCGTTAGCCTCGCCGAGTTGGTCGAGTCCGTCAGCCCTGACGTGAAGGCGGTGTTCGAGCGATTTGTGATGCCGGGCGCACCCTTGACGATACCGGAGGCCGCCTATGCCGCCGCCCGCGATGTCCACCGTCCGGCCCTGCAAAGGCTTTTCACCGACTACTTCGTGCAACAGGACGTCGCCGCCATGCTGTTTCCGGCCACCATGACGCCGGCCACCCTGATCGGTGAGGACGAGACGGTGATGATCGGCGGCACCGCGATCTCCTTCCAGACCGCCATGGCGCGCAATATCAGTCCGGGCAGCACCGTGGGCCTGCCCGGGCTGGTCCTGCCGACCGGGCTGACCCGGGCTACCGGCCTGCCGCTGGCGCTGGAACTTGACGGTCCTTCCGGGAGCGACCGCGACCTGCTCAGCCTCGGTCTCGCCATCCGCGCCCTGTTGCCGCCGATGCCGGTGCCAGACCTGGTCGGGCGGCCTACAGGCCAGGCCTGAGGGCAAACGAAAGGCACCAGGGGTGGCTGCCGTAGCGCTGGTCAATGAGTGGCGCGGATCGCCCGAGCCCTGCTGGCCGGGCAGGAGCGCTATGGCTTGCCTGTCATTGATTGAACGGCCGCCCACCCAGGACGGGAGCGGTGCGCGCATAGTCGCCACGCACCGCCGTCGATCGGCGCCGATCGTGGACGGCCCGTCCGCCCCAGCCATCGGGGTATAGCCTTCAAGCGTGGCGAGGAGCTTGCCGTAAATGAAAAGGTCCTGTGGTGACCCTCATGCTCGCCGTGCGCGCCGAGTCGAGATGAAGCCGTCGCGGTGTCGATCCTGCGGCCGGCTTCTTGCCCGGCAGGCGGTTGATGCGTCCGGTCAGATCGAAGTGGCCTGCCCGCGCTGCAATGCCGCCAATCAGTTTGGCTGAGCGCCCCGAGCGCCCTTGAAAAGGCGCGCGGCCATGGCAGCGAATTACCTGCTGGATGACCAGGCGGTGCTATTTGGCGCGCGCCGCGCCAACGGATTTGGCACCGCCCAAATGCATGTTCGCGAAATACACCGTGAACAGGCCAAAGCGATCATCCGACGCCACCACTATAGCCATACGATCGTCGCCAACAGCTATGTCCACCTTGGGGCGCTCATCGAAGGCGAGTTGTTGGGGTCTTACAATTTGGCTCTGCGATGAACCCGGCTTCAGGCGTGCGGTGGTTGAGCGCTCGGCCAATGACCAGCATCTTGAACTCAACCGCATGTGGCTGGATGACGACGCGCCGCGCCGCGCCGCGCCTCAGCGAAAGCCGGGCGATTGCCTATGCGGTTCGCTATGTTCGCCGCGCCTGGCCGTCGGTCAAATGGCTGCAAACCTTTGCCGACGAACGGTGCGGCCAGAACGGCGCGGTCTTTCAGGCCTGCAATTTCGTGTTCGTTGGAGAACACCTTTCGACCTTTTTAGGAGTTCGACGATGCGCTTTTCCACAATGTGGTCATGACGGCCAAGGGCCAGGAAAGGGGCAGGCGTGGCGCCTGGCTTCGCGCCAATGCCGATCGCGCGATCCGGCATGAGCTGAGGCAATTTCGCTATCTTCACTTCATGGCCCCACGTTTCCGCCGGGGCCTGAAGCTCGCCGTCCAGCTCTATCCCAAGGCGACCCGTCCATAGGACGAGCCCGTGACCAAAGGGTACGAGCCGGGTCTAACCCCCGGGAGGCGCTGCACACTTTGTTTACGTGCGAGGCCATCTCAACGCGGTGCGCGGGGTTGTTTAGTTCGGGCCGCCAAATGATTTGGATCCGGCGAACGTATGACGTTGCTTGTTAAGCCAGCGAGGTTCGGGTCGCATTCAGGAACGAGGACGTGTCTGGGCTCAATGGCGTGGTGCAGGGCCTTCTGCGCAACCGACCGATGAGCCCGCGGGCGGAAATCGAAATGCCGATGGCGGCCTATGCCTTCGATGCCGTCGAGAGCGGCGGGGTGATCCACTTCCAGTATCTGAGTGGCGCGCCCGTTGCGGTGTTCGACGTTGACCGTCGATTTTGGGGGCCTGGGGTATGTGCGCCTCCACGCTAACCGGTTGACACCCAATATCAGTCGTGGCGCCTAAGTTTGGTTGCACGTCGGGGCGCGCATGAAGCTCGTTTTCAAGTGGGTCGCGGGTAGCGCCCTTGTCCTCCTATTCTGCGTTGAGTTAGGTTTGAGGGTCTTTGGGCTTCTTGACTTCCCGCTTTATCGGCCAGGCCCGCCGTTTGGTTACATCCCGGCTCCAAGCCAATCCGGCGCGTTCTTGAACCGCAACGACTACGCGTTCAACAGTCGCAGCATGGGCGTCGCTGCCGAGTTCGTACCCAAGCCTAACGTTCAAGATACGTTGTTGGTCGGAGACAGCATTGTCTATGGCGGCAACCGTTACCGTCAATCCGAAAAACTAGGTCCACAGTTGCAGGGCAAGATAGGCGGAAAAGTCTGGCCGATCGGTGCAGGAAGCTGGTCTCTATCGAACGAGCTTCTTTATCTGGAAATAAATCCTGACATAGCTCGGAAGTCGGACAAAGTGGTGTTTGTATTGAACTCAGGCGATCTACAGGCTCCGTCAGAGTGGAAACTCGAATCCACACATCCGACCCATCGTCCGCTTCTGGCGATTCAACATCTTGCAGTCAAGACGCTTCATATTGGAGTTCGAGGTTCGCCAGGACCAGCGCTTGATCGCAATTGGAAGGAGCAGTGGGTTGCATTCCATTGTGGAAGGCACCCCCCTACATTGATCGTACTTTATCCAAACAAAGTCGAAGCGAGCGATGGAAATTTGAGGTTGAACGCCTTGCTGAAACCTATGCAGGTACTGTCTGGTGCCGGCTTAGTTTTTGTCGATGTCGGAGCTGACTCGCGATGGAACACCTCCCTGTATCGCGATGATATCCATCCCACACCCAAAGGCACGGAGGTCCTTGCTACGATTATCGGCGAAGCGATCAAGCGTGAGAGTTAGGCGACTGATCCTCCCTCGTATCAATGGACACTCATGCTTGCTTTTCGGAACTGGAGAGGAGTGTGTGATCAGCGTGACCCTCGGGTCTACTCGGAGACCTAAGATGAGATCCGGTTGATCGTGTCACCACCTGCGGCCTGTCGGCCGGCGCGGTGGACCGGGGGCTGGACCTATACGAGACGGGCCTGCGGCGATGGTTGATCCAATATGTGCAGGGGTGATCGGCGGGGCTAATCAGCCCCGGACGTGATGACCTTAGCAGGGTTGCCGCCAACGACCGGCCGAGCAGGCACATCCTTGGTAACGACGCTCCCAGCGGCAACAACGGCGCCTTCGCCAATAGTTACGCCGGGCAGGACTATCGCGCCCGCACCGATCCAAACGTTGTCGCAGATCATGACGAGCTTTGAAGCGCCGCCAGTGTTTAGGCGCTTGTCTGGCGCTTCCTTTGCATCAGGCAGGCAATACAGGCGTTACTTGTACGTATCCTCTTATTCTCATCTAGCCGAGCTTGGAGTGAGGACGGCGCTTTTGGTAGTCGCGCTGCCAAATTTCCAGCTCGGCGCGGGGGGGGGGGGGCAGCAAAGTCTGCGCAAGACCAAGTGTGTATCGTCTCGGAATGCTGGAGGGTTGTCGACTGTCACACTCGTATCACAAGGATCGCCCAGATAACGCCGACAAGCTCAACATCGGGCTGAGTTTGGCGTTGCGCTAGCCGCCTGAGTGGGGGACTAACACAGCAACTCGTTTGTCCTGCCAGATTGGGTGGGGAGTGGTTGTGGGGGATCCATGCGCGTTGCGATGACACGACCGTCGGGGTGCTGGGGGTGACCTTCAAGGCAAACGCAGGCGACATGCGCGACGCGCACAGCCTAGAGATCACCCCGACTCCACAGGTCCTAGGCAGCCAGGTCCAGCCCTTCGATCCGGGGACTGACAAGGAAGTGGCTCACCAGCTCAAGTACAGTGACTTCAGGGTGGGCACCAATGAGGATGTCGAGGGAGGCGACGCAATGGTGATCATCACCGAGTGGTACCAGTGCCGGGCACTCGACCTCGACCGCCTGAAGCTATTGATGCGGTCGCCGACCGTCGTGGACCTGAGCACCGTCTGTCGGCCCGCAGAGATGGTCCCAGTAGAATATGCGCATAGTCGGATTACTTGTTGATGAGCACGAACACGCGCCAGGCGAAACAAGGGGAACTGTCAGTGGCTCACGGTAAGATTGTGGTTTTTGGCGGGAGCGGCTTCATCGGCTCCCATTTGCTCAAGCGCCTTGTGAACACACATGCGGGGCGGGTTGTTAGCGCCGACATCCGACCGCCGAAAGAACCACTAGAAGGCGTGACATATATCGAGGCGGACGTTCGCGATTTGTCAAACCTCACCATCGAAGGCCCGGTGGAAACCATATTTAATTTTGCGGCAGTACACACCACGCCTGGCCATCAGACATATGAATACTACGAAACTAACATTGCTGGAGCGACGCAGATCACTGCGTTTGCGCGACGTACTGGCTGTATCGATATTGTTTTCACGAGCTCAATTTCTGTCTACGGGCCAAGCGAAGAGACCATGACCGAAGCCAGTCTTCCGGCACCCGAAAGTGCCTATGGCTGGTCCAAATGGTTAGCCGAGGGTATCCATCGCGCTTGGCTGCACGAGGCTGAAAACCGCAGACTGTTAATTGTCCGGCCAGCCGTCATTTTCGGCGCGGGAGAAGGGGGAAATTTTACTCGCCTAGCCTCCCTTTTGAAGAAAGGCTTCTTCGTCTTCCCCGGTCGTCGTGACACAATAAAGGCCTGCTTCTACGTTGAGGATCTTCTGGAGGCAGTCCAGCGTGCCCATGCACTGAAGCAGCGTTTTATTCTGTTTAATGGCAGCTACCCTGATCGTTATACGATCGAGCAGATCGTACTGGCCTTCTGTGCTGCGCATTTCACTCGGGCTCGTACCTTCACTCTGCCCCACGCGCTGCTCATGATGGCTGCAATTTTGGCGCGTCCAATGTCGGCAGCGGGCATCGGCATCCACCCCGAACGCATCACCAAGTTGGTCAAGTCGACAGATATCATCCCGGGCTGGCTCCAAGCCCAAGGATGGGCTGAGCCGGGGCGCTTGCCATGGGCGCTCAAGCGCTGGTCGACTGACTCGGAGGGCCGCTTTGTCTGAGCCAACGCAACCACAGCAGCCTCTCAAGATCCTCCTAGTAACTGAGCCATCGGGCGGGGGTTCGGGCCGACATGTTGTCGATTTAGCGCGAGAGTTGCTCCTACTTGGGCACATTGTTGCGGTTATCTATTCGCCCGTACGGGCTGAGCTGAAGTTCATCCGCGAACTGCGGGGGCTTTCTCTAATGGCTCTCGAAGCGCTGCCAATGCGCCGCGCAGTCGGCCCCTGGGACATCGGGTGCGCCCGGGAACTACGTCGCGCCATCGACCGCCTCGGTCCGTTCGACGTTATTCATGCGCACAGCTCCAAGGCCGGCGCGCTGGCACGGCTAGTTGCGCCGAGCGGCACTCTACGCGTCTACACGCCGCATGCGTTTCGAACCATGGATCCAGCCACAAGTAATCCAGCTCGCCTAGTCTATGGTAGTGTCGAGGCGCTGCTTGGGCGCTTCGTCTCGGATGCGATAATCGCAGTTTCGTCCGAGGAAGCGGATCACGCTGGTGTCCTCGGCATCCCCTTGAGCAAGATTCATACTGTCGCGAATGGCTTAACTCCGGCACCAATTGTGGACCGAGAGGCGGCCCGTGCCGCCTTAGGTTTGCAGGCTGGCGACATCGCCGTCGGGTTCGTGGGTCGCTTGTGCGAACAGAAAAATCCCGAGCGCTTTGCTGAAGCCATCTGTCTCGCCAACGCGCTCGATCCGCGTATTCGTGGCGTCATTCTGGGAGATGGGGAGCTATTGGAAGTGACTATGGCGGCAGGAGGAAAAGCACTTTCTGTTTTCTCCGGTTTCAATGCTCGAGAGTATCTTCCAGCATTCGATCTATTCGTAATGACAAGCCGATATGAGGCTATGCCGTATGTACTACTCGAGGCTCTTCAGGCCGGTCTGCCCATCATTTCGACAGCGGTAGGTGGAACGTCATTTGCTGTGAAGCATGGGGAGAACGGTAGCCTGCTAGACGTAAATGCGTCACCTCAGCTTTTCGCTGATGCCATAATTCAGAATGCTCCTGCAGAACTTCGTGCTGTTCTCGGCAAGGCGTCCAAAGCCAAGTGTGTTGGAATCACCGCTTTGGACATGGCTCAAGCTACCACCATTGTCTATCGCATGGCAGCCCAACCGTGACGCTGCGTCTAGCTCTCAACGCCCGCTTCGCTACGCGACCTCTATCCGGGGTCGACAGAGTCGCTCAGGAGCTGACCCGCGCGTTGGTGGCATTCAGCGACGAGGTTGAGGTTTCTGCCTTTGCGCCGAAGGCTAGGGCGCTTGCCGAGCTGCCTATTCCGATGGTGCACGGTCATCTTGGTGGGCAGGTATGGGAGCAGTTTGAGTTACCGTCGATGCGTGGTGATCGATGCCTGTTCAGTCCCTGTAACACTGGCCCCATGGCGGTCCGCGATCAGGTCGTGCTTATCCATGACGCCCAGCCCTGGCTGCAGCCTGAAGCCTATTCGCCCGCTTTTCGCGCCTGGTATCGCTTTTTGTTGCCACAACTGGCGCGGCGTGCGCGCGTGGTGCTCACCATCTCAGAATACTCCCGCGTACAGCTCGAGCGGTTTGGCGTTGTGCCGCCGGGAAAGGCGCGAGTAGTTCTGAACGGTGCCGACCACATCCTGAAGATCTCCCCGGATCCGGACACTCTAGGACGGCACGGTTTGATACCCGGTGGCTATCTGCTCGCGCTCGGCAATCTCAGCCCCCATAAGAACCTGGCAATGCTGATGCGAGCGGCGGCGGCGCGTCCGGCAGGGCAGCCGCCTTTGGTCATTGCCGGAGGCGGGAATTCCCGAGTCTTCGCCGATGCCAGCCTTGCACCGCCCCCTGGCGTACGACTGCTGGGGCGGATCAGCGACGGCGAGTTGCGCGCTCTTTATGCTCATGCAGCCGCCTTTGTTTTCCCGTCACTTACGGAAGGGTTTGGCCTGCCCCCTTTGGAGGCAATGCTGTGCGGTTGTCCGACCGTGGTTTCTCGAGCGGGCGCTATTCCGGAGGTTTGTGGCGACGCAAGTGCTTATGTCGATCCGACTGACGAGGCCGGATGGATCCGTGCAATGGTTGAGGTCGCGGCGCTAGGTGCGGATGCAAGGCAGGCGAGGGTTCAGGACGGCCTCCAGCACGCGGCGACTTTTACCTGGGCTCGAGCTGCAAGGCAGGTGGTCGATCATCTCGCTTATGCTGGGCTAAACAGTGCCGAAGCGTGACGACGCTGATCCTTGAGCGTCTCCATGCTAACGAACGGCTAGTGGGTTGGAGGCGCCGGTTCGCTAAATCCTGCCGACACGAGAGCGGTATGGGCAAGGCTTTTGGCTCTAGTCAGTCAGCTTGGCCGAAAGGGTCTGGCGCTGCCATGTAGCCCCGGTTGGTCGCAAACAACTGCTAGAGTAGCAAGCATTGCCAAGAGGCGGACTTCGGACATCCTTCCGGGTGTTTGTGGTCCAGCCCCCTCAAGTAGAACCCGTCAGATCACTCGCTGTTTCGGGATTCAGTTGTGGCGACCAGCGTTGGGCCGGTCCATACGAGACACTAATGGAGGTGTCGCCGAGAAGTTATGTGTTTGTGTTTTCGAATGGGACGAGCGTGGCAGTGGGAGCAGGCAAATGGTCAATTATATGAACGCTGAAATTACGATCCGCGCAGTCGCACAGTTGTCACATGATTCAAATGTTGCCAAGGGTTCGAAAATATACGGCGATTTTGATTATGATTTGGTGACGTCTTGAAAAACCTTATTGGTACTATGCCTAAGATGCAGCAAAATTTCGAATTGAAGACGCCGGTCAAAGACGCGCTTTTGTTTGTTTTCGGTGTCTCTATTACAACTCCTTGGCTTCTCATACCGGGGCAGCTTCAGTCTCCCCGTTTGACCGATCTGATGTTGATAGTCATGGCCGCAACGGCCTTTCCGATGACGCGCCGTGCACAGGTCGTAGCGATGAGTGGCGTCGCCGTAATCCTGGTCTCCTGGATTTTGCAGATGTTCGCGGCCGAGCAGTGGCCTGACCCAGCGGAAATAGTGTTCTACGGACGCTGGCTGGCCTCTGCGGTCGCTGCAGCAGGACTTGTTGAGCGGTTTCAGACGCGGGATAAGACCCTCAGGATTTTTATGTCTGGGGTGCTTGCCGGGGTTGTACTGCACGTAGTCAGCATCTTTTTTGCGGCAGCAGGCCTAAGAGACCTACTGACAGCCATTGGCTTGGCTTCGCCTCGAGCGCTTGTTTCGTGGGCCGCATTGCAAGTCCGATACACGACAGTCGCCGAACACCCGAACTTAGCAATGGCATTGGTCGGGCTGGCTGTACCTGCAGCTTTTTGTTTGAGCTTGACGAGTCGAAAATTAAACTATGGGCCGTATCGCGGTCTGACTGTCATGTTGTTGGCACTGTTCCTACTGGTAGCTGGATTTTCCTTTACTCTATCGCGAGCAGCCCTTTTGGCCGGCGCTATGAGCTTCCTATTCTATCTCATTGCGCGGCGAGATAAGGCTGCTGCAGCAATGCCGTTCTTGCTCGTACTCGTTATGACTGCCAGCCTACTGATCGCACCGGCGCTGGGCTTTGAATTTGACGGAACTCGTTACGCTTCACGAATTGATCCAGACCGGCTGGCGCAAAATCTAGCCGGACGCGGAGAAACTTCGGTGCAAGCCCTTTTGTCCGCATTTGCAAGGCCATTTGGAATGGGCTGGTCTGCATACCTCGAAAGTACTCCGTTGTTTGGTGTTCTGAGAGCGAGTCATAACGGATATTTGTTTGCGGCGCGCACAATTGGATTGCCCGTTGCGATGTTAATATTGGTGGGACATTTAATGTCGGCACCTTTGTCACACAAATTTAGAATATCCCCCCTTTTGGTGTATTGTGTGGCCATTATGTTTGCAGAGGATATCACCCAAGGAGCATCATTTACCTTTCTCGTGACCCTCCTTGCTGCATACGGCTGGATAGGCGATCTACATGGCGACCGGCGCTCATGACTCCCATTTTTGCATAGCTTAATTGAAGGTCTCAAGTCGGGTGAATCGATGAAGAAGGTCGCGGTGTTCTCTGCTCACTTCCCGCCCCATATAGTAGGGGGGGCTGAGTACTCTGCTTGTCAGCTTGCAAGGGGATTGAGCGCTCGAGGATATGACGTCTCTGTGCTCTCTACTGCACCTGATGTTGCGATGCGGGGGACTTTTGTTGATGAGGTAGGCGGGTTCGATGTCTTTCGGGTTCTGATGCCCCGTCCATATCAAGCATTTAATTTCGCAGGCCAAAAGACTTTAGATAAGATTATCTGGCATACTCAGGACCTGGTCGATCCTCGAAATGTAAAGATATGGAAGGATTTCATATCAGATAATAATCCCGATGTTGCTTTCGTCCATGTACCACAGGGGCTTGGCTTCAATGGACTAGATGCTCTGGCGCGTGCGAACATTCCCACAATCATTGTCTTGCACGATCTCAGCCTGCTCTGCGTTAAGACATCGATGTTTCGGGATGGACACGATTGTCAAAAACTATGTGGCGAATGTAAATTTGGATCTTTGTTCAAGATCGCAGCTCTGAAGCGTATAAAGCAACTGCATATCGTTTCTCCATCGCAGGCAAATCTTGATCAGTTCCTGAGAATTTCCGGGATCGTCCCGGCTTCCGCCTCGGTCATAATTAACCCGAACGAGTATCCGAGGCCTACGGTCGCACAAGTCAATCGGGCGCGGATCAAGTTGCGACTTTTATATGTTGGCCAGATTTCCGCCATAAAGGGTGTTGATTTTCTTATCGGTGCGATATTATCAGCTAAATTAATTGATAGAGTAGAGTTAAGGGTAGTCGGATCTGGTAGGGATCTAGAGCAACTGCGCTTGAAATACGCGAAGCAAACAGCCATCAGCTTTTCGGGGCATGTTTCGCAGCAGGAAGTCGCAAATGCGATGGCGAGTGCAGACATCCTTTGCGTGCCGTCATTATGGCGTGAAAATTCGCCAGGAGTAGTTATTCAGGCTCTGCAGATCGGCTTGCCAGTTTTTGCTTCTCGAACGGGCGGCATTCCGGAGTTAGTGAGAGACGGTATTGATGGGAAGCTTCTAAGGCCAGGTGACGAAAACGACTGGAGCGAGTCGATTTCCTCAATTATCAAAGATCCTGGAGTGCTAGACCTATACAGGAGAAAAATTCGAGATAGCTCAGATCGGTTTTCAGCATCTCAGTCAGTGAATTCATATATTGATTTAATCGAGAAATTATAGCGAAAATTGTATTCATGACAAATATATTAGCTACAACAATATCAAAAATTCTTCTCAGTAGGAGATCGGCTGAGGTAGTTCTTGTATATCTTGGCTTTTCCCTAAAATTTCTTTCGCCGCTTGTTCTTTATCCCGTTCTTGCTCGCCGTCTTGGTATATTCGATTTCGGTCTGTTCGTATCGGCCTATGGCTTGGCCACTGTGCTGTCTGTTATCATTGAGTACGGCTTCAGTATGAGTGGCACTCGAGCGATAGCGCTTGCTCGCGATGTTCAGGAAAAAGCTCAGATCGCCAGCGATGTTGTGTTTTCGCGCTTACTGTTGGTGCCATTGGTAGCAATTGTTGGATTGTTGATATCCTCTGCTAGCTCTCACCTGCGAGATAACTTTGTCCTTGTAGCATTGGCCGTTGGGTTGGGCATTATGCAGGGGGGGTCTTCCCTCTGGTATTTCCAAGGCGTGGGAAAGCCCGTTCGGGGTGTAGCGGTGGAGGCCTTCGGGCAGTTGACCGCTCTTGGTCTCATCATGATGTTCGTTGTCGATGGACACGGCCTACTGTTGGCGCTGTTTTTCCAGTTAATCGGTTTTGCTATAGTTTGCGGTCTCGGCGGGTGCATGATGTTTGCGCAGGTTGGCTTCAGAGCGCCGACGATGCGCTCACTGGTCACATCGTTGAGGGATACGTTTCCTCTTTTCTTCAGTCGCGCATCAGTAGTGATTTTTAGTACTGCCTCGGTCTTCCTGATGAGCGTGTTGGCCAAGCCGCAGGACGCCGCAGTGTATGGCGCGTCCGATAGGGTGATCGGCGCATTCACAGCGTTTCTGAGTCCGCTAGCGTCGATAATGTTGTCCAAGTTAGTTGGGGAGACAAGCAGAGATCGTCTTCGCGGCTTGAATTTATCAATCATCATGATATCAACAGTTGCATTTGTATATTCTATGATAACAGTATTCCTGCTTTTCTTTTCACATACATTGATGAGCTTTCTATTTGGCGCTCAATTCAAGGAGGGGGGTGATGTTCTAAATGTTCTCGCTCTTACGCTACCAATCATAGCTGCCAATACTGTTATGGGGGCTCAGGTTCTTGTATCTCTTAGAATGGATAAATATATCGCCATAACACTGTCTGGTGCGGCAGTTGTGAGTTTGGTTTCGACGTTTTTGATCGTTCCAAATTATGCTGGAATAGGGATGGCTTCTTCTAGGATTATCACCGAGATATTCATATTTTTGTGTTATTCGTTTTTGATTTTAAGGGCTAGAAAAGCGCCGGGGTGATAACCGCTAGGCAGTGGCACGATCAGCAGAGCCAGTCCGAGTTCTATTTTTCCTCGCCTCAATGCTTTGGGTAAACCGTGACGTGCGACCATTAAGCGGGCGAGATTTAGAACGCTTCAGGCGGCGGCCTGCCTGGCCGAGCCGGCTAGGTAGGTGGTGATGGGGTCGGCAGGATGTCCTAACGGCGAAGCAAAACGGCAGTGCTTGGGCTCTTCAAGTTCGATCAAGCGGCCCTAACTGCGCCGGAGTTGTCTTGAGACAGCCAAGTCCGCCATCTGTGAGGCGGCCGTTCGCGTCCAGCGCAGTTGTGGTTGGGGTTAACTGGCAACTCGAGATCTCTACCTGGTTAGGCTCCGCGTGGCGGCAGGAAGAGAGGCTACGGTCACCGGGTAGGTGCTCTTCCCCAGGACTCTGATTGATGGGGTGGCGCTAGCGACGCCGTGCCCTCATCAGGCTGTCGTCATTCAAAGTCTGGTGCCGCGTGAGCGAATAGAAACGCCAATGTGTCGCCCGATCTGGAGGAGGAAACGGTGGGGGCACTGTGAAGATTCCTATCGCCTCGGGTGTCTTTGATCCTGCCCATCTGCGTCACCTGCAGCTGCAGTGGGGCTGGATCCCTAGCGTGACGACCTTCAAGGCTGTTTGCGCTGGACGGCTAGCAAATCTACATCTCTGCACCGATTATATTGCGAAGAGAGTTTGCTCCGAGCTTACTAAAGCGCGCCCCACTATATCGATATGGACTCCGCCTGGAATACTGCGCTAGTTGCCCACTAAGCCTGTCACCTCCAGAGCTGACCAAACTGTAGATCGAACGCAGGCGGCGAGAAGCGTTCGTAGCCTGACCCAGGGGCAAAAGTGGCTTCTCCGAATTTAGGCCCGTTTTCCAATTCGTAAAGATCAACTCTTACGAATTTAAATCTCTTTCCTATAGTCTCTGCTGCCGAAATCATCTCTTCGAGATATATAGGCTGTGCGATTTCCCGTGTTTCAATGGGATATTCGATATTGAATGGAGCTCTGTTCCATTTCCGGTCAAAAAATACGCGCTTGTGGGATGTGGCCCTATCTGTATCAACTTGGATCCACTCTACATTTCCGTTAAATACAAAAAACTTGAAATCGAGTGGTAAACTCGCAATTTCGCCAAGATATGGCTCTACTACTATTTCCCTAGGGCTAAGATTGTACCAAGTCTCGTATAAAAACGGCTCGAATGGCCTATCCCACAATTTACAATCTCGTTCTATTAAATCCCAATCACAATCTTTACTGGTGATTACGAATCTATTCCATCCACTAGCGTGGCTCGCCTTAATCACAAACGGAACTGGCCAGAGGCGCTCCTCCCTCGGAGGTAGATACTGGCCCTGCCAGTACGATGGAATCACCCAATCAGCCCCGAGGATTTCAGCGATGATTGGTTTAACCAATGACTTGCTAGAAAACCGCACCATATCGTCGGTTGGGGGCGTCAACTTAAGTTTCTGAATTTTTTCATTGAATGAGCGTGGATTTGCAAGATTAGGGAGGCGATGTAAGCGACGTAAAAATTGAATGACAATGCTTAGTTTTGGGGGTAGTAACTCAATAATTGATCTATAAATTTTCTTAAAAATATTCTTTATCATGTCGCGCTTTCATGAAGGTTAATAAAGCAAGAAGAGATTTCGATCTCAAAAATCATCGGACGATCGCCTGCACTTCCGTCACCAGTTTACGAACTATCTGGTGCGCTCGGTCGGTGACAGGTTTGGCGCTTAGCTCATCAAAAAATTGAGTTCGCTCACGTCTGCAAATATCGCGTTGATATCGCCGGATAGCCTGGTGCGCATCACTTTGACCGCCTCGTGCACCAGACATCGCTGCAAAAAGTGGTCAACAGCTCCATCTGGTCCATGTGCGCTCTCTCTCCGACTCTATAGTTGTCATGTCGACTGATGTGCGGCGGATTGTCGAGCACTCCGATCGCTCCCGTCGACGATATCGCCGATAGATGGTCGCTTGCGCTGCGAGAATGACCATCCAGGGATGGAATGCGATATCCTAATGAAGCAATGCTCATAATAGCTTCGTAGACATTCGGCCCGGAGCGACCTCTCAATGAAGTTCGGGTTCGTCGATGAGCAACGCAGTGTTTGGCGGGTTGACACGACGTGTCTGGTCCTAGGCCTGTAAACTAGCCGCTTTTGTGCTTAGCGGATCAGGCCTGATAGACAGCATGCAGCAGTCAATCGGACGCTGATTGCAGAGCTCAGGCATGATCCATGGCGAGTGCTGAGGTACCCGTGGTTCGCCGAGTGTCTACGCTGTCCTGCATGGCTATGGTCGCCGCGACGGGTGCTCGCGGATTGAGCGGCTTATGCGCCTAGCGGGCTTGCGCGTCACGGCTGCGCTTTCCCTCGCACCTGCTGGACCGACAGATTATATCGCCGCAAATTCGCCGCCCACGGGCAAGGTGAAATTGTCTCGTCAAGTATGTGTAGGGCAGAGCTGAGTAGCTTTCTTGCAAACTGGTCTGCAAACCGAAGAAGGCCGCTAAAATTGAAGCATTGAAAACTGCAGGCTCAGCCCGGATCTAACCGGGGGGCACGGATTTTCAAACAGATCGCTCCCATATCAGAATCCCGTGATGTCTGGGTCGGCGGGATCAGTGCAAACTCTTGAGCAGGGTGCATCGACATCACTTCGTTGACGCCGGCGCCACCGGCTCCGCACACTGGCTCGTGTCGCCGGCCTTGCAAGCCGCCACCCGGTTTCGCCAAGCTAACATGCTGGCTTCGTATTCGGCCTTGCCGGCCTTCACGCTCGCCTCGTGCGCGGCCATCTGCTTGGCGAAGTCGTCGGCGGCTTTCTGCTTGGCGGCCTCGTAGTCGGCTTGCTTCTGTCGGTCGCGCGCCTCGGCTGCGTCGAGGGCGGCCCTGACCTGGCCGTTCAATTGGTCGGCTTCAGTGTCGGTAGCGACGGCAGGACCCGAGGCGATTGCTGCGGGCGCAGGGGCCGGTAACAAGGGCGCGGGCGCTTTCGCAGGCACTGGCGCGGCGACGTTCACTGCCACTGGCCGCGCCACCTTTGCCGGGACTGGCGTCACCGGAAGCGAAACCGGCGGGATCTCAGGAGGCGCAGCAGTCGGGGCGGCAACGGCTACGGCCATCGCCGGGGCCGGGACCGGAGCGGGTGCCTCGAGCAGTTTGAAGCGACAGACATAGGCCCAGCCCTGGGCCCCGGTGAGATTCGTGCTCGGGCTGTCGGAGCACGACGCGGCCGGATCGACGAAAATGCCCAGACCTTCGGTCGTCTCGCCCAGCCGAGCCTTGATCCCGTCGAACACCCCTTGGGCGTCAGTCACTTCCGCGAACGACTGCTCGCCCTGCGGACCGGCAGCGATGAAGCGCGCCACCGCCAGGTCCCCGCCCTCGACGAAGAGCCAGCGATCAGGTGACTTGTAGATACGACGGGGCTCGGCTTGAGCGAGCGTGGCAGCGGAGGTGGCGATCAACAGGGTCAGGGCCAGGGCGCGGCGGCTCATCGCTTGACCTCGGCGCTGTTGGGCGCGGTCACCGAAATGTCGGAGGCCGAGCGCGTCCGCACCCACCCCATCCTGCACGTCCCGCCGGGCGGCCCCCTGAAACTGATCGGCAGGTCACGGAGATAGCCGCCCGCCTCTGACTGGAGCACGGCCTTGAAGCCGGCGACCTCGGGCGAGGTCGCATAGACGATCTCGCCGGGCAGGTTGTCCCAGTAGCGGATGTCGGCGGCCGGCTTTGCGGCGTTGGCGGTCATCGAACCAATCGGTTCTAGATTTCAGGCGATCGCTCCCTTTGCCTTTGGACGAGCCGTCCCTCACCAACAGCCACCAGTGTTGGGCTAGCCGTTCACAGTCGGCTTCGATCACCACATCCGTACTTGGTCGTTATGGAGTGACAGACGTTGCAGTACCGGTGACGGGCGCGCATTTAGCGAGGTCTGGGAATTCGCGGTCAGAACTTTCGCTGCGGGGGACCCGGGTCCTGAATGGGCTTGCAGGTACTCAGACGCCTCCTGTTTTCAGTCTCATTTACCGACAAGTATGAATAGCCCATTGTACCGGCATCGCGATCGACATTGTGCTGGATGGAGATACTGAACCCCTCCATGCCAGGCATCACATGCCTAATGTTTATCTCCGATCTGAATTGCCGATCATTGAAAGAGCAATTTCGGGTATAAAGAAAATTGTCCCGCCGCCGCTGCTCGCCACAGTTCACCCATTCGAGGGCCTCCCAGTAGGGGTTGTCCAAAAAATCCCATTGACCATTGCCAATCCGGTAGGTCTGAGGACCAGGACTGCCGTTCATTGCAACATTGCATTGAAGATAGACATAGCCAGCCTGCCGGGCTGTGGCCCCGCTGGCGCTGAGCGCTATCAAGGCAGCGACGACCGCCGCGAACTTGACCGTCTTCATTGGTGTTCATTCCAAGAGCTGCAAGCGTCGGCAGGCTGGACGACGATAAAGCCGGTGTAAATGCCGAAGGTCGGTTAGGGCGAAGGCTGGACGTCAGAAGTTCCGCTAAGGGGTCTTTGGCTCGGCGATAGGCTGACACTGGACCGTCATGTCAAAACCAGGCCTGCTCGGAGGATACTTTCTTTCGGTAATCCGGTAGCTGCCCGTGACCCGACTAATTGTACGTGTGGTGGTCGTGGGCTCCTGCCGGTAGTAGCTCGTCGCCATTCGGTACTCATTCTCGCCGAAGGTGCAGTGGGTTCGGGCCGCGCCCTCGGCAGTGGTTCGTTCGCCGCCACAGTCGCTTCCGCCCGCGTAACGCCAGGCCCCATCCACGAGCTGGTCCCATCGGCCATTGCCGATCCGGAACTGAGGCGGGCTGCTTCCAGCGTCTTTGCCGGTGAACTCACACTGCAGAAAGACGTAGCCAGCCTGCTGGGCTGAGGCTCCGCTGGCACTGAGCGCTAGGAAGGCGGCGCAGACCGCCGCGATCCTGACCATGTTCATTGGTGATCATCCAAAGGGCTGCAAGCATCGAAATGCTGGGCGAAGATGCAGGCGGTGTAAATGGAGCTGGCCGTTGCGGGGTGCGGGCCCAACGTCAGAATAGACGCTCAGCGGTCTTCGGCTCGGCGATAGGACGGCATTGGGCCGTTCTGTCGTCATTACCGATTCCGTCCGCCTGCCTAATGCTCAGTTGATATCGACCCGTTACCCGACTGATCGTCCAGACCCATGTCGAAGGATAACGACTGTTAGAGCTCGACACCATTTGATACTCGGTTTCGCCGAAGGTGCAGCGGGTTCGGGCCGTGCCGTCAGCAGTGGTTCGTTCGCTTCCGCAGTCGCTTAGGCCAGCGAAGCTCCAAGCACCGTCGTGGAGCCCATCCCATCGCCCGTTACCGATCCGGAACTGTAATGGGTTGTTTCCGGCCATGGCCCCTGTGTGGTCACACTGAAGAAAGACGTAGCCCGGCTGCTGCGCTGACGCTCCGCTGGCACTGAGCGCTACCAAGCCGGCGAAGACCGCCGCGATCCTGACCGTGTTCATTAGTGATCATCCCAAGGGCTGCAAACACTAGAAGTGCTGGACGACGATACAGGTGATGTAAATGCAGATGGCCCTTTCGCGCACGGGCCGAACGTCAGAACAAGCGCTCGGCAGTCTTCGGCTCCGCAATGGGCCGACATTGTGCCGTGAGGTCTTCGTCTGCGCGGCCATCCGGAGTTCTAACGCTAAGTTGGTACCGGCCCGTTATCCGACTGATTGTATGTATGAAGGTCGAAGGAAACTGACCATAGGTGCTTGCCACCATGCGATACTCGTTCTCGGCGAAGGTGCAGCGAGATTGTCCCGTCCCGACCGCAGTGGTCCGTTCGCCACCACACTCGCTTTCGCCCCAGAAATGCCAGGCACCGTCCGCGAGCACATCCCACCGACCGTTGCCGATCCGGTACTGGCGCGGGTCACTTCCGGCGTAGGTTCCGGTATAATCACACTGCAGAAAGACGTAGCCCGACTGCTGCGCCGAGGCTTCGCTGGCGCTGAGCGCTACCAAGGCGGCGCAGACCGCCGCGATCTTGACCGTCTTCATTTGTGATCATCCCAAGGGCTGCAAGCGTCGGCAGGCTGGACGACGATGCAGGCCGTGTAAATGGCGCTGGCCTGCCCGCGCTAAGGCTGAATGTCAGAAGATGCGTTGAGCGGTCTTAGGCTCGGCAATAGGCCGACATTGGGCCGTCTGGTCGACGGGCGAGACGCCATCCGCGTCCCTGATACTAAAGTAATACCGGCCTGTGACCCGGTTGATCGTATGGGTGTAAACGGAAGGGTATCGCCCATAGTATCTGGTTACCATGCGATACTCGTTCTCGGCGAAAGTGCAGCGGGTTTGGGCCGTGTCCCCTGAGCTCGTGGTTCCATCGCCTCCACAGTCGGCTCCGCCCGCGTAACCCCAGGCACCATTGGTGAGCTGATCCCATCGGCCGTTGCCAATTCGGAACTGGGCCGGAGGGTTTCCAACGTCGTCTCCCGTGTAATCACACTGCAGAAAGACATAGCCCGACTGCCTCGCCGAGGCCGTTCCGGTGGTGATGACGGACAGAGCCGCACCCAGGGCCAGCGCTAAACGATACCCACCCATGCGACATCCCTCTGCTTGGCCGAGGGCCGCAGTATGGGTTGGGTCGTGAGTACTGGTCAACCGAACTGGGCGTCTCAGTCTAACGCGTCTCCGGCTTGGTCATCAGGCCGACAGGCAGGCTGAAACGCGCATTTCTGAGCGGACTGGACGGTCTGGATTCGGCGCTCTAGTCTGGATAACAATGTTTGTGCAAACGGGGAGGATAGACATGAAGTTTGGCGCAATAGCCATCATTTCGGCCGCAATCGTCGCTCTACCGGTCACTGTCTCATCGGCACCGGCGAACGGCTCTGGACAACAGTATCAAGCACCAAGGTCCAGAGAGATGGCCACTTGTCTTGATAGCTCGACACAGCCCGGCTTCTTCCGAAACTCCTGCCCTTGGGCCATCACCATCTCGTGGTGCAGCGGAAGCAGTTGTGAGGTCCCCACCGAGGGTGGGATTGTGCTGCTTTATGGCGAGTCGGTATCCCATGGGCTCGGCAATTCCCCCTATCGGTACTTCGTTTGCACGGGCCGAAACACGCTCAAGGCCAATCCGGCCGGGAAAGTCCATGGCCCTTGGTGTGAGGGCCCTGAATAGGGCGCGCCTGGACCTCGGCTCGCCGGAAACCTGACGCTCAGGCTGGTAACGGCGCTGACGGTTTAACGCTGACCTGCCTCCAAGGCATGGTGGCGGGATGGAGCCGATCAGCTTGAAGCGGCGACGGTTCTCGGCGGTGGTGACTTCGCGGGCGGTCGGCGAGGCAGCTTCTCGCTGATCGCCCGTTATTGACCGAACCACCGGACTCGCAAGTTCAACACCTACATGGGCTTGCAGCTTGTCTTTGGGAGGTCAATGGGATGTCCGCTAACCAGCTCGGAGCTTGCCGGTCACTCACTCCGGTCTCTCGCTACCCATGATAGATATGCCAATCGCGTTCCATCTCGCAGGTCAATGCGAAGCGTCTAGCCAAGCAGATGCGAGACAGTGCTGAGGACGTTTCCTGCCAACCGGTCTGCAAACCGGAGAACGTCGTTGAATTTAAACCATTGAAAAAATTGGAGGCCCGGCCCGGAATCGAACCGGGGTGCACGGATTTGCAATCCGCTGCGTCACCACTCCGCCACCGGGCCATCCGGGTCAACGCAATCGGGCGTCGGCGAAGAGAGGGCGTTGGATACAGGTTCAGTTCTCAAGTCGCAACTGTCTCTTGCGTCCTGAGCGTTATGATCCGGAATTCGTTGGCCCCCGGGTTTCCGAGCGCATGGACGAGGAACGAAACATCAGCAGGTTGTTGTGTTGGCGTCGGGTAGCGAACTCGTGTCCTTCAGTTTGCAAAAATCGCGGGTGCTGTCCGTCATACGATTGAATTAGCACGCCTTTGCCGCACCGTGCCGCGTTGGCCCCATAGGCGGCGAGGGCTGCTTCTGGTCCTGGCGCGCCGCATCAGTTCGGCCAGAGGCGGCTGATTGTATGTCGGTGCCCGGTGCCGGGCACGGCGCATCGAAATAGGTTCGGGCTTCCTCTGGAAGGGCGGCAGCCAACCGGTTCATCGGGCCCCGGGGCTGAGGTCATGCGGGCTTATTCGTAGAGGATCTGTAGGCGACTGCTAATCGGAGACCGCAACCATGCTGCGGTTCAGGGTCTTTGAGCGCGGCGGCGGCTTGGTTGTTGTCCAGGTCGCCGGTCACCTAGAGCGTCGCGCGGGAAAATGACCGCGAGTTTCCTCAGAAGCGGCGCGAAACCAAGACCCTAGAGCGGAGCTGGCGATCCCTTAGTCGTGCGCGCCAATCCAGCCGCTTCGCAATCAGGTCCACAAGTCGAAGACCGCAAGCGCCCGCCTTCGCTACCCGATGCAGAAATTGGCGATGTCGCTGGCGGTGTCGCGGCTGATGTCCGGGCAGCAGATCGGGAAGATTTCCGTTCCGTGGATGGTGCCCATCACCTGGCGGCAGCGGGCGCTGACCCCGGCCGCCATCAGCCGGCGATAGAAGGCGATGCCTTCATCCCGCAGCGGATCACATTCGTTGACGCTGATCACGACAGGCGGCAGGCCCCTCAGGTCTTCAAGGGTCGCAAAACCCGGCCAGGCCAGTGGATTGCGGGCTTCGAACGCCTCGATGCCATAGGCCATGGCCGCCCGGTTATGGTGCAGCTGCAGCAGTATGCCGTTGTTCTCCGTCGAGGACGGGTGCTCATCCAGCGGCCACTTGCCGGCAATATAGGGGCACAGGGCATAGAGGCCCGTGATCAGCCCCAGATCACCGTCGGCCTTGAGCTTCAGACCGGTTGCCAGGGTCAGGTTGCCGCCGCCGCTTTCGCCGGCGACGATGATCCGGGCCGGGTCGATGTTCAGGGCCGCGCTATTGGCGTGAACCCACTTCAGCCCCGAAACGCAATCGTTCAGGCCGGCTGGGAACGGTGCTACCTCGCTGACGGAGGAGGGCAGGGTCGCGTTGCGGAAATCGACCATGGCGACTGCCACCCCACGGGCGGCGATGATCCGGCCCCAGGCGCGATAGTTGCCGTCAAAGCACGACAGGCGCTCCATGCCGCCGCCATGGATATAGTAGACGCAAGGCAGGCACTCATCCGTATCGGGGCGGATGAACTGGATATTGATCAGGTTGCCATCGGGCAGGGAGACGACCTGCTCGGTCCTCGTTACAAGTCCCGTCGACGGTGCCACGGCTTCGTTGTCGCACATGTTGAGAAAGGCCTTCAGGCCGGCCGCAGCGGCCAGGGCCTGTGGGCTGGTTTCCTGGGCCAGCAGTTCCTCGCGGCTGGCGACGTCGCCAGGGCTGATGCCAAATTCGGTGGCGCCGAAGATCGCCTTGATGCGCGGGTCAATGCGGGGGTCTTCGGCGATCTTGGAGGCCATGGGAGATCCTGGTCTTGCGGTTGGGGTTGGGACGAGTGCGATGCGGTAGACACGGCCTGGCCCAGATCCCCAGCCTGCCCGCCGTCCCAGGGAATGGCAAGCCGCGCCCGGCGGCTATGAGACGTCGCGATTTCCGATAGTGGAATGGAGGGTCAGGGACGCGCCTGCCGCGCCGCCGGCGTCGTAGGCGTCGGGCGAAACGGTGCGGTTTGCGCGACGCACGGTCCGCAGTTTCAGATCAAGCCGGTCGAGTTCGGCCTCGACGACCGAGGCCTTGAGGACAACCAGATCACGACCGGTGCCGAGGTTGGCCTGGTCGCGCTGAGCCTTCATCGCGGTCAGTTTGGCCGCGATCGAGGTGACCATGCCGAGGGTGAAGGAGGCATTGACCAGGTGGCGGTCCTGGTGCCGGAACTTCTGATAGTCGGCGCTGGTCTTGTAGCGGCCCAGCTCAGAGCGGACGGCTGTATCGACCAGGTCGGTCAGGGAGTGCGCGGCTTCGACATCGGCGCTCAGGCCAAAGAAAACGAATCGGTGCTCGCCGGCCGGGGCTTTTTCGCGCCAGACCCGGCAATCGCAGAAGCTTGCTATGGCTCCGACACAGCCATCCAGCGGGATTCGCTTGTTGCGATGGGTTTCGTATTCGCGCCGCTCACAGGGCGAATCACGGATTTCGACATCGGTCAGGGACAGGTCGTGGCGATCGAGCAGCTCGGCGACCTTGGCGGCGGCGGACAGGGCCTCGCTCTCGGTGCAGCCGTTCTCCGTGGTCTTGGCCCGCAGCCCCTGGATGCGAATCTTGAGCCGGTCGAGGGCGGCGAGGTCGGACTTTTCGTTCAAGGCTCGCTCCCGAATTCATCGCCTGGGCCCCCATCAGAGCGCCGCTGGGCAGCTCTATCAGAGCCGCTGCGCCATTGGGCTGAAGATGCGAGCCCCGACGTTTTCAGGCCCGGCCTGGGGTCCATCATAGGGCCAATTGCAGCTCACCAGCGCGGGCTGATTGCGGTGGCCTTAGGCGGCGCGACCCTTTACGGCGGCGTGATAAGTCATTGTTTTTATTGGCCTGCGAAAAGCGGGAACTCCGGGATAAGCCTTTATGGGCACAGGCCTAATGCGCGATTTTGGTACCGTCATTCCAGGTTTGGGTTCTGGTTCTCCAGTCACGTCACCCCAATCGCGTCTTGAATCGCCTGCGGCACCTTCGCCTGACTTTCGGGAAGCCTTGGCCGGCCGATCGGACGGTAACGCTTTATCGGCGCAAAATTCGAAATCCGTCGCTGGGAATTGGATGGCGGTTCTTGGCGTGCCGCTTGACTGAACTCTGTTACATCTGTCCAGGCGCGCACCTCCTGCGACCTGTGGACTTCGTACTTTGCGAACGATCGTTCGATAGAGCGTCGCTGGACATAGAAAAGACGGCATGAAACCGGGTTATCGAACCCAAATTGATCCCCTGACTACTTGTATTCCAACGTCAGGGGTGTATTTCCAAATCAAAGCCTGATTGGAGACCTAATCGTGGAAGACAAAGCCTCGCTCATCGAACTGACCGCGGAAATCGTGGCCAACTATGTCGCGAATAACAGCACGCCGGTATCGGATCTTCCGGCCCTCATTCGCGCAACGCACGATGCCCTTGCTGGTATTGGTTCGCCGGAAGCTCCGGTTGTCGAGGCCGTTACGAAGGCGACTGCAGCCCAGATTCGGAAGAGCATTACGCCAGACGCCCTGATCAGCTTTGAGGACGGCAAGCCGTACAAGACTCTGAAGCGTCACCTGACTACGCACGGCATGACCGTGGCGGAATACAAGGCCAAGTGGGGCCTGCCCAACGACTATCCCACCACCGCGCCGGCCTATAGTGAAGCCCGTTCGGCCATGGCCAAGGCCCTGGGCCTCGGCCAGGGGGGGCGCAAGGCCAAGAGCCCGGCCAAGGCTCCGCGCGCCCGCAAGGCCTAGACTTTACGAACTAAGACTTGAAAAGGGCCGGTGCGAGAGCGCCGGCCCTTTTTGATGGGGTTTTTGCTAAACGCCGCTGAGCGACAGGCCCGGCGTATCAGGCTGGCGCTCGCCGCCGCCGTTCAGGGGGCGCTGCATCCAGACCAGATCGACCCAGCGGCCAAACTTGTGGCCCATGTCGGGAAAAACACCCTTCTTCTCGAACTCCAGGGCGGCATGCAGGCCGATCGAGGCGGTGTTGCCGCTATCGCCGATCACCGCGCACATCTGGCGCAGGCCCAGGGCCTCACAGGCCTCGATCAGGGCCTTGAGCAGGGCACGGCCTATGCCTCGGCCCACGGCCTCGGGTGACACATAGATGCTGTCCTCGACCGTATAGCGATAGGCCGCGCGCAGCCGGAAGGGGCCGGCATAGGCATAGCCCAGCACGATGCCGTCCTGTTCGGCCACCAGATAGGGCAGGCCCCGCTGCAGCACGCCCGCGCGACGCCGGGCGATTTCGTCCTGTGGCGGAGGCTCTTCCTCGAAGGTGCCCAGGCCGTTCAGCACGTTCCAGCCATAGATTGCGGTGATGGCCGGAATATCCAGGTCTGTAGAAGGGCGAACGATAACCGGGCTCAAGCGTCCCAACCCTTTTCCACCGCCCAGACCGCGAAGGCGTAGTCGAGGGCGATCTCCTTGAGGAAATCAAATCGGCCGGAGGCTCCGCCATGGCCGGCGTCCATATTGATCTTCAACAGGACCGGCTTGCCACTGGTGGTGGCCGGCCGCAGTTTGGCGACCCACTTTTCCGGTTCCCAGTAGGTGACCCGTGGATCCGACAGGCCGCCGGTAGCGAGGATCGCCGGATAGGGCTTGGCCGTCACATTGTCGTAGGGGCTGTAGCTGGCGATATAGTCATAGGCCGCCGCGTCCTCCAGAGGATTGCCCCATTCGGGCCATTCCGGCGGCGTGAGCGGCAGGCTGGTGTCGCTCATGGTGTTGACCACATCGACGAACGGCACCGCCGCGATGATCCCGGCGAACAGGTCGGGGCGCATATTGGTGATAGCGCCCATCAGCAGGCCGCCTGCCGAGCCGCCATAGGCGACCGTATTGGCGGGCTTGCCATAGCCGGCACCATGCAGGTGCTCGGCGCAGGCAATGAAATCCGTGAAGGTGTTCTTCTTCTTGTCCTTCTTGCCATCCAGGAACCAGCTCCAGCCCTTTTCGGAGCCGCCCCGCGGGCAGGCCGTGGCCCAGATCCAGCCGCGATCCACCAGGCTGAAGTTGCGGATCGAGAAGCTTGCCTCCATCGAGATCCCGTAGCTGCCATAACCGTACAGCAGCAGCGGGGCCGAGCCGTCGAGCTTTGTTCCCTTCTTCATCAGGACGAAGATCGGCACCTCGGCACCGTCGCTGGCCCTGGCGTTCAGACGGCGGGTCTCGTATTTGGACGGGTCGTGACCCGACGGGATTTCCTGCGTCTTGCGCAGGGTGCGGGTGCGGCCGGCCATGTCATAGTCGAACCACTGCCGTGGCGTGGTCATCGAGTTATAGACGAACCGGACGGTCGTCGTGTCGTACTCGTAACCACCTTCCAGGCTCAGGGCGTAGGCCGCTTCATCGAAGTCGACCACGTGCTCCTCGCCGCCCTTGGTCGTGATCACGATCCGGTTGACGGCATCGACCTTTTCCAGACGGGCGAAATGCTGGCTGAAGGCGATCATGCCGACGATCAGCCGCCCTGGCTTATGGGCGATCCAGTCTTTCCAATGGGTCTTGCCCGGTGTCGCTTCCGGCGCAGTCACCAGCTTCCAGTCGACGGCACCATCGGCATTGGTGCGGATCACGAAGTGATCGTTCCAGTGGTCCAGCTCATAACGGAGACCCACCTGGCGGGGTTCGACGATCCTGGGCTTGGCCGTGGGGTCGCTGGCCGGGATCAGCAGATTCTCGCTGGTTTCCTGGTTGCCGCAGCTGATGAGGATGAACTTCTCGGACGAGACCGTGCCGACGCCGATGAAGAAGCCCTCGTCCGGCTCGTCATAGACCAGCACATCGTCCTTGGTGCCACCGCGGGCCGGGCGGCGATGTATGCGGGCCGGACGGCCATTATCGTCCCGGAAGGTCCAGAACAGCCACTGGCTATCCGGAGAGAAGCAGAAGTCGCCGGTGCTGCTTTCGACGGGGGCGTCCAGAACCTGGCCCGTCGCCAGATCCTTGACGTAGATCCGGAAGACTTCCGACCCCTGCTCATCCACCGCGAAGGCGTACAGGCTGTGGTCGGGTGAATGGCTGGCGGCCCCGACCTGGTAGAAGGCCTTGCCCTTGGACTCGGTTTCCTCGTCCAGAAGGACCTGCTCGGCACCACCGCCCCTGGGCTTGCGGGCATGGATCGGATGCTGAGCGCCGGTCTCGAAGCGGGTGTAGTATTCCCAGGGACCGTCAGGGGCGGGGACTGAGGCGTCGTCCTGCTTGATGCGGCCCTTCATCTCCTCGAACATCGCCGCCTGCAGGGGCTCGGTCGAGGCCAGCATGGCCTTGGTATAGGCGTTCTCGGCCATCAGATGGTCCTTGACGTCCGCCTTGATCAGAGACGGATCGCGCAGGACCTTCTGCCAGTTGTCGTCCTTCATCCAGGCGTAGTCGTCCGTCCGGACACGGCCGAGCTGTTCAATGCGCTTGGGCTCCTTCTTGGCGACGGGCGGAGCGGGGCGGGCGGTTCTGGGTGCGGACATGGAAATCCCGGGACTGAAAACAGGGGTCGACGTAAGTACGGCGGCCGCGCTCGTCATCATCTGACGTCGATTCATGATGCTGATCTCCCCACCCGGCCGCAAACGCCCTCTGCGTCAGATCGCCAACTTGCGGGCCTTGGTCGCTCTGGTCAAATTGAACCGGCGAGGCAGGCTGATGCGCGCCGCGCAGTGTAGAGTAAAGAGTAGAGGCACCGATGGTGTACGACCTGTCCGTCGAGCTGATCCAGGCGACGGTACAGCTGGAGCAGCCCCTCGCCGACGGCTCTCGAACGGTCGGGACCGGCTTTCTTATAACCGACAGCGACGCCGACGGTCGGCCGCGCACCATTCTGATCACGGCGGCCCATGTTCTGGACCGCATGCCTGCGGTTTCGGTCAGGATCGGCTATCGCGTTCAGGCTCAGGACGGGGTCTGGCGCTATGATCCCCAGACCCTGAAAATCCGCGACGGTGACCATCCGCTCTGGGTCAAGCATGCGGGTCGCGATGTCGCCGCCCTTGTGGTCCAGGTTCCTCCGGCGTTCGCCAAGGCCGCCATTCCCCTGGCCTGGTTGGCCCAGGACGACACCTTCGACAAATTTGCCCTGGGGCCGGGCGACGAGATGATGGTCCTGGGCTTTCCACGGGGGCTGTCGGCCAATACGGCGGGGTTTCCAATCCTGAGGTCGGGACGTGTCGCGTCCTATCCCCTGGCTCCCGTGACCGCCTATCCGACCTTCCTGATGGATTTCTCGGTCTTTCCGGGCAATTCCGGCGGCCCGGTTTTCATGGCCGAGGGCGCGAGGCGTCGCCCGGGCGCGAAGGAGGTTCAGGATGTCCAGTTCATTGCCGGCCTGGTGACCCAGCAGGTTGAGCTGTCGGGTGAGCGGCTCGAGATCGGCATTGTCACCCACGCCAAATACATCCGCGAAACGATCGCCCTGCTGGGCAAGGCACCGCCGACGGTGCTGACTGAAGGTCCATCCGTTGTGGGGCCGAAGATCCAGGCCGAGACGGCCGCCTCGGCGGCGGTCTCGGCCATCGCCCTGGGTGAGGCGCGCTAGTCTTTTCGGAACCTTCGGTCTGGCCCATCCGTTCTCGTGGGGACATCCACCCCCACAGGAGCTAGCCATGAGCAGCAACCGCATCGAAGGCGCGATCGACAAGGGCGTCGGCGCCGGCAAGGAAGCCGTCGGCAAGATGACCGGCAATGAGCGCCTCGAAGCCGAGGGGCTGATCCAGAAGGCCAAGGGTGACGTCCAGAACAAGGTCGGCCATGTCCAGGATGCGGTCGGCACGGCGATCAAGAAATAAAGCCGGCGTGAGGGCCCCGGAGGCGACTCCGGGGCCTTTTGTCATGCGGTGGTGCGCCAGCGCATTACGCATGAGGTAATGGCGCGTCGGCCGGGCTCGGCTTAGCTTGCCTCATGACCACGACCGTTCTCACCATTGGTGAACGCCTTCGCGACTGGCGCCGCAAGCGGCGCCTCAGCCAGCTGGATCTGGCCTGTGAGGCTGAGATCTCGACCCGGCATCTGTCCTTTCTGGAGACCGGCCGGGCTGCGCCCAGTCGCGACATGGTGCTGCGTCTGGCCGAGGGCCTGGGCGTGCCGCTGCGCGAGCGCAACGCCCTGCTGCTGGCCGCTGGCTTTGCACCGGTCTTTCCCGAGCGCTCTCTGGATGATCCAGGCCTGGATGCGGCCAGGATTGCGGTCGAGGCGGTCTTGGCCGCTCACATGCCTTTCCCGGCTCTGGTGATTGATCGCCGCTGGACGATCCTGGCCAGTAATGCCTCGGCAAACCTGCTGATGGCCGGTGTCGATCCCCGGCTTCTCGAGCCGCCTGTGAATGTCCTGCGCCTTAGCCTGCACCCCGACGGTGTGGCACCGCGGATCGCCAATCTGGCAGAGTTACGAGGGCATACGCTTTCGCGACTGCGACGTGAGCTGGCAGACAATGGCGATGCGGGTCTGGCGGACCTGATCCGTGAACTGGCTGCCTATCCGGGCGGGGAAACCTATCCGCGCGGCGGGGAGGGCATGATCGCCGTGCCACTTCGCCTGCAAACGCCCTTGGGCGAACTCTCATTCCTCACCACGACCATGACCTTCAGTGGGGCGCTGGACGTGACGGTCTCGGAATTGACCATCGAGACCTTCCTGCCGGCCAATCCCGCCACGGCCGCCGCTTTGCGGTCCGTGGCGGCTGGCTAGCCTATCAGGTGCCGTAGATGATCGAGATCGTCTCGGCCACGCAGGCCGGGCGGTCTTCGCCCTCGATCTCGATCGTGCATTCGTTTTTCATCTGCAGTCCGCCGGCCTTGGCTTCGACACTGAGAAGCTTCTGGCGCATGCGAACGCGCTTGCCGACCCGGACCATGCCCGTGAAGCGGACCTTGTCGCAGCCATAGTTGATGCCACGGGTCACGCCGGTCACTCGCAGGATGCCAGCGCCCAGCAGGGGGATCAGCGACAGGGTCAGATAGCCGTGAGCGATCGGGCCGCCGATCTCGCGGGTGGCGCGCTCAACATCGACATGGATCCACTGGTGGTCACCGGTGGCCTCGGCAAACTGGTTGACCCGCTCCTGGCTGACCTCAACCCAGTCCGAAACGCCGATCTCCTGACCGACCAGGCCGGCGACATCCCCATAGGCGACTTCTTTCATGGCGTTCTCCCAAACGTCTTGCAGGTAAACAGTTGTTTGATTGATCCCATGGCCGGGCCCTTTGGGCAAGGTCGCCCCGAAGGCATGTGGCGCGCCTACGGCCGGGTCGGGTGATGGGATCTCGGCCGCTGCGCCTGTGTCAAATGGACACAGTCAGTATGGGCCAGGATTGGACGACGCCTTGAAAGGTCTCGCTTACTGCCAGGGTGAAGTAAACATCCATTAACATAAACAATAACTTAATTTATAACATCGCGTTAAGGTTTGGACGTTTTTGAACTACTGAAATGTGACGGTGAGGTGAGTGGCCTGAATTTACTGATATATCGAAGTTAGCGGAAATTTACACTTTGATCGACCGATCTGAAAACTGATCGGATTGGATCATTGAAGGGGTTTCATTCAAAAGGTGGCATGCGCCTTGCGAAGTTCCATTCGCCGAATGTCGGCTAAAATGGAGAAACCAGATGAACCGCACTATGCTATTCGCCGTCGCCGCCCTGATGGTCGCCGGTACTGCCCAAGCTCAAACGATCAACAACGGACAGACCAACAGCTCCAACATTCGCGCTAAGCTCAATGCGACTGTTTCTGATGTTCAGGACAAGGTTGCTCTGACTTCGGCCGGTATCGGCAACAGCGTCACTCTGGAAGGCACGACTGCCAACGCCATCAACAATACGCAGCGCTTCTTTGGTGATGTTTCGGCAGAACTGAACGCAACTGTCAATGGCGTTGGCAAGACTGTCGATGTGACCTCGGCGGCCATCGCCAATACGGCTTCAGTCAAGGCTGACTGGGTCGGTGTTGTGAACAATGTTCAATACGCCAACTACGATCCGACCGCCGTCCTCAACGCCACCCTGACCAACATCAGCGGCGAAGTGAATGCGACCGCTGCCGCGATCAGCAACACGGCCACCATCGAAACTGATCTGGGCCAGGTCAACTCGACCCAGGTCAACTATGCCGCCGTCAACGCCACCGCCAATACGACCATCCGCAATGTCAGCGACTCGGTCTCGGCGACGGCCGCTGCAATCGGCAACACCCTGTCCGTCAAGGGCTTCTAAGGCGACGAGGGACGCTCGTTGAGGCCTCACGAGCGTCCTTTTCCTCTTCCACTGGCCCCTGATCCTTCATTCCCGCCCCAGGACCTGACCCATGTTCAAGATGCTCAAGCCATCACTCGCCATCACCCTGCTGGTCGCGCCCTGCCATGCCGGGGCCCAGACCCTGGGCAGCGTCGGCCTCGGCAGTCTCGAAGCCGGCTATGGCAATGGCCGGGCGATGGAGGCCGAGCGCTTCAATCCATCGACGCGTGACAGCCAGGGCAACCGGATCATCAAGGACGGGATCATCCAGTCCGGCACAGGCGGCAGCCTGACCACGACCAATACCGGTTCTGCCTTCTATGGCGCGGCGTTCTTTGAAAGCGGTGCTGGCAACAGCGCGACCGCCATCGGCAACCTGGTCAATGTCACGGTCGAGGGCTCGAACAACACCATCGTGCTCAACAGCGTCCAGACCAATTCGGGGTCGGTCAAGGCCACCGCCGTGCTCAATGGTTCGACCTCGACGGCCACCGGTTCGGGCCATTAGCGCCCGGGTTCGGCACCTTCGGTCTAACAAGGAAAACAGCATCATGTTGCTCGCTCGAGCCCTGGGGGGCATCGGCCTGTCGGCGGCGATCCTCGCCGTTTCGCCGGCCAGCCTGGCCGCCGAGTCCGGCGGGGACTATGCCCGGCCGATCGGCGATGCGCCCGCCACGCGCAATCCGACACCCTATACGCCGGCCCTGATCTGCCTGGCCCGCCAGCCGATGGCCCGACCGATGCCCCGCATCTCGGTCGGACGGATCTCGGACATGACCGGCAAGGCCGATTTCGAGACGGGAGCCAAGGTCAGTCAGGGTGCGTCGCTGTTTGCCATCACCGCCCTCGGCAAGGCCGGCTTCCCGGTGGTCGAGCGTCTCGACAATTCCGTGGCCGAGATTGAACTGAACTATGCCCGGCAGCGGCTCCTTTCCGACACGCCCGAACTCGCGGGCAGCAGCGGTGACAACTACCGGCGGATCCTGGCCGGCCAGATCGCGGGTTCGTCCTACTACATCGTCGGGGGCATCACCGAGCTGAACTACAATATTCGCTCGACCGGAGCCGATGCCCAGGTCGGCGACCGCGGACTGAACGGCGTGCGCGCCGGTGTCTCGGGTCAGACCTATGTGCTCAACATCGCCATCGACCTTCGGCTCGTGAACTCGCGCTCCCAGGAAGTGGTCGACATGGTCTCCTACCAGAAGCAACTGGTCGGCCGCAGCCTGGACCTCGGTCTGACCGCTGGCGAGGACAAGCTCGGCGCGGCGGCATCCTATGGCCGCAGCGGCATGGAGCCCATCCAGGCGGCGGTTCGCACCCTGGTCGAGCGCGGCGTGTTCGAACTGGTCGCCGGCTTCCGCGATGGCAAGGCCAAGGACCTTTGCCTCGATCCGCTCACTGAGCCCGGCGGTCCGACCCTGCCGGCCTATGCCGCCCAGCGCACCCCTCAAGCCCAGCAAGGAACCTGGTGATGATCCGCGGCACGTCCCTCAAAGCCGGCCGCCCCCATGCCGGTCTGGTCGCCACCGTCGCCAGCCTGATGCTGGCCGGCTGCGCCTCGACCAGCGCCGACACGGTCACCGGCCTCTATGCCAAGCCGATTGGCGACGCCCCTGCCACGGCCAATCCGACCCCGTATTCGGCAGCCCTGGCCTGTCTGGCCAACCAGGCCGCCGCCACGGGCCGCGCCTCGCCCCGGGTCGCCGTCGGGGCCATCTCCGACCTGACCGGCAAGCGTGACTTCACCACCGGTGCCAAGATCAGCCAGGGGGCGTCGCTCTTTGCGCTCAGCGCCCTGGGCAAGGCCGGGTTGAGGTTGGTCGAGCGGGCCGATCGCGGCATCTCCGACACGGAGCTGGCCTATGCCCAGAAGCACACCCTGTCGGATAGCCCCGAAAAGGCCGGTACGGACCCCGAGAACTACCGCCCGATCTATGCCGGCCAGATCGCCGGGTCGGATTTCTACATCGTCGGGGGGCTGACGGAACTGAACTACAATATCCGCTCGACCGGCGTGGACGCGCGCGGCGGTGACCGGGGAGCCGAGGGCCTGAAAGGCTCCCTGACGGGCAGCACCTATGTGATCAATATCGCCATCGACATGCGGATGGTCGACTCCCGGTCCCAGGAGATCATCGACATCACCTCCTATCAGAAGCAGGTCATCGGCCGTGAGATCAAGCCGGGCGTCTTTGACTTCCTGAACGGCAATGTCATCGACATTTCAGGTGGCAAGAGCGAGCTGGAGCCGATGCAACTGGCGGCCCGCACCCTGGTCGAGCGCAGCATCTACGACTTCGCCAGCACCCTTCTGCAGATCCAGCCGACCGACTGCCTCGACGAATCCGCCGACGGCACCAAGACCCGCTCGACGCAACGTATCCAGACGCCTCAGGCCCCGGCCCAGCCGGCTGTGACCCGCAAGACCACCGCACCGGCGGTCCCCGCTGCTCCCGTTTACAATGGCCCCTATCTGGATCGTGCGCGCTGGCTGGCCCCCGACCGCGGTGCCTCTGCCGCCCGCCCCTAGAGTCGCTAGCTATAGTCCCGCCCTCGTCCTTCGACAGGCTCAGGATGAGGGCTAAATCCATGGCGGGCCGTCGAAAACCTCATCCTGAGCCTGTCGAAGGACGAGGTTTTCGCGCCAAAACGGTCAGCGTCTACTGACCCTAGGTCTTGGCCCAGTAGGCATCCCGGATCAGCCGCTTGTAGAGCTTGCCGGTGGCATGCCTCGGCAGTTCCTGCATGAAGTCGATCCGCCGGGGCGACTTCACATGGCTGAGATTGGCGCGGGCGAAGGCCATCAGTTCTTCGCTGAGCGCCGTGTGGTCCTCAGCCCAGGCCAGGGGCTGGATCACCGCCACGACCTTTTCGCCCATCTCCTCGCACGGGGCCCCGACCACGGCGGCGTCGGCCACCTTGGGGTGGGTGATCAGCAGGTTTTCGATCTCCTGCGGATAGATGTTCACCCCGCCGGAGATGATCATGAAGCTCTTGCGGTCGGTGAGGTAGAGATAGCCCTCCTCGTCGGCCCAGCCCACATCGCCCAGGGTCGTCCAGCCGTGCTGGTTATAGCTCTCGGCGGTCTTTTCCGGGGCATTGTGATAGGCGACGGCCGGCCCGTTGGCGAAATAGACCGCGCCTTCGGTGCGGGGCGGGACGGGATTGCCGTCCTCGTCGCAGATGCGCAGTTCGCCCAGCACGGCCTGGCCGACCGAGCCCTTGTGGGTCAGCCAGTTCTCGGAATTGATCCAGCAGAAGCCGTTACCCTCGGTGCCGGCATAGTATTCGAAGATGACCGGGCCCCACCAGGCGATCATCTGTTCCTTGACCGGGACCGGGCACGGCGCAGCGGCGTGGACGGCCGACTTCATCGACGAGACGTCGTATCTGGCGCGGACCTCTTCGGGGAGCTTGAGCATCCGCACGAAGTGGGTTGGCACGAACTGGCCGCAGCTGACCTTGTGCTTTTCGATCAGGGCCAGGGCGGCTTCGGGGTCGAACTTCTCCATCACGATGACGGTGCCGCCCAGCTTATGGACGCTCATGCACCAGCGCAGCGGCGCTGCATGATAGAGCGGGGCCGGGGACAGGTAGATGCTGTCACCGGAGAAGCCGAACAGGCCCTGGGCCATCATCTGCAAGGCGTTGGGCTGATCGATCGGACCGCCGTTCAGGGCAGGTTTGACGCCCTTGGGCCGGCCGGTCGTGCCGGACGAATACAGCATGTCCGAACCGGCGCTTTCGTCGGCAACCGGCGTTGCCGGCATGGCGGCGCGGGCCGCCTCGAAGTCGGCATAGGCCCCATGGGCGCCGCCGACCGTGAACAGCGTCAGTCCCGGAACCAGGGCGGGAATCTCATCGATCAGCGGGGCCATGGCCGTCGAGGTGATGAACACCTGGGCCCCGCAGTCCTGCAGGATGTACTGCGTCTCGGCGGCGGTCAGCTTGGTCGAGACACAGACATAGTAGAGTCCGGCGCGCTGGGCGGCCCAGGCGATCTCGAAGAAGCGGGCATTGTTCTCCATCAGGATGGCAATGACGTCGCCGCCGTTCAGTCCCAGGCTGCGGAACAGTTGCGCCCCCTGGTTCGAGCGGGCGTCCAGTTGGCCGTAGGTTACGACCTCCGCGGAGCCCGCCATGATGTAGGCCGGCTTGTCGGGCTGGGTCTGGGCGTGGAGATAGGGATGCATGCGTTCGGTTCCCTAGGCCGCGACCGGAGTCTTGGCGTCCTGCAGGATCATGGCGGACCCCTTCTCGCCGATCATGATGGCGGGCGCGTTGGTGTTGCCCGAGATCAGGCGCGGCATGATCGAGGCATCGACCACCCGCAGACCGTCCACGCCGCGAACCCGCAGTTGGGCGTCGACCACGGCCATTGGGCCGCTGCCCATCGCGCAGGTGCCGACCGGATGGTAGAGGGTTGAGCCCGAAGCGCGGGCATATTCCAGCAGCATTTCGTCGGTCTCGAAACCGGGACCCGGGTTCATCTCCTGCTCGACATATTTGGCAATGGCCGGCTGTTCACCGATCTTGCGGGCCCATTTCAGACCGGCAACCGCGACCTCCTGGTCGAGGGGATCGGCCAGATAGTTGGCGACAATCGCCGGATATTCTGACGGATCCGCCGACTTGATATGGATGTGTCCGCGGCTTTCCGGGCGCAGCTGGCAGGGGGCGATGGTCATGCCCGGCGCGTCTTCCAGCTCCATCTTCTGTTCGTTGAACAGCTTTTCCAGATCCATGGTAGCCGGCAGGATGTGGAACTGGATATCCGGCCCAGCCAGATCGGGGCGGGACTTGCAGAACGCCGCCACATGGGCGGCCGACAGGGTCAGCAGGCCCTTGCGGAACAGCACATATTTGAGCGCTTGGCCCGCCAGTTGGGCGCCCTTGCTCATGGCGTTGATCGACGGCGCGCCGGTCTTCAGGCGGTAGCGTACGCCCGTCAGATAATGATCCTGCAGGTTTTCGCCGACACCCGGCAGGTCACTGACGACCGCGATCCCCCGCTGACGCAGAAGCTCGCCATTGCCGATGCCCGAAAGCTCCAGAAGCTGGGGCGAGTTGATCGCGCCGCCGGCCAGGATCACCTCGGCGCGGGCCTTGGCCGTGCGCTTGACGCCGTTCTGGACGAACTCGACGCCCGCGGCGCGCTTGCCTTCAAAGATCACCCGGCTGGCCAGGGCATTGGTCTCGACCTGCAGGTTGGGACGCTTCATGGCCGGATGCAGATAGGCCACGGCGGCCGAACAGCGCGCGCCGTTCTTCTGGGTCACCTGATACCAGGTGGCCCCTTCCTGATCCTTGCCGTTGAGGTCGGCATAGCGCGGGATCCCGGCCTGGTCGCAGGCTTCGATCAGGGCATCGGAGATCACGTTGCCATCGCGCATGTCGGCGACATTCAGGGGGCCGCCCGTGGCGTGAAGCTCGCAGCCGCCGCGCTCCTGGTTCTCGGCCTTGCGGAACCAGGGCAGGACATCGTCCCAGGCCCAGCCTTCGCAGCCGAGTTGCCGCCAGCCGTCATAGTCGGCCTGCTGTCCGCGGACATAGAGCATGGCATTGATCGAGGAGGAGCCCCCCAGAACCTTGCCGCGCGGCCAGACATGCGAGCGACCACCGGTGCTGGGGTCGGGCTCGGTCGTGTAGAGCCAGTTGACCTTCGGATCCTTCAGGGTCTGGGCATAGCCGACCGGAATATGAATCATCAGGTTGGAGGCGAACTGGGAGAGATTCCTGGTCGGCCGGTCGTCGCCGCCGGCTTCCAGCAGCAGCACCTTGAAGCGCCCGTTCTCTGACAGCCTTGCAGCCAGCACGCATCCGGCCGAACCGGCACCCACGACGATATAGTCCGCCTCGATGATCGCGCTCATCGTTTCCTCCCAAGGGCGCGCTTGAGCGCGCACCATTTTTTGTGTTTCGAGCGCCTGCTTTTGCAAGAGCTCGGGGCCGCCCGCCTGTACCCGCGTGATCGGCGTTAACTCACAATGCGCAGGTCTGGCCAGAACGCAAAGCCTCACCTTGCGTCAGTTGCCGTCGCGGCGCCGTTGGCCCGGGGCCATTCACCACTATCTTGTATCCACAGAACGATGTTCCCGGGAGATTGAAGCGTGGATCTGATCAGCCAGACAGTGGTGGACGGCAAGGCCGGCCCCGGAGCGGGAACGACCTATCCGACCCTGCCAGATGTCGATCTCGCCGACATCTTCCGCTTCACCAAGGGTCAGCCCTTCGCCGACTATGCCCGTCTGCGGGCCGAGGCGCCGGTGATGTGGCATGCCGAGCCCTATGGTGGCCCGGGCTTCTGGGCCGTGACGCGGCATGAGGACGTCATGTCCGTCAATGGCGACCCGACCACCTATTCCTCGCAGCGGGGCGGCATCCTGATGTCGATGGGCCCGCCCGAGAAGCGCCACGCCCTCCTGTTCCGGGCGTCCATGGATACGATGATCAATCTCGACGCGCCGCATCACCTGCAGCTGCGTCGCGAGCACATGCCCTATTTCACCCCGTCCTATCTGCGCGGCATCACCGAGGCCGTGAAGGGCGAGGTCACGCGCCTGCTCGACGCCATGGAGCCCCTGCTGGCGGACGGGCAGACCATCGACATGGTCGAGCATTTCTCGAGCGTGCTGCCGCTGTTCACCCTGTGCGAAATCCTCGGCGTTCCGCCGGAGGACCGTCCGCGCTTTCTGAAGTGGATGCACTATCTGGAGCGCGCCCAGGACCTGGCCGTGCAACAGGCCGCCGCGCCGATCACCCCGACGCTTGAGCTCATGCAGTTCGTCATGGACTTCAACAACAACGTCGAGGAGATGTTCGACTATGGCCGGATGATGCTGCTCAAGCGTCGCGAGGATCCCAAGAACGACCTGATGAGCGCCATCGCCCGGGCCCAGGTCGACGGAGCCCTGTTGGCCGACGAGTATCTGGACGGGTCGTGGCTGCTGATCGTCTTCGCCGGCAATGACACCACGCGCAACACCCTCTCGGGCGCGATGAAGCTGCTGACCGAGTTTCCCGACCAGAAGCAGCTGCTGATCGACAATCCAGGCCTGATGGGCGGCGCGGTCGACGAGTTCATCCGCATGGTCAGCCCGGTGATCTATATGCGCCGGACGGCCACGGCCGATGTCGAGCTGAACGGTCAGATGATCCGTGAGGGCGAGAAGGTCATCATGTACTACGGCGCGGCCAACCGCGATCCGGAGGTCTTCCCTGAGCCCGACCAGCTGGATGTCCGTCGGCCCAATGCCGGCAAGCATATCGCCTTCGGCTATGGCCCCCATACCTGCATCGGCAAGCGCGTGGCCCAGATCCAGCTGGAAGAAGCCTATCGCCAGATCCTGGCCCGCTTCCCCGACCTGGTTGCTACAGGCGAGATGGAGATTGCGCCCAACAACTTCGTTCACGCGATCAGCAAGCTGATGGTGAAGCGGGGGTAGGGTCTAGACCCGATCTCCCCGGCGAAAGCCGGGGCCCAGACCGAGCCCGCGAGCGTCGGAGATTTCTGACCGGCTCGTAGGCGCATCATCCCCAGCCTCTCTGGATGAATCTGGGCCCCGGCCTTCGCCGGGGAGATCGGATGATGGGTGATTGCCCTCAATTCATACGCATGTTTGACTGCCTGAAAATCAGGAGGAGCCCCCATGTCGCAACCCACCTTCGAGACCCTACTCTACGACGTCGAGGACGGGATCGCGACGATCACCCTGAACCGGCCCGAGCGGATGAACGCCTTCACCGCCCGGATGATGAAGGACCTGATCGAGGTGTTCGACGTCACCGACGCCGACGATGACGTGAAGGTGGTGATCGTCACCGGGGCAGGCCGGGCCTTCTGCGCCGGGGCGGATCTGGGGGCCGGCGGGGCGACCTTTGACCGTACCTCGCCCCAGGCTCTGGAGCGGGAAGAGGGCAAGGTCGGCGACATCTATCGCGACGGTGGCGGACGCTGCACCCTGCGCATGTATGACAGCCTCAAGCCGATCATTGCCGCCGTAAACGGTGCAGCCGTGGGCGTGGGCGTCACCATGCAGCTGCCGATGGACATCCGGCTGGCCTCGACCGACGCCAAGTTCGGCTTCGTGTTCGCGCGTCGGGGGATCAATCCGGAAGCGGCCTCATCCTGGTTCCTGCCGCGCCTGGTCGGCATGCAGACGGCGCTGGAGTGGTGCTATACGGGGCGGGTCTTCGGGGCCCAGGAAGCGCTCGATCGCGGTCTGGTCCGCTCGCTGCACGCGCCTGAGGACCTGCTGCCCGCCGCCCGGGCCCTGGCGCGCGAGATCGCCGACAACAGCGCGCCGGTCTCGGTGGCCCTGACGCGTCAGCTGTTGTGGCGGATGGCCGGTGCCGACCACCCGATGGAAGCTCACAAGGCCGATAGCCGGGCGATCCAGGCCCGTGGGGCCGCTGCTGATGCCAAGGAGGGCGTCACGTCGTTTCTGGAGAAGCGGTCGCCGGTGTATCCGGACAAGGTCTCGACCGACCTGCCGGACATCTGGCCGGCCTGGGGCTCGCACCCCTTTAGCTGACGGCACGCGGGAACGGTTGGGCGTCATTGTGCCGCGTACGTCGAACCGTTCCGCTCATCGGACGTTAAGGACGATCTGATCAGTTCAGGTTGACGGCGGATCGACCGTCAGGATGACCATGAGCGAACCTGCGCCAACTGCCCCTTACCAACCCGCCGAGGCCCCCAAGCCTCGGGCCAGGTCGCGTGCGGCTCTGCTCAAGCGCCTCGCTGATGTGGTTTGTCTGCCGGCCAGTCGGGTCAACGCCTTTGAACGCGCGATGACCGCCGACCTTCTGGTCGAGATGCTGCGCGATGCGGTGGTGGAGGAGCGCGAAAAGGTCGCCCGCCGTCTGGCTACCCTCGTTGAAATGCCCGGAACCCTGGTCCGGCTGTTGCTGCGCGATGAGATCTCTGTGGCACGGGCGCTGCTCGAGAATTCCCCGACCCTGGGTGACGCCGATCTGATCGATTGTGTGCGTCACGCCACGCTCGAGCACCGGCGCATGATCGCCCAGCGCCGTGGCGTTGCGGAAATGGTTTCCGATGCCCTGGTCGAGTCTGGTGAGGCCTCGGTGGTCGAAGTGCTCCTGCGCAATGAGCTGGGGCGGCTGGGCCATCAGACTGTCGAGACGGTCGTGGCCATGTCGCGCGACAATCCTCGCCTGTTGCCGCTGCTGCTTCGCCGGCCCGAGCTGCGCCCCAGCCACGCCTATGTGATGTTCTGGTGGGCGGATGCCGATGCGCGCAAGCTGATCCTGCAGCGTTTCGCGGTGTCACGGGAGATCCTGCAGGACGCTGTCGGCGACCTGTTCGCCATCGCCTCGGAAGAGGGGTGGCAGGACCCGATGTCGCGCAAGGCGCTGCAGTTCATCGAGCGCCGACAGCGCAATCGCGCCGCCATCGCCAAGAGCCCGTTTGACAGCCTCGACGATGCAGTGGCCGCCGCCCAGACGGGCCTGACCCGTGACGTGGCCGAGGAAATCTCCTACCTGTCGGGTCTGAAGCCCATGACCGGGGCCAAGATCTTCACCGATCCGGGCGGAGAGCCCCTGGCGATCCTGTGCAAGGCGACCGGTCTGCCGCGCGCCGCCGTGCGGGCCCTGTGGCGTGGCCTGCGCCGGCCCGAAACCGACTCGACCGGTGCCATGGTCCCGGCGCTTGAGCGGGTCATGGCAGTCTTTGACATGATTGCCGTGGATCGCGCCCAGACGGTGCTGCGCTACTGGAACTGGTCGCTGTCCTCCGCCATGACGCCAGCCCTGCTCAAGGCCATCCGCGAAGGCGACGAGGCGGCCGTGGACGAATATTCGGTGCCACAGCGTGCCGCTATGCTGGCCCTGTCGCGCGATTTCGGGCGCTAAATCAAATATCGCTGAACGCATTCGTCCAGAGTTTGCCGGGACTTGAGGAGATCAGTCCCGCAGTTCGGTTTGAACGGATGTTTCAATCTGTATTCTTGGGGCCGGGTTATTGCCGCAAGAGGCTATAATCTATATCCACGCGATGTCTGGTTCCAGGAATCAGCAAAGAACAAACAAATCGCGACGGGCTAGGCAAAATGGACGACCAATCGGACCTCCTCGACATGACGGCCGGCATTGTCTCGGCTTATGTCGGCAACAACACCGTGGCCGCGAACGATGTTCCGGCCTTGATCCGTCAGGTTCATGTCGCCCTGTCGGCGATCGGCACCCCGGCCGAGGCCGAACCGATGGCCTCACGCGAGCCCGCCGTTCCCGTCAAGCGCTCGATTGCGCCGGATCATCTCGTCTGTCTGGAGGACGGTCGCAAGTTCAAGTCACTCAAGCGTCACCTGCGCACCAAGTACGACATGAGCCCTGAAGAGTACCGGGCCAAGTGGAACCTCCCCAAGGACTACCCCATGGTCGCGCCCAACTACGCCAAGGCGCGTTCGGAACTCGCCAAGTCGATGGGTCTGGGCCAAGGCGGCCGCAAGCCGCCGCGTGGCGCGAAATAGCCGAGTCGGATCAAGCGCTTGCCGGCCTGGCAACCTGACGTTTTCGCCGCCCGCCCTCTGAGCCAGAGGGCGGGCGGTTCGCTTGCAGGTTGACACTTCACCGAAATATTGGCTGGCGATGCTGTTTTCACTTGCCCGCGATTCGTTCCTTAAGCGATAGTGAATCGTCGTGATTCCAACGGCTTGTTAAGGAATCTGAAGATGAACGCGCAGTTGAGCGCATCGGCCTCCGCGGCCCGCGCTCACCAGGAGATGTTCGCCTATTGGGCGTCACTCCGACGGGGGGCAGCCCTCCCGGCGCGTGCGGACCTGAATCCGCTCGGCATCAAGCGCATGCTGCCGACAGTCAGCCTTATCGACGTGCTCAATGAGCCGCGGGACTATCGCCTGCGTCTGGCCGGCACCGGCCTCTATGGCGTCTATGGTCGCGAGATCACCGGCAAGGGTTTGTCTGACGTCTATAATGCTGCGGCCACCGACTACTGGCGCAAGGAGCTGGACAAGGTCGTCGACGGTCGCCGCCCGGGCGTGGGCGTCCACAGCATGGCCTGGCGCGGAGCTCCGCACATGTCGATCCTGTGGCTGCGTCTGCCCCTGGCCAGCAACGGCAAGGACGTCGACATGATCCTGGGCTACGACGCGGTGATCGGCTCGGCGTCGGATCACGGGTTCAGCGGAATCCGCGCGGCCTGAGCCGGATCGCGACGCTTTCCCCTGTGTTCCCGGGGCGCGGGCAGTAGGCCTTCACCCCTCCAGAAACGCCTCGACTTCGCGCTTGCTGGGCATCGACGGGGCCGCACCCGATTTCTGAACCGACAGGGCGGCGGCGGCATTGGCCAGTTCGACCGCCTCGCGCAGATCCATGCTGATCGCCAGGGCCGAAGCCAGGGCCCCGCAGAAGCAGTCGCCGGCTCCGGTGGTGTCTATGGCCTTGACCTTGCGACCTTCGATCAGGAAGGCCTCGTCGCGACGGATGCAGGCCACGCCTGCTGCGCCGAGGGTGACAATCACGATCTGGTCGGGACGGCTCATCAGCTTGCGGGAAGCCCGTGACACCTCTTCCAGCTTGGCCGGCTCAGCGTCGAGCTTGGCATAGGTCGCCAGTTCGGTCTGGTTGAGGATCAGGATGTCGGTCAGGGGGAACAGGGCGGCGCCCTGTGGCAGGGCGGGTGCGGCATTGAGGATGCGGAGGGCCCCCTTGGCGGCTCCGGCCCGGAACAGGGCCTCAATGGCCTGGGCAGGCGATTCCAGCTGGCTGAGCAGGACGCGCTGACCTTCCAGGGCCGTTGCGGCGACATGTTGCGGTGTAACGGCGGCATTGGCACCGCTGGTGACAACGATCATGTTCTCGCCGCCGGACCCGACCCAGACATGGGCCTGGCCGGTCGGGGTGCCTTTCAGCTCGAAGACATCACTGACCTGCACCCCATATCCCGCCAGGGTAGCCTTGAGGTTTGGACCGCTGTCCTCCTTGCCGACCGCGCCCATCAGCCGGGTCGGGGCACCCATGCGCGCCGCGGCGACGGCCTGATTGGCCCCCTTGCCGCCGGGAAACAGTTCCAGCGAGAGGCCGGCCACCGTCTCGCCCGGGCGCGGCAGATCATCGACCCGTGCCACGGCGTCCAGATTGATGGAGCCCAGGACAAATACGCTCATAACTCAGTCCCTAACCGCCAGCGCCACGCTGGAAACTCTCGACAAGACTGCCTGCAACGAGTCGCCAGCCATCGACCAGAACGAAGAAGATCAGCTTGAACGGCAGGCTGATCGTTGCCGGTGGGAGCATCATCATACCCATGCTCATCAGCACACTGGCCACGACCAGATCGATGACCAGGAACGGGATGAACAGCAGGAAGCCGATCGTGAAGGCCTTCTTCAGTTCCGAGATCATGAAGGCCGGGGTCACGACCTTGAGCGGGGTATCCGCGGCGGTCTTGGGTGTGGGGATCTTCGACAGGCGCACGAACAGGGCCAGGTCCTCGCGATCGACCTGTCGGAGCATGAACGTCTTGACCGGCCCGGAAGCGGCCTCGAAGGCCTCGGGCAGCTCCATCTGCTTGTCCAGCAGGGGCTTGACGCCCAGATCGTATGACCGCTCGAAGGTCGGTCCCATGACGATGGCCGTAAGGAACAGGGCCAGGCTGATGATCACCGGATTGGGCGGGCTCTGCTGTACGCCGATGGCAGTGCGCAGCAGGCCCAGCACCACAACGATACGGACGAACGAGGTGGTCATGATCACGATCGACGGTGCCAGGGACAGCACCGTCAGCAGGCCGACCATCTGGACGACACGTTCGGACAGGCCGGCCCCGGTGCCCAGGTTCACATTGATCGCAGACTGGGCGAGGGCGGCGGCCGGCATCACGGCCGTGGCAAAGGCTGCCAGCACGGAAATCAGGGCGGCTCGCCGCAGGTCCTGCGGCTGTGCCCCTGTGATGGCTTTGATCAGGCTGCGCATCAGGCGACAGGCTCCGGGGTCGGCGCGGCGGGGGCGGGCGGTACAGGCACAGGGCGTGGGCCCCAATCCAGAAGCTTGCCTTCACCCAGCAGCATCAGGCGTTCTTCGCCGTCGAGGCTGAAGATCACCAGGCGGCGTGTCGGGTCCAGGACGAGGCTCTCGACCACGCGCATGCGGCGGACCTGGTGGGCGCTGACCAGTCGTGTCAGGGCGTCCGGACCGAACCGGCGCAGGGCATAGGCCGCCAAGCCGATCAGGCCCAGGGTTACGGCCAGAGCGGCGATAGCGCGGATGAATTCGACGATGTTCATGGCGCCTGGATCGACCAACGCTGCGAGACAAGATGGCGCAGGGCAAATGCCCCGCCACCAGTGGTTAGCCCGCGGCTCCTTAATGGCCGATTAACCCTGTTTCTTCACCATGATCGCATGGGACCCGATGACATTCCTCTTTTCGGCATGCTCAAGAGCCGGCTCGGCTATCTGTCCGAGCGGCAGAAGGTCATTGCCCAGAACGTGGCCAATGCCAGCACGCCCGGCTATCAGCCGCGCGACCTGAAGCCTTACAGCTTTCAGGCCTCGCTGATGAACCAGAGTGCCGGCGGCCAGCCCTATCGTGGCGGCAAGGTCGTTCCGGCGGGCGGAGTCTCGATGATGGCGACCTCGGCCTCGCACATGGTCGCTTCCCATGCGCCGAGCGCCTGGCGGGCCACGGCCGGTGCCGACTCGGTCACCACGCTCGATGGCAATGCCGTGAGCCTCGAGGACCAGATGCTCAAGATGTCCGACGCGCGCATGAACTATGACGCCGCGGTCGGCTTTTACCAGAAGTCCATGACCATGCTGCGGATGGCCGCACGCAAGGTTAACGGCTGAGGACGGATCAGATGCCTGAGATCAAGTCCAATTCGCTGTCGACCATGGCCGTGGCCACCTCGGCCCTGCGTGCCCAGCAGGGTCGCATGCGGGTCATTGCCGAAAACATTGCCAACGCCAACTCCACCGCCCGCACCCCCGGCGGCGATCCCTATCGTCGCCAGGTTCCGGTGTTCAAGCCGACCCGGGTCGAAGGTGCCGAAGGCGTCCAGATGCTGCGCGTCGATGAGGACCAGAGCGCCTTCAAGACCGAATATGATCCCGGCAATCCGGCCGCCGACGCCAAGGGCTATGTCAAGTTGCCCAACGTCAATTCGCTGGTCGAAGCCCTGGACATGAAGGAGGCGCAACGCGCCTACGAAGCCAATCTCAACGTCATCGAGACGGCGCGCGCCATGCAGTCGCGCACCCTCGATGTGCTGCGCAAATAGGGGCTGACCGATGATCACCGCGCTCGCTGCTGCCAAGGCCTATGCCTCGCAAGGGGCCATGTCGGTCGGCTCGATCGGCGGCGGCACGACCGCTGCCAAGGGCATGGACTTCGGCGACCTGCTGAAGTCGGCCATGACCGATGTCGCCCAGACCTCCAAGGCCGCCGAAATGAAGGTGGCCCAGCAGGTTGCCGGCAAGGCCGAACTGATTGACGTCGTCACGGCCATTTCTTCCGCCGAAGCCAGCCTCGAAACCGTAATGGCTGTCCGCGACCAAGTGATCTCGGCCTATCAGGAAATCATGCGGATGCCGATCTAGGGCGCTGGCGCGCCCCGATTCCATTCTCCCCATAGAGAGCAAAGGCCGTTCGGTACCCGGGTGCCGAACGTGGCACGAAACAAAGACGGCGCGGTCGGGTTGCCCCGGCCGCGCCGTTTCTCGTTGGGCCTAGGGCCTATTTCGCGGCGGACGAAACCGGCAGGGCCCGAGCCGGAAGAGCAACCGTCGAGGTCAGGGCAGGCGCGCGCGAGGACGCACCGACCGTCACCGCATAGTCACCGCCGGCGATCGACCAGCCATGGGCCTTGCCGTCCCAGGTCGCCAGCAAGCGCGGATCGACGGTCAGGGTCACCGAGGTGCTGGCACCGGGTGCAAGCTCGACCTTCTTGAAGCCGCCCAGACGCTGTGGGGCCTCCCAGCCGCCGGCCTTGGGAGCGAGATAGACCTGCGGCACATCCTTGCCGGCGCGGGCCCCGGTGTTCTTGACGTCGAAGCTGACCGTCAGCACGCCGTCGGCGTTTGAAGCCTTGAGATTGGAATAGGCGAACCGGGTGTAGGACAGGCCATAGCCGAACGGGAAAAGCGGTTCGTGCTTCTTCAGGTCGAACCACTTGTAGCCGACCGCTGCGCCTTCGATGCTGTAGTCGATGTCGAACAGGGCCGCGGGCGTCTTGGGGTCACCGTCCAGCTTGGGGCGGGGAAGCTGGCTGACGTCCTTGGGGAAGGTCACCGGCAGGCGTCCCGAGGCGTCGACCTCGCCGGTCAGGACGCGGGCGATCGCTTCGCCGCCATTGGTGCCCGGATACCAGGCCTGCAGAACGGCTCCGACGTCCTTCAGCCAGGGCATGACCACGGGGCCGCCGGTTTCCAGCACAACGACGGTCTGCTTGTTGGCCCCGGCGACGGCAGCGATGGTGGCGTCCTGGTCCTTGGGCAGGTTCAGGGTCCAGACATCCTCGGACTCGGTGGTCCACTGATCGGCGAAGACGATGGCCAGATCGCTGGCGGCGGCCAGCTTGGCGGCGGCAGCCGGATCCTTGCCGTCGCTGAAGCTGATCTTGGCGTTCGGGAAGCGCGCCTGCAGCGCCTTCAGGGGCGAGGAGGGATAGTAGATCACCGGGCCCGGCCAGGTCGCGGGCAGCAGGCCCTGAACGGCGCGGCCACCGGCCGGATAGACCTGCGACGAGCCACCGCCTGACAGCACCCCGACATCGGCATGAGCACCGATCACCGCGATGGTCTTCGCGGTCTTGGCCAGAGGCAGAAGGCTACCTTCGTTCTTCAGCAGGACCATGCCTTCCTCGGCATCGGCCTGGCTGACCTTGCCGTTGGCCGCCAGGTCGATCGGGGCGATCTTGACCGGGTGGTCGACCGCGCCGCTGGCGAACAGGGCGCGGGTGATACGGCGAGCCATGTCGTCGAGACGCGCGCCGCTGACGGCACCGCTGGCCAGGTCGGCCTTCAGGACCGAGCCCAGGAAGTTCTGCTTGTCGAAAGCGTCCCCGGCCGACTGCTGGTCAAGGCCGGCATTGACGGCCTTGGCCCCGGAATGGACCGCGCCCCAGTCGGACATGACATAGCCCTTGTAGCCCCAGTCCTTCTTCAGGACGGTATTGAGAAGCCAGTCGCTTTCGCAGGCATAGACGCTGTTGACCCGGTTATAGGCGCACATCACCGCGTGCGGATCGGACTGCTCGATGGCGAACTGGAAGGCCAGCAGGTCGGAAGTGCGGGCCTCGGCGTCGCCGATATTGGCGCTGGCCACGAACCGGCCGGTCTCCTGATTGTTAAGGGCATAGTGCTTGATCGTCGACACGATGTGATTGGACTGGATGCCCTTGATCTGGGCCCCGACCATCGTGCCGGCCAGCAGGGGATCCTCGCCGCCATATTCGAAGTTGCGACCATTGCGCGGCTCGCGAACCAGATTGACGCCGCCCGCCAGCATGACGTTGAAGCCGGAGTCACGGGCCTCGGAGCCGATCATGGCACCGCCCTTGAAGGCCAGGTCCGGATTCCAGGTGGCGGTGGTGGCCATGCCAGAGGGCAGGGCGGTGCGCTCGCGAAACTCCTTGGCGCTGCCCTGGGTCGCGACGCCGATACCGGCATCGGTTTCGAACTGCTCGGGAATGCCGAGTCTCGGAATGCCCTTCACATAGCCCGCCGAACCGGGAAGCGAGCCCTCGATGCGGGTGTATTTCGGCTTCATGTCGGCCCCGAAATAGCCGAACACGAGGGTCAGTTTCTCATCCTGGGTCATGGCCTTGACCACCAGGTCGGCACGACTGTCGGGGTCCAGCTTGGGGTTCAGCCAGGGCTGTTCGAGGACCGCAGCGGCCGGCTTGGACGACTGGGCCTGGGCGTTCAACGCCGTTGCCGACGCGCCGATCATCAGCGCCAGGGCCAGGCCCTGGAATGTCTGCCGGTTCATGTTTCCTCCGTTATCGTTGTATGGGCCGCAGGCCGCTATCGGCTCGGCGGCGAAGGGTTCAGGTCTTTCGTTTCGGCGGGCCGCCGGTACGGGCCGGGCCGGTCGATTCACGGGCCACGAGGCTGTACTGGGCCAGGAACGGCACGGCGGCCTTGCCGGCCACCTCATTGGCGTTCCAGGCGCTGAACGTCTGGAGCGCGCGCAGCGCCATCTGCTCGAAGGGTTGGCGGATCGTGGTCAGGGTCGGCCAGATCACCCCGGCAATCGGAGCATCGTCGAAGCCGACCACAGAGATGTCGTCAGGGATGCGAAGGCCGCGACGCTGGGCCTCCATGCAGGTTGCCGCGGCCATGTCGTCATTGGCGGCGAAGATCGCCGTCGGCGGCTCGTCGATATCGAGCAGGGCCTTGGCGGCGTCGACGCCGGTCTTGAAGGTGAACTCGCCGTCGGCAATCAGCTCCGCTGCGGGACGGGGCAGCCCTCGCGCGGCATAGGCTTCGAAAAAGCCATTGCGTCGGTGCGTGCTGGCCGCGTGGTCCGGGTGGCCGGAGATGTGGCCGATCCGGGTATGGCCCAGGCTGAACAGGTGCTCGACGACCTCGCGGGCGGCGGCCCGGTCATCCATCGCAATGGCGGGAAAATGCGGGTCTGGACTGGTCGGCGAGATGAGCACGCAACGCACCTCCAGCTCGCGCATCAGTTCCTTCAGGGGACCAAAGTCGCATTCCGGCGGAAGCAGGATCATCTCGCGGACGCCACCATCGGCAACGAAGGCGCGGATGCGATCCTGCCATCCGGCGACGGGCCCATCGAACAGATCGACGGTCAGATGGCGACCCGTCTCGACACAGGCGAGCAACAGGGCGTGGTGCATCCGGGTATGGTAGCCGCCGCTGGGGTCGCCCATCAGGACCCCAACTGAGGACGAGGTCTGGGATCGCAGGCTGCGGGCTACCGCGCTGGGCTGATAGCCCAGCTCCTGCATGGCGGCACGGACCTTGTCCCGCGTCTTGGCGCTGACGCTTTCATGCTCGTTGAGCACGCGAGAGACCGTCTTGGGCGAGACATCCGCCCGTTCGGCCACATCGTGGATCGTCGCCATTTCGTTTCTTCACCCGGTTTCGCGCCTCTTGCCGGACTCCACCACAGCCGGGGCCGTGGCGGCAAGGAGACGCCTGTCATCAGCCATAGCCGACGATGTCTATCCTGTCATGTCTTTGGACAAGATCAGGTCAAATTGGGTCATTTATCAAGACATTTTTGGGACAAAAAATTCGACCTCCGCCCCGCATGCAAGCGCTGTCAGCCTCTGGGGTTCGGGGGATAATCTCGTGCCGGGCGAGCTATGGGAGCGTTATCATGTAGCCTTGGTTGGGGTCTGAAATTGGTCCGAAGTGGGCCCATAGCGCCATTTTTGGCGGATTTACCGGGCTGAATGGTCATTTTACGGCCTTGCCCTGATAGGAATGGGGCGGATCGCGGCCCCCTTGGCGTACGCTGGCAGGCCTGCTGGGCCAAAATGACAACGTTGACATTCTTGTTGACTTGGGTGGGACATTTGATGATGGTTGACGTCAACCGATGACGGCGAGGGGCCGGAATCGTCAGCCCGGGCGCTGGGGGTCGCCGTCACGACGGACAATGCGGACAACGGTTCGCCGGGCCTTGAAGCCGCTCAATCGGTTCCGGAGCCCGTCGCAAAGACGGCGGGCCTGGAAACGGGGCGAACGACCATAAAAACGTTAGTTGGGGAGCGAGGAATTTGACTAATCAACGTAGGAAAGCCGTGCTGACGCGCGGCCTGGCGGTGGCCTTGCTGGCCGGCGCCTCGCAGGTGGCTCTGACCACCGGCGCATTCGCCCAGGATGCCACGCAGGTCGAGGAAGTGATCGTCACCGGCGTTCGCGGGTCCCAGATCAAGTCGGTCGACGTCAAGCGTCAGCAGGCCTCGATCGTCGACGCCATCTCGGCGGAAGACATCGGCAAGCTGCCCGACGTCACCATCGCCGACTCGCTGCAGCGCATCTCGGGCATCCAGGTCCAGCGCAATGCCGGCGAGGGCACCACGGTTAACATCCGCGGTCTGGCCCAGGTCATCACCCTGCTGAACGGCGAACAGTATCTCAGCGCCGGCAATATGGGCTCGGCCCAGCCGAACCTGCTGGATGTGCCGTCCCAGCTGATGAACCAGGTGCTGGTCTTCAAGTCGACGGATCCGAAGAACGCCCTCTCGGGCATCTCGGGCACCATTGACCTCAAGACCCGCCGTCCGTTCCAGCTGCCGAAGGGCTTCACCTTCGCTGGTGGCCTCGAAGGCCAGCAGGGCGATCGCACCTCTGAAAACGACTACCTGGCCAATGGCGTCCTGAACTGGCGCAATGACCGCGTCGGCCTGATGGTCTCGGCCGCCAAGAGCAAGTCGAACCTGGGCAACAACTATTCGGGCACCGTCGGCCTGTCGGGCAACAATGACTGGGGTGGCAGTTTCCCCAACAGCTACATCTCGCCCCACGGCTTCGAGAGCTTCAACCGCGTCGTCGAGCGTGATCGCCTGGGCGTCAATGTCGCCTTCGAAGCCGATCTCGGCGAAGGCTTCAGCCTGATCGCTGAAGGCTTCTACGCCGAACTGGAGGAATACAACCGCGCCGTCGGCATCAACATCTCCAACCGTTGGGACGGCGGTGCTTTCGGGGCCTGGACCAAGCCCACGGCCTCGACGTCGGTCGGCATCGGCAACTGGCTGGCGGTCGACGAGTACGACATCGATGCGTGGTGGATAAATTCCTTCACCGTCAACCGCACCACCAAGTCCAAGACCAAGAACTACAATCTGGAACTGAACTACGACAACGGCGGTCCGTTCACCTTCGAGACCCGCGCCATCCGCGCTGACGGTGAACGTCTGAGCATGAACGGCCAGGCCCAGGGCGACCTGAGCAACTGGCGCTATGCGCCAGGCCGTTTCAACCTGTTCCGCGATGCCAATGACCGGACGCGTGGCACCTTCTATCCGAAGGCCATCTGCGACAAGTTCCCGGTCGCCCGCCGCACCAATGCCGTCGTCGGCAGCGCCGGCGGTTGCTACCTGGATCCGAACCCGCAGGGTTACGGAGCCAACCCGCAGCTGCACTACAATATCGGCGGTGATCATCCGGTCTGGTCGGGCTTCGACAAGCCGCTCGCAGGAGGTCTGGGCGCCGGCAAGACCCTCAAAGATTACATGGCCAACAAGGACAGCTATGCGATCGGCGCCTTCTCGTCGGAGGGCAACAATGAGGTCGAGTCGGACATGAACGTGTTCCGCGCCGACGGTCACTATGCGTTCGACGACAAGTTCCTGGGCTTCATCACCAAGATCGATGCCGGCGTTCGTCAGAGCGAGCGTTCGGTCGATGTCGAGCAGTTCCACCTGTTCTCGGGCTTCTATGGTGGTTCGCCGGGCTCGGTTCAGGCCAACGGCACGCCGGTTCCGGCGGGCGGTTGCGAGGCCCAGTGGAAGGCCATCGACGTCGTCATGAGCCAGAACCAGTGCCAGGCGGGCGAGTTCGTGCGTGACCCGGTCACCGGTCTGCAGGTGTTCCAGGGCTACACCGTCAATGCCCCGACCCGTCTCGACACCTACAACAACACCGTCTGGGTCGATGACCTGGGTGGCGTGACCAGCGGCATTCCCGGCTTCTGGGCCATCGATCCGCGCGACTTCGATGATGCGGAAGCCTTCCACAAGAAGGTCTTCGGCGGTGCGATCCGCGTGCCGATCCCCGGCCAGACCTATGATGTCAGCCTGCGCGAACAGAGCGCCTTCGGCGCTGCCAACTTCGAGCTGGGCGGTCTGTCGGGCAATTTCGGCCTGCGGGTCATCGAGACCGAACTGACGGTGAAGCAGAACCTCACCGGTGACACCCGCAACTATGGTGACACAAACGCCGACGCTGGCGATGCCGTCACCAAGCGCAAGTACACCGACTGGCTGCCGTCGGTGAACCTGGTCTACGACCTGGGTGAGCACTTCAAGTTCCGCGCGGCCTATAGCAAGACCATGCAGCCGCTGGATCTGGGCAACTATGGCGGCGGTCTGTCGATCTTCACCTCCGACTGCGGCGCGGCCCTGCCGAACGTCCGCTGCGTGACCGGTGCCAGCGCTTCGGGTAACCCGAACCTGGATCCCTGGCGCTCGCAGAACTTCGACGGTGCCGTCGAGTACTATTTCGGCCGCGCCTCGATGCTGAACATCTCGGCCTTCAAGCTGAAGATCGACAGCTTCGTGACCGGCGGAACGACGACCGGCCGCTTCCCCGACCAGGACGGCGTGATCCGTCGCACCGTCAGCGTCTCCCTGCCCATCCAGGGCGACGGCGGCGAGGTCAAGGGACTGGAAGTGGGTGCCAAGCTCGCCATGAGCGACATCCTGCCGGATGCCGGCTTCCTGTCGAACTTCGGCGTCGACACCAACTACACCAACTCGCCCAGCAAGGAGTCGCGGGTCGGCTTGGACGGCAAGAAGCTGTCCTTCGTCGACAACTCCAAGCACCAGTTCAACCTGGTGGGGTGGTACCAGGACGAGAAGCTGCAGGCGCGTGTCGCCTACAACTATCGCACCGATCGTCTGTCCAGCGTGATGAGCAACAACATCCCGATCTATCAGGATAGCACGGGCTATGTTGATGTGAACGTCAGCTACAATGTTCGCGACAACGTGACCGTTTACTTCAACGGTTCGAACGTTACCGGCGAGATTGAGGATTACTACGCCAAGTTTGCGGCTGGTAAGACCCAGTACATCAGCCAGAACGAATTTGAACCGCGTTACACGGTCGGCCTGCGGGCTCGCTGGTAACATCTAGGCTCACCTCCTGCGGCCGCCGTGACCCCCTCGTCACGGCGGCTCTTTTTTGCACCCGGACCTGTCCGGTTCAGACGTGAGGCGATAGCTTCGGCGGCCGCCGGATCTTTCTGAAGGCGAATTGCGAGGGCGACCTTGGAGCAGCCCGTGACGGACAACCGAATCCGCAGCGTCGTGATCGTGGGCGGCGGCACGGCCGGCTGGATGGCGGCGGCCAGTCTGCAACGTCATTTCCAGGGCTCGCCCCTGAAGATCACCCTGATCGAGAGCTCGGAGATCGGCACAATCGGAGTCGGTGAGGCCACCATCCCGACGATCCGCAGCTTCTATCAGACCCTGGGTCTGAGCGATCTCGACGTGATGCGGGCCACCGGTGCCACCTGCAAGCTGGGCATCCGCTTCAAGGACTGGCTGAAGCCCGGCTCGTCCTTCATCCATCCGTTCGGCCTGTTTGGTCAGGACCTGCGCGGCGTACCCTTTCACAACTACTGGCTTCGGCTGAGGGCTGAAGGCGAGACGGCCGAGATCGGCGAATACTCGCTGGGTGCCGCTCTGGCCAAGGGTGGCAAGTTCACCCAGCCCTCGCGCAATCCGCCCTCCAGCCTGTCGGTGTTCGACTGGGCCCTGCACTTCGATGCCGGGCTGTTCGCGGGCCTGATGCGGCAGGTCGCCGAGGCGGCCGGCGTGCAGCGGATCGACGCCCGGATCACAAAGGTCAATCTGCGCCCGGAAGACGGTTTCATCGCGTCGGTCACACTCGACAGCGGCGCGTCGGTCGAGGGCGACCTCTTCATCGATTGCTCGGGCTTCCGGGGCCTGCTGATCGAGGAGGCGCTCCAGACGGGTTACGAGGACTGGGGCCAATGGCTGCTGTGCGACCGCGCCTATGCGGTGCAGAGCGAAGGTCACGGCGCGCCGCCGCCCTATACCGATGTCACTGCCCAGACGGCCGGCTGGCGCTGGCGGATCCCGCTGCAGCACCGCTATGGCAACGGCTATGTCTATTCCAGCCGCCACATCAGCGACGATGAAGCTCTGCGGGAACTGCAGGCCTCAGTGCCGGATCCTCTGTTGCACGCGCCGCGGCAGATCCGGTTCACACCGGGCCGCCGACGGAAGGCGTGGAACCGCAACTGTATTGCCCTGAGCCTGGCCTCGGGCTTTCTGGAGCCGCTCGAGAGCACCAGCATCGCCCTGATCGAGACTGGGATCGAGAAGATCAAGCAGCTGTTCCCGGACCGGTCCTTCAATCCCGCGGTGTCCGACGAATTCAACGAGATGTCGCGGCTGGAAATGGAGCGCGTGCGCGACTTCATCATCCTGCACTACAAGGCCAATCAGCGTGAGGACACGGCCTTCTGGCGCGACTGCCGGGCCGTGGACGTGCCGGACACCCTCAAGCACAAGATCGAGATGTTCCGTGAGCGCGGCCATTTCATCCGCTATCGCTGGGAGATGTTCCAGCCCGCCAGCTGGCTGGCGATCTATACGGGCTTCGACATCCTGCCCAAGACCTGGGATCCCAGTCTCGATGGCCTGGATGTAGCGTCACTGCGCCGGGGCATGGACGAAATGCGCAAGGCGGTAAGGGCGGCCGTCGACGGGGCCCCGACCCACTCTGATTTTCTGGAAAAATACGCGCGGCCCACGCCGCTTGCCGCGCAATAAGAGACGAGAACAGGGACGGACATGCAGGACGCCAATCAGAACGGGATCCGCAAGGTCGTGATCGTCGGCGGCGGCAGTGCCGGCTGGATCTGCGCGGCCATGGCCAGCCACTATTTCCACAAGACCGGAGTTGCGGTGGAGCTGATCGAGTCCGAGGAGATCGGCACGATCGGCGTGGGGGAGTCGACCATTCCGCCCTTCCTGCAGCTGATCCGCAGCCTGGGCATCGACGAGCAGGACTTCATTCAGAAGACCCAGGCCAGTTTCAAGCTGGCGATCCGCTTCGAGAACTGGCGCAACAAGGGCGAGACCTACTACCATCCCTTTGGTCAGATTGGCGGCCCCATCGGACGGCACGAATTCTACCAGTGCTGGCTTCGGGCCAAGGCCAATGGCCATCCGTCAAACCTGCAGGATTTCGCCCCGGCCACGGTGATGGCCGACCAGTGGAAGTTCATCCCGCCGGTCCGCGCCCAGAAGTCCCTGCTGAGCGGGGCCAACTATGCCCTGCACATCGATGCCAAGCTGGTCGCCCAGTATCTGCGCGACTTTGCCGAGGCCCGGGGAGTCAAGCGCACCGAAGGCATAGTCACCGATGTGGTCTCCCGTCCCGACGGCTTCGTCGAGAGGGTGATCATGAAGAACGGCACCGAGGTCTCCGGCGACCTGTTCATCGATTGCTCGGGCTTCCGGGCCCTGCTCATCGGCAAGACCCTGGACGAGGAATACCGGGACTGGTCGGACGTGCTGATGTGTGACCGCGCGGTGGTCGCCCAGACCGAAAACGTCAAGGACCCGCATCCCTATACAGTGGCCCAGGCCCAGGATGCCGGCTGGCGCTGGCGCATTCCGCTGCAGCACCGGGCCGGCAACGGCTATGTGTTCTGCAGCAAATACCTCAGCGAGGACGAAGCCGCCGCCACCCTGCTGAGCCAGATCGAGGGCGAGGTCCTGCTGGGCCCCAATTTCATTCCGTTCAAGACCGGAATGCGCAAGCGCCTGTTCCGTAACAATGTGGTGGCCATCGGTCTGGCCGGAGGCTTCATCGAGCCGCTGGAATCCACCGCCCTGCACCTGATCTATCGCGGCATGGATTTCCTGTTGCGCTATTTCCCGGACAAGGATTTCGATCCCGGCCTTGCCGCCGAATACAACCGGCGCATGACGATGGACTATGAAGAGATCCGCGACTTCATCGTGCTGCATTATGTCACCACCCAGCGCGACGACACGCCGTTCTGGCGCGACTACCAGGCGGTCGTTCCGCCCGAAAGCCTGAGAGAGCGGCTGGAGCTGTTCCGGGCCAGCGGCCTCCTGCGCGACGGGGTCGATGACATGTTCCGCGCGCCGAGCTGGCAGTCGGTGATGGAGGGCATGGGGGTGCGCCCGCGCCGCTATCAGCAGTTGGTCGATGCGGTGCCCTATGCCGTAATCCAGCAGACGCTCGACCAGTCAGCTCCGATCCTCAAAGCCCAGGTAGCGGCCCTGCCCAGTCACGGCGAGTTCCTGGCCGAGCATTGCCCCGCCGCGCCGTTTCAGCGCAGCGCCTGAGGCCCACCTCGCCCAGACCCTGATGTCACCGACGTAGCGTCCAAGACGAGAAGGTCCTGGCGGCGCAGGCCGCCGCCAGGACCTTCTCGTTATCGCGTGGCGGCGATCGCCGGGCCGTAGAGCAGGCCGTTGAACAGGAACTTGAAGGTTCCATAGGACTGGGCGCGCTGGGTGATCTCGGGGCCCATGGCCAGAAGCTTGCCCTTGCCCAGGTCGATATCGAGGATCGCCGTCGAACCCTTGAGCTTCTCCTGGCCAACGGCCCAGCCGCTGCGCAGGGGAGTCTCGCTGTCGAACCAGGAGACGCGTGACACGCCCTTGGCATCAGACTTCAGCGTGAAGGTCGGGCTGCGGTCGAAGAACACGTCCACCTGATCCGGCAGGCCATAGGCCAGGGGCTGGCGGTTATCGACCCGGGCCCGCAGGATCGAACCCGGAATATAGAGCTCCTTGTTGGGCAAGGCCTTGAGCTCGCCGTTCTCGATCCGGCCGGTGGCCACCTCGACCGGCGCGCCCAGGGCGGTGGCCAGGCGGGTCGAGGCCCCGATGGCCACCACCGTGCCGCCGGCCTTCGCGAAGGCTTCGACCTGGGGCAGGGTCTTGGTGTCGGTCACCTGGCCCAGCCAGGCCCGGTATTCTTGCGGGATCTCTTCCGGCTTCGGTTGCGGACCACCGCGACCGGCACGGAAGGGGCCACCCGAGGGGGCCGGGAAGACCCCGTCGGCGAAGACGAGGACGTCGAAGTCCTTGTTCAGGTCTCCGGCGTCCAGTCGCTGCGGATAGACGACCTGGAAGGGGGCCTCGAAGCGCTCGAACATCCAGCGGTTCCAGCCCGAGGGCATCGAGCCGCCATAGACATCGACCAGGCCGATCCGCACCGGCTTCAGGGGCAGGGTGGGGCCGGAGGGCTTGGCACCGACTGCCCAGGCGTCGAGACCCAGATCCTTGACGCTGGCGGCCAGCACCGCCTGGGCGGCAGGCGAGGCGGGCACCCAGATCGCGCCCGGACCAAAGGCGACCTTGCCGGCCTTGGCACCGTCCTTCAGCCACTGCACGCTGGCACCGGCCTTGAGCAGGCGGTTTGTCAGGGTGAAGCTGTTATTGGGCTCATGGCTGATCAGCCAGCCTGCCTTGCCCGAACCCTTGATCGCGCCGGGTCTGACGGTGATCAGGTCCGGAACCCGCGTGGTCGGCGCTTCGAAGCCGTCGAGAATGCGGTCAAACCTGACGCCCATCTGATAGGCCAGGGTATAGCCCGTGACATCGTAGGGGGCCTTGGGCGGGCCACCGGGATATTCGGTGTCGTGCGGGTGATCCTGCGGTTCGAACATGTCGAGCACGTGAGGACGATAGGCCTGGGCGGTCTTCACGACATAGGAGCCGGCGGGATAGGTCTTGCCGGCCACGGTGAAGGCCTTGTCAGCCTGTTCGACATCGACCCCGGCCTTGATCAGGGCATTCAGGAACGCCACGACCGTGGGCATGTCGGCCTGGTCAGCCGGCAGGATGAAGCCGCGCGGATCGCGTCGTTCCGGGGCCTGCAAGACGGTCTTGTAAAGCGTCGGGTCGACGGCACCGCCACGCCCCTCGAAGGGCTTGTCCCTGGCCGCCTCCTTCAGGGCGTCGATCTTGCTGGGGCTGAGCGTCCAGCTGTCCTGGTTGCCTCGGGCAATGCCGTTGGCCCCCATTTTCCAGATGTTGAACAACATCCGTTCGCGGTTGCGCGACGCATAGTCCAGAACGGCGCGGTTGAGGCTCCACTGGTAGTCCAGGGTCTGCTGCAGGTGCCACATCTGAGGCGGAGCAGGCATGGGCCGGTCATTGCTGGGCAACTGGGCGTCGGGCACCAGGTTCAGCGGCATGGGCGTCGGCCCGCCGGTGATTTCGGTCAGCAGCCCCACAGCATTGTGGAAATAGGCGATCGAGCGCTCCATTCCGTTGTGCCAGGTGGAATAGGGGGCGGCACTGCGGGCGCTCGAACCGGGCTTGTCCTCGGCCACCAAGCGGCTGTGCATGGCCATGCCCACCTCCTGCAGGGTGGTCATGACCAGCGGGTCGTAATTGTAGTTGGCCGGATCCCGGAAGGGCGGAACGAACACTACCATGCCGTTGGGCGCGGTCTGGTGCTGGTTGTAGACGATCTGCGGGAACCACTCGCGGAACAGTTGGCGGTTGACGTTGGTCGTTTCGGCCATCTGGGCCATGAAGCTGTCGCGGTTGTTATCGTGGCCGATGTACTTCTGATAGAGGCGCGGCACCGAGCCGAACTCGCGCTTCTTCGGATCCTCGTTGCGCATGTACCAGTCCGAGATCAGCTCCATGCCGTCCGGATTGTCGTGGGCGAACAGGATGATCACGTCGTCCAGCAGACGCATCGTCTCCGGGTCGTTCTCGGTCAGCATCCGGTGCAGGACCTGGATCTGACCCTGGGAGGTCACGGTCTCGTTGGCATGCATGCCGGCGTCGATCCAGACCACGGCCTTGCCCTCGGCGGCCAGCCTGGTGGCCTCTTCCCGGGACACGCCCTCGGCCTTGGCCAGGCGGCGGGCGATGGTCTTGTAGTGGTCCAGTTTCGCCAGGTTGGCCGGCGATGAGACCACGGCCATCCACTGGGTTCGGCCCTCTTCGGTCTTGCCGATATCGACCAGCTTCATGCGGTCCGACTGCCCGGCGAGGGTCTTCAGATAGGCCTCATAGCCGGTGTAGTCGGCGAGGAAATAGTCGCTGCCGACCGGCTGGGCGAAGGCCTGGTCGGGCGGGGTGATCTGAGCAGTGGCGAGACTTGCGCCGGTCAGGGACATCAGCAGAACGAGCGCTGCGCCGGCCATGGCTTTGGATCGAGTCATTGAGTGGGCTTCCCGTCCGGAACAGGCGGCCAAACCGTGCCGCGCTAAAGATCTGACGAATCCAGACCGGAAATCCGCCGTCTGCGCAATCGAGCGAGGACGTTTTTCTGTGTGCGGAGAAGCAAACAAGAAAAGGCCCGCCCCGGGGTGCCGGGACGGGCCAGATCTTGCTTCTCCAGCGCTTTCCCGGCCGGGCGCCGAAACGCCCGGCCAGGTCAGGTCTTAGTAACGCAGACGGGCGTTGATGAAGAACGTACGGCCCAGGACGTCGTAGGCGGCGGGATAGCCGCTGTTCGACGGCGAGGCGTTGCCGCCCAGGATCGGATAGGCTTCCTGGGTCAGGTTCTTGACGCCGCCGGTGAAGGCGACGTTGTCGTTGACTTCCCAGTCGCCCGACAGATCCCAGTAGTTCTTCGCGCCGATACGCTCGACCGTGTACTTGGTGGCCGGAGCGTCGTCGTTCACGTCGTCCAGGTGGTTCCAAACCAGGTTCATGCCGAACTGGTTGAACTTCCAGTTGACGGCCGAACGCAGCTTGTGACGCGGGGTCGGGTTGCCGCAGCGGGTACCGAATTTGTCGGCGCACTTGATCGGCGTCGAGATTTCGTCCGGCGTCGTCGTGCTTTCCCAGGTGTTGGTGTACAGCGAGCGGAACGACAGCGAACCCCAATCCGGCAGACCGAGGTCTTCCAGGGTGGTGCGGTAGGTCACGCCGACGTCGAAGCCCTCAGTCTTCACCGTGGCCACGTTTTGAGCCGTCAGCGAGATGAAGTCGATCGAGCCGTTGGCAAGGCGACGGATGGCCTGGCAGTAAGGCGAAGACGGGTTGCCGTTCACAAGCGCGCCGTAGCAGACGTTCATGACGTTCGAAGCGCTGCCGCCGAAGCTGGCGATGGCGTCCGTGATCTCGATCGAGAAGTAGTCACCGGTGATCGAGAAGTTCGGCAGCCACGACGGGGTGTAGGCGAAACCGTAGGTGATGGTCTTGCCTTCTTCCGGACGCAGGTTCGGATTGCCGCCCGACAGGGTCTGGGTCTGCTGGTTGGCATTGATCACACCAACGGCGCTCGCCGCGACGCCCGAATTGATACAGGCCTGACGGGTAGCAGCGTTCGGGGTGGCGCGAGCCGAGCAGTTGTCGGTAGCGGTCGGGAAGCCGTTGCTCTGCGGAGCGTAGAGTTCGCCGACCGACGGAGCGCGGATTGCCTTGTTGTACGAGGCGCGCAGCAGCAGGTCTTCGAAGGGCTTCCAGGTTCCGGCCACCTTGTAGGTTTCAACCGGGTCCGGCTGGGTGGTGTAGTCCGACACGCGGCCGGCCAGTTCCAGGTCTAGTGACTTGACGAACGGCAGGTCCTTCAGCAGCGGAACCAGCACTTCTGCATAGGCTTCATAGACGTCGAAGCGACCCGAGACAGGCGGGCTGGCGTTGAAGCCGGTCAGGTTGCCGGTGGCCAGATCCTGGCTGGGGTTGAACGAGAAGTCTTCAGCGCGATATTCGCCACCGACGGCGAAGCCGATCGGGCCGGCCGGCAGGGAGAACATGTTTTCGGTATCACCGCTGATGGTGAAGCCGGCGTACAGTTGCTCATAGTCCTGCGACGAGTTGATGCGGGTCTTGATGAAGTTGGCGGCAGCCGCCGACATCGTGCCCTGGCCGAAAATGTTGACCGGAACGCAACCGCCCGACGGATCGGCGCAGGCCGTGCCGGCGGCGTTCAGCAGCAGGCCCTGCTGGATGCGGACCAGGCTGGTGTCGCCCAGCAGCGAGTTGCTGCCGGCGGTATTGCCATACTGGAAGTAGCTGTCGAAGCCGCCGTTGATGGCCTCGATGTCGCCCTTCAGGCCCAGCTGGACCTGGAAGCCGGTGAAGTTGAAGCTCGAGACGCGCGGGCCAACGTCGCTGAGACGCTTGTTGAACACGCCGGTGACGGTTTCGAACAGGCCGTCGCCGTCGGTGTCGACGTCCGTATAGGTGCCGGTGGCCCAGGGGCTGCTGGCCGGGATCGAATAGGCCGTGCTCGAACCCATGCTGTTCAGGGCGGTCTTGGCCGCAGCGGTCAGGAAGGGGTTGTTGTCGAGGCTGAAGCGGAAGATCCGGTTGCCGACCGGGGTCGGAGCCAGCTGGGTGACGACGCGGCTGCTGACAAAATTGCCCTTGGCATAGGCGGTCAGGCCCGGCTTGATTTCGTAGCTGGCCAGCGAGGTGACCGAGAAACGCTCTTGCGGGGTCTGGACGTAGTTGACCGGGGCAAAGTTGTAGGTGTCGTTCGCCGAGTTGTAGAGGCGGATGCCTCCGTCGTTCAGGAAAAAGCCCGAGTTGGCAGCGAGGTTGGCAACGCCCGGCAGGGTGATGAACCGGCCAGCGACGAACGGGTCGACGCGGCCCGGCTCGATGGAGCCCGAACCCGACGGCACCAGGCCGGTGCGGGTCGCGTTATCGCCCCAGGCGCGGCTGAGCATGCCACCGCGTTCGCCCTGGGTCAGGGCTTCGCGCTTGTTGTAGCCGAGGCTCAGGACGACATTGCCCTTGCGGTCGGCGAAGTTGGCGCCGAAGGTCACGTCGCCCGAATAGATCGGGGCTTCGCCGTCATCGGTGGCCTGATAGCCGGCCGAGACTTCCATGCCTTCGAAGTCGTTCTTCAGGATGAAGTTGACGACGCCGGCCACGGCGTCCGAGCCGTAAACGGCCGAGCCGCCGCCCGACACCACTTCGATGCGCTTGATCAGCGCGGGCGGGATCAGGTTGAGGTCGACGCTGCCGGCCTGGGTGGTCGGGGTCTGACGCTTGCCGTCCACCAGAACCAGGGTGCGGTTCGAGCCGAGGCCGCGCAGGTTGACGGTGGCGGTACCGTTGCTGCCGTTGTTCACCGTCGAGGTGATGCCGGGGACGGCTTGCGGCAGGGTGTTGAGCAGGTTCTCGGTGTTGACCACGCCCGACTGCTTCAGTTCCTTGTCACCGACCGTGGCGACGGGGCTCGACGAGACCAGGTCCGGACGTGCGATGCGCGAACCGGTGACGACGATTTCTTCGACCTGCACGGCTTCTGCAGCAGCGGGTGCGGTCTGGGCAAAGGCGGGCATGGCGATGGCCATGGGCGCAATCGCGCCGCAGAGCACGGTAGTCGCCAGCAGGCGTTTCCGGGTGGACAGCGGGTTAAACATCAAACCTCCAACATAATTTTTTTTGCGTCGTCTCGGTTTGATCCAAGTCATGACGCCCCCAACCCGCGGCGTGACCGACGCGAATTGGCTGGGAGAGTGACGTCTGATGAACCTGGGTCAATCTTTCGCAATGCGCTCCTGCAACAATTGGCCGTCTGTGTAGCAAAAGTGACGCATGTGATTGCGTCTTGGCGGCCCGGCGCCCGAATTTCTACCTAGTTGCAGGCGAATTCTGGAATAGTATACTTGGGGTAGTCGCGAAATATTTCGCGTTCGAAACGCCTTAAAAGTGTCAATATTCCGACACGTTTCCTGCGAACGTTTGGCGCTCCCATGTTCAGGCCGCTACGAACTTTAAAGATCCTGAAATGTTTTCGCTAAGGTCTGACCGCGATTGCTGGTGCAAAGAGGCCGCAAACCTCGATCCGGGGCGCGCATGGGCTGTAGGGCATGACTTGTTCTATCGGACTCTGCCTGTGCTGCATCAAACTTTTTGATGGCCTGACCACCTTGGTCGCGGGTTGTGTCGCGGATCAGCCATCTGTTACGGGATGCGCGTCAGGCGCTTTTTGCCGCCGGAGAACCCCCTTTTGCGCCGGTTTGCCCCATGACCACGACCCTGCCGGTGATCCGGATCAATCCGAGTCTCGACCCAGCGCCGTTCGCGGCCGCCTTCCAGCGGGACGGCGTGGTGCAGATTCCTATCTTTCTGGAGCCCGCAGACGCCGAGAGGGTCGCCGGGGTCCTGGCCGGACTGACCTGGAACGTGGTGGCCCCGGACGAAACCTCCGAGACCCTCGTGATCAGTCCGCAGGTCATTCAGAAGTTCGGCGAGGCCCAGGTTCGTCAGTTCCTGCAGGGAGCCCTGAAGCGGGCTTCTCGGGGGTTCTCGTTCATCCACCTGTCCTACGCCCTGCAGGACGAATATGCCCGCGATCCGACAGCGCCCATCCATCAGGCCACGGCGTTCCTGCAAAGCCGGACCTTCCTGGATTTCGGCCAGGCGGTGATCGGGAGCGACCAGGTCGATGGCGTCCGCGTCCAGGCCTCGAACTATCGGCCGGGCGACTTTCTCACGCTGCATGACGACAGTCACAAGCGCGATGATCGCCTGGCGGCCTTTACTTTGGGCTTCACCCGCGACTGGCGACCGGACTGGGGCGGTCAGCTGCTGTTCCATGACGTCGAGGGGCAGATCGAGCGCGGCTTCATGCCCGGTTTCAATGTTCTGACGCTGTTTCGCGTGCCCCGCGCCCATTCGGTCGCGCCGGTCGCGGCCTATGCCGCCACCAAGCGCCTGTCCCTGACCGGCTGGCTGGTGCGCGACGCTAATCCGTCGGCCTGATTTCCAAAGATGCGCTTGCCCGGTTCGCCCTGGGCGCTTCCTATGCATCGGTTCAAATTGTGGGGTCGCATGAAAACCTGGTCCAAGCTCGCCGTGCTGGTTCTCCTGGCGGTGCCGATGCCGGCGGTTGCGGCTGATGCCTCGAAGGCCGCGACGCCGGCGGTCTTGAAGGCGCTGTTCGACTGCCGCTCGATCGTCGCCGATACCGAAAGGCTGGCCTGCTATGATGCTGCGGTCGGACAGGTCAACAAGGCCGAAAAGACCGGCGAGGTGATCATCGTCGACCGGCAGCAGGCCCGGGCCGCCCGTCGGCAGGCCTTTGGTCTGGAACTCTCGGCCCTGTCCATCCTCGACCGCAGCGAGGAGAAAACGGAAGTTGACCGGGTGATCGGCGAGGTCGTCAGCGCCCGCCAGGGCGCCGATGGTCGCTGGACCATCGTGCTGGCCGATGGCGCAGTGTGGAAGCAGGTCGACGACTCCATCCTGTCCAAGAACCCCAAAAAGGGCTCCAAGGCCGAGATCCGCAAAGCGTCGATGGGCAGCTATTTCATGAACATTGACGGCCAGCGCGCGGTGCGCGCCCGCCGCGCGGATACGCAATAGCCAGGTCCCGCCGGGACAGGATGGTTCTGGCCGAGGTGAAATTCGTCGGCCCCACTGGCGCGCGGCGCGCGCGGGTGAAAGGATTTGTCCAACCGTAAGCCGGGGCGAGAGTCGCGCGCCAAGCCGGATGTTTGACCTTGGGGGCCTTCATGAAGTTCGGATCCGTCAGCCGCGCCGCCCTGGCAGCGGCCCTGGTTTTCACGGCGGCGTCGCCGGTTCTGGCTGCGGCGAAAGACAAGCCGCCTGTCGCCGATGCTTCCCTGTCCGGGACCACGCGTCTGGACGGCCTGCTGCCGGTTCACATCGACAAGGCCAAGGGGCGGATCCTGCTGTCCCTGCCCAAGCCGGATTCCGACGGGGTCAGCGGCCGCTTCCTCTATGTCGCGTCCCTGCGCACAGGCCTGGGCTCGGCGCCGGTCGGTCTAGATCGCGCCGCCCTCGGCGACACCCAGGTTTTGGTCTTCCGCCGGATCGGCAAGAAGGTCATCGCCGAGTATGAGAACCCCAAGTTCACCGCGGTCGGTGCGCCCGCCGCCGAACAGATCGCAGCGCGCGAGTCCTTCGCGGTCTCGACCGTCTGGGCCGGGGAGGTGGCCTCAGAGACGCCGGACGGACGGATCCTGGTCGATATCTCCAGTTTCCTGACCCGTGACGTGATCGGCGCGGTGGATGCCCTGAAACAGGCCGGTGAGCCAGGGTTCAGACTGGTCTCCGACCTGTCCGTTGCGGATCCGGCGGCGGTCAGGGTCTTCCCGGAGAACATCGAGCTCGAAGCCCGTCAGACCTTCGCCTCTGACACGCCCGGGCCGGAAACCCGCAACATCGCCCCCGATCCCAAGCTGATCACCCTGACCGTTCGTCATTCGCTGGTGAAGCTCCCCGAGCCGGGTTTCGTGCCGCGCGCCTTTGATCCTCGGACCGGGACCTGGGGCGTGGTCGGACTGGACTATGCCGTGCCGCTCGGCGACGACATTGTCGGTCGGTGGGCGCGCCGGTTCCGGCTGGAGAAGACCGATCCGACGGCGGCGGTCTCGACCGTCAAGAAGCCGATCGTCTTCTATGTCGATCGCGCTGCCCCGGAGCCGATCCGCTCGGCCCTGGTCGAGGGCGCGGCCTGGTGGGCCAAGGCCTTCGAGGCGGCGGGCTTCAAGGATGCCTACCGCGTCGAGGTCCTGCCCGAGGGCGTCGATCCACTGGACGTGCGCTACAACGTCATCAACTGGGTCGATCGCGCGACCCGCGGCTGGTCCATGGGACAGTCGGTCTCTGACCCCCGCACAGGGGAAATCCTCAAGGGTTCGGTGATCCTGGGCGCGCTGCGCGTGCGCCAGGACATGCTGATCTTTGAGGGGCTGGTGGGGGCCGACCAGATCGGCAAGGGCGGCCCCAACGATCCGATCCTGGTCTCTTTGGCGCGGCTACGCCAATTGTCCGCCCATGAGGTCGGCCACTCGCTGGGCTTTGCTCACAATTTCGCCGCCTCGACCCAGGACCGCGCGTCGGTCATGGACTACCCGGCGCCGCGAGTGAAGGTGACCGAGGGCAAGATCGACCTGTCCGACGCCTATGGTGTGGGCATCGGGGCCTGGGACCGGTTCACGGTCGACTGGCTTTATGGCGAGGCACCCAAGACGACCCTGGCCGCCAAGGCCGCCGCCAACACCCTGCGGTACATCACTGACAGCGATGCGCGGGGGCCCAATTCAGGTCAGCCCTGGGGCGCGCTTTGGGATGACGGCGCAGACTCGGTCGCGGAGCTTCGCCGCATGATCGGCGTGCGGCGCGTCGCCCTCGACCAGTTCGGCCTCAACGCCCTGAAGCCCGGCGAAACAGTCGAAACCCTCAAGCGCAAATATGTGCCGATTTATCTGCTGCATCGCTACCAGGTCGAGGCGACGGTCAAGCAGGTGGCAGGCATTGAGTACAGCTATGCCGTCAAGGGCGATGCCGGTCAGGTCGCGCCCCTGGTGGCCGCCGATCGGCAGCGCGCCGCCCTGGCGGCCCTGATGGCGACCCTGGCTCCGGCCGAGCTCGATACGCCGGAAGCCCTGATCCCGCTTCTGTCCGGCGGTCAGTCGGGCGAAACGGATCGCCAGCACGTCATCGAAGTTTTCGCCGGCATGGGCGGGCCGGTGTTCGATCCTCTGGTGGCTGCCGATGTCGCCGCAGGCCTGGCTCTGGACCCGCTACTGGCGCCGGACCGTCTCGCCCGGCTGGTCGATCAGCATCGCCGCGACCCGAACCAGCCCGGTGTCGGAGAAGTGGTCGACACCCTGCTGGCCACGGTTTTTGCGCCGGCGTCCGGTCGCCAGGCCGAGATTGCCAGGCGCGTGCGCTGGCGCACTGTGCTGAACCTGGCCGCTGCGGCCCGGGACGTGAAGCGCTCGCCCCAGGCTGCCGCAGAGATTGACCTGAAGCTGGCAGACCTGGCGACCCGCCTGAAGGCTGCGCCCGGGGCGGATGGGTCTGACCGCGCCCTGAACCTGCGTTTGGCCGGGCTGATCCGCAACGCCGATGAGATGACGAAGGTTCTGGGCGAGGCACGCCTTAAGCCCGAGACTCCGCCCGGCATGCCGATCGGTGACCTTGACCCCGGGATGAACTAGGCGGGATCTGAAGGCGCGCCGCGCTGCAGCACGCTGGGCGTTCCGACATAGAGCAACAGCGCCTCCTGGTCGGAGCGGTTCTCGACCGTGTGCGGGGCCCGCGCATCAAAGTGCATGCTGTCGCCGGCCTTGAGCACGGTCTGGATGTCGCCGGCCCGGGCATGAAGTTCGCCCTGGAGCACATAGCGGAAGTGCTCGCCATTGCGGGTATCGACGGGAAAGCAGTGGCCGGGCGGAATGCGCATCAGGACGGCGTCCAGCTTGCGGTCCGGCAGGGCCGATGACAGGTCGTAATAGGTGACCGGCGAAGCCACGGCGATCTGGGCTGGATTGTCGGCCCGGCGAACCATGTCCTGAGCCTGGGGGATCTCCATGAAATAGGAGACCTCGACCTGCAGTCCCTTGGCCAGGGCCAGCATCGACATCAGGGACGGTGTCGTCAGGTCCCGCTCGGCCTGGGAAAGGAAGGGTTTGGACAGGCCCGACCTTTCGGCCAGTTCCTGCAGGGTCAGGCCCAGGGCCTTGCGCCGCGACTTGATGCGGGCACCGATATGGGGGCGCCGCTTCTTCTGGGGCTCAGTTTTTCCTTCGAGAATCATGGGTCCATGTTTCCAGTGCGGACTTGTCTCGCGCCAGTGGTTTCGACCGCATGACCAACCGGCCAGGTCAAACTCGCCGGTGGACCGAATTTAAACCCTTTGATCCCATGCTCCCGACCAGACGAGCCTGGCCTTCGCCGCTCGGGAGATTGGGTGCCAGTGGTCGCCAAGCCGGTGAAGCCTACGGAGCGAATCCGCGTCAATCAGCGCGAGGCCGAGCTCATGGCTGCGGCTCACGCCTGGTTCGTGGCGCGCAAGCCGGGCGGCCGGCGACTGGTTCTGCGCTTCGCGATCATGGAAGATGTCGATCTTTCGGGGCGCGACCTGAGCGATGCGGATCTGACCGGCAGCACATTGATCCGGTGCAAGTTCGATCGCGCGCGGCTGGTTCGGGCCTGTCTTTTCGGGGCGGATCTGCAGGCGAGCAGTTTCGTCGGTGCCTCCCTGGCCAATGCCGACATGCGAGGTGCCAGGCTCAAGGGGGCCAATCTGGCGCATGCCAACATGACCCAGGCCGATCTTCGGGCGGGCCGCATCGCCATTTCCGATGAAGACACCCAGTTTGCCGTCCTTCGCCACAAGGTCTCTGCCGGTCAGATGGATGGAGCCAATGTTTCGGGCGCGGTGCTGCATCAGACCCGGCTGGATGACGTCTCGGCGGCGGCGGCCGACTTTTCGGACTGTTCCATGCGCGGCGCAAAGCTGGTCGGCGCCAATCTCAAGAATGCGCGCTTGCGCGGTGCCGTCATCGACAATGTCGATGTGCGAGGAGCCAATCTGGAAAGTGCGGATTTCAGCGATGCCGTCCTCACACGCGTCGACCTGACCCAGGCCCGCACCATGGGCGCGGTCATGGACCGATGCCTCTGCGATCCGGACGCGGAGGCCAGCGCGCGGGCGGCCCAGATCTTTGTCAAGCTGGCAGCCCATCGCGAATGGGTGACCTCCGGCGGCAAGTCTGGCGAGGCTGCGGTGCTGGATGGCGAGGACCTCCGGCCCATGGTCGAGATGGCCGGCGCATTCCTGACGGCGGTCAGCGCCAGGAACGCCTGTCTGGCCGGCATGGATCTTCGCCGGATATCGCTGCAGGGCGCACTGCTGGAGGGTGCGGATTTCCGGGGCGCGGACCTGCGTGATGCGGATCTGCGGGGCGCAAACCTGAACGGCGCAACCCTGAAACAGGCCGATCTGCGTCGCGCACAATTGAGCGCTCTGCCCTTCAAGGCTGACCGCGAAAAGCCCACGGAGCTGACGGAAGCCTGTCTGCGCTATGCCGATCTGCGAGAGGTTGGGTTCGGCGAGACGGATCTTTCCCGGGCGGACCTGGAGGGGGCCCGGCGCACAGAGCTTCAGGATGGTCCGGATAGTGCCGGTCCCGATCCCAAGGTTCTGGAACTCTAGTCAGACGCCACGGTGCCAGGCCCTTTGGAGGGCAGTGCGATGATCGGGTGCCGCGATCTCGATCAGGGCCATGGCCCGGGCTTCGCCCTGCAGGGGCCGCAGATCGACTGCGCCATGTTCCGTCACGACGATGCCGACCTCGGTGGCCGGCAAGGTGACAGGCACTGACAGGCGTGGAACGATCCGGCTAAGGGCACCACCTTTTGCCGTCGAGCCGAGGGCGATGATCGGCAGCCCGCCGGGCGAGCGGCTGGCACCTTCAATGAAGTCGGGCAGGCCGCCTGGACCCGAGATCGCCTCGCCGTCCACCCATTCGGCATTGACCTGACCCAGCAGATCGACCTCGATCGCCGAATTGACCGCGACAAGGGCCGGGATCTCGCCCAGCCGTTCGGGATCGTGAGTCTCGAGCGCCGGGGCCATGGTGACGCCGGGCAGGTCGGCGGCCTGGGCATAGAAGTCGCGCGAGCCCAGCAGGCTGCCTGTCCTGATATGGGCGAAGACGCCCTCCCGGATCAGGCTCGCCACAGGATCGCAGATCATGCCGCTATGCAGGGAAAGGCCCTCCTTGCCGGAAAGTCCTGGCCACAGGGCGTCACCCAGCCGGCCTATGCCGGCCTGCAGGGTCGCGCCATTGGGGATCATCCCGACGACATGGTCGATAATCTGGCGTTCGATCGCCCCGGGCAGGCGAACCCCATAATCGGCCAGGGGCGTGTCGAGCTCGATCACCTCGTCGAAGACACTCAAGGGCACAGTCGGTGACCCAGGCAGGCGCGGCATGGACGGATTGATGACCCCGATCCGAAGGTCGCATCGGTCGAGCGCTGTTGGCGGAAAGTCGGCTGTCGTGCCGAAGCTTGAGACACCCGAGGTGTCGGGCGGGGTGATCATGAACAGCCCCGCTGCATAGCGGGTCGCGGCCACCCTGCGGGCAAAGCCATGATAGGTCAGAGGGAGGCGCTCAAACCGACCGACAGCCGCGATCGACCGCCAGGCGGGCGACATGAACGGGCCGGCCATGCGGGCGCCAGGTCCCAGGCTGCTCCAGTCCGAAGTGTTGACGCCGGGGATGAAGCCACCCTCGAAGGTGGCTGAAAGCAGGGGTACCAGCCGTTTGGACAGCTTGGCGGCTGCAAACGGCTCTGCCGCCGAGGCGCTGACAAAGACGCGGGTGTCAGATGACATGGTGGGCATGGGCCTCGTTTGGACTGGCCCGGTATAGTGGATCGTCCCCGCCTAGGAGAAAAACTTCGTTGAGCGGAATGGGGGGCGGCGTAGGCTCGAGGCAAGGACAGGCCGTCAGCATGGACGGCGCTCCGGGAGGACCGTCATGAACGCCCACGCCCCCATCGCTGCGACCGAAACGCCTGACTATGCCGGCCTGACCGTGACGCCCGTGAGCACCGTGCTCGGCGCGGAGATATCCGGGCTGGACCTGCGCCAGCCCCTGTCGCCCGAGACGGTCGCTGCGATCCGGTCGGCTCTCCTGCGCCACAAGGTCGTTTTCTTCCGCGACCAGGACATCAGTCACGAAGACCATGTCCGTTTTGGCCGCTATTTCGGCGATCTTGAGGGGCATCCGGTCACCGCCCACGTGCCCGGATTCCCGGAGATCCTGCACATCGAAGCGGCCGACGGCATGAAGCTGCGCGAAGAGATCGTGCCGCTCGTCCGCGCGGCCAACAAGTGGCACACCGACGTGACCTTCCGGCCCGCACCCTCCATGGGTGGGGTGTTGCGGGCTCGACATCTGCCCCCTCTGGGCGGTGACACCCTGTTCGCTGATACGGCCGCCATCTATCGGGACCTGCCCCAGGCCCTGAAGGACCGGTTGGCGGACCTGACGGCCGAGCACGACATCCTGCAAAGCTATGGCTATCGCGTCGACCAGGCCAAGCGAGACGAGTTGCGGGCCGCCCACCCGCCGGCGGTCCACCCTGTCGTCCGGACCCACCCCGAGACCGGCGAGAAGCACCTGTTCGTCAACAAGGTTTTCACGACCCGGATCCTCGGGCTGCCGGAGGATGAGGCGCAGGCGCTGCTGGCCGACCTGCTCGATCGGGTGAAGACGCCCGAGTACCAGGTGCGGTTCCGCTGGACGCCCAATGCGATCGTGTTCTGGGACAATCGGGCCACCCAGCACTATGCCATTCTGGACTACTGGCCCCAGGAGAGGATCGTCGAGCGCGTGACGATTGTCGGCGACGCTCCCTTCTAGCCGAAGATCAGCCAGTCGCCGGTCAGGGACGTAACGCTGAAGCCTGCCAGGATGATCTGGTCGCCACCGCCGAGGTCAATGACGGTGTTCAGTCCACTCTGATAGACCGTATAGGCCTGACCCGCATCCAGCTGGATGCGGTCGCCCTGGGCGCGGCTGAAGTCGGTGATCAGGTCCGATCCTGCGCCGGTGAAGCTGTAGAAGATGTCTGCCCCGGCACCGCCGGTGATGTTGTCGGCACCGCGGTCACCAGCGAGCCAGTCATTGCCATCATCGCCGGACAGGACATCATCGCCCTGACCGCCGCGAACAATGTCATTGCCCGCGCCGCCATAGCAGACGTCATTGCCCAGATTGCCATAGACGATGTCGTCACCGGCATCGCCGAACAGCTGATCGTTGTTCTGGCCCCCGACAACCCAGTCCGTGCCATTGCCGCCATGGGCCTCGTCGTTGCCGATATTGCCGTTGATCTGGTCGAAGCCATCACCGCCGGTGATGGTGTCATTGCCGTCATTGCCGTCCAGACGATCGTCGCCGGCGAGGCCGTTGATCACATCGTTCCCGGCTTCGCCACGCAGCCAGTTGCCGAGTGAGTTGCCGGTAAGGGTGTCTGCACCCGACCCGCCGCGGGCATTTTCGATTTGGGCCCCCATGGCCACGGCCACATTGCCAACCAGCCCTCCGACGTCCGAGAAGTGTCCCTGGCGGATGTCGATCAGTTGAGGGTTGGTGTAGCCGGAAAAGTCGAAGGTATCCGTGCCGCCGGCATCCCAGACGGCGAATATCACCTTGGTGCTGGCGCTGGAAATCTCGAACCAGGGACGTCCGGCATTTGAATTGAAGCCGTAGGTCGTATCGCCGGTGCGCGTTGTCACATTGACCCCGTACTCCGCTTGGGCGGCGGCGATGTCGTCGAGTTGTGGGGCCGAAGCATAGCGGCCTTGATAGTTCGCACCCGTATTGCCCTCACTGAAATAGCTCATCACCGTGTACTGGCGAGAGTCCTGATAATATTCGGCATTGGCTGCGTAGGTGAAATCTGTGCCGTCGGCTGCATCATAGTCAGAAGGGTGGCTCAGGCCGATGGCATGACCAATTTCATGCACGAGGACGGAACCGCCGTAATTGTTGGCGGTCGGCGTCGCATTATAGCCCTTCGAGACATTGACCCAGACGTCGCCTGATCGCGAGCTAAAAGCCGGATTTCCCGGCAGGTAAGCGAAGGCCGTCGCGCCGTCGACCCCGCTCGAATAGTTGCTGAACAGGATGGAGGCGTTATTCGAATAGGCCTCCTCGCCAGTCGTACCTGATCCAATCCGGATAAAGGTAATGTTGGCGACATCCGACCAGGAGGTCAGGGCGAGCTCTGCCTGTTGAATTTGAGCCGCATTGAAGCGCGAGAACCCGACCGTATCGGTTGGCATGGTCGCCGGTTCTGTGGACCGGAAAGCATAACCAATGACGTAAGCCTCGCCGAGCGCGGAGGACCAGCCGGGCTCAAAACCCACTAGGGTCAATCCGGCAGTTTCGACCGTAAGGCTGGGCTTGCCATTGACCGTGACGCCACTTCGGGCGTCCGCGTTCAGATAGGACTGCGGAGTTTCCGAGCCCGTTGCGTCAAGGGGCTCAGACTGGGAGACATCAAACGCCATGGCGGCACCTACCCATGAAACACGTCCCCCGACCTTAGAAGAAAGCTAGCCGGGGCCACGCTTCGCCGCAATCCTGAACGCCTTGCGGCGTTTGGACACTGACAGATTGAGCGCCCGTTAAGGTGAACGGGGCGTTACTGCGGCTACTCGCTGGCTATCGCTTCCCAGCCTTGTGGCCTTGCTTTCAGCCAAAAGGAGTCACCTGGGCGATCGAGCTTGGGGCTATTTCAGACCAAGCTTCGCGGCGATTGCGGACCAGGGAACGAGCTTGAAGTTCTGGTTCTCGGGCGGTGAGACATTGCGACCGTCCTGGGCGATGAAGGCTCCCCCCTCGAGACCCGCGCCCAGCGAGGCGCTGGTCACCTCCAGGCCGTCGGTCTCGGAAACGCCGTCTATGCCGGTCTTGCCATCGGCATTGATCGCAAAACTGCCGACATAGGCGTTGTCGCCTTCGCGGCGGTACACGGCGTAGCTGTTATTGCCCTGGCTGGAGAGCACGAGGTAGCCCTTGCCGCCCGCCTGGGCATAGAGGCCAACGCCTTCAAGGTCGTCCTTGAGGGCAGGGTTGTCGCTGACGCGGGCGATCGCCTTGCGGGTCGCGCCGGATCTGGGCTCGGCCCCGAGTTTCCACAGGGCGAGGTCTTCTTCGGCGACATAGAGGGCACCGGTCTCGTCGTCGGCGACGCAGCCTTCGGTCTGGGTGTCGAACTTCAGGTCCCGAACCTTTTCGGCTTTCACTGTTCCTGCGGGCGTGGCGACCAGTTTCCACTGACGGACGCCGCCATCGGGATCGCTGATGAAGACGAAGGTCGCGCCCTTCCGGTTGCGATACATGCACAGGCCATAGGGGTCGGACAGGCCGGTGGGCTGAAGGCCGTCCGCGACGCTGGTCAGACGCAGGGTATCGGGATCGAAACTGTAGATCGCGATGGCCTTGCGGGTTCGGTCACTGGCCGTGACCAGGGTCACGTCCTTGCCGCCCAGCCGGAACCCGCTGCGCAGGTCGACATTGTTCAGCTTGCCGTCGGGCAGATACTGCAGGGGCTTGCCCTTGAGGTCATAGACGAGCAGGCCGCCCTTCTTGTCGGTCGCGATGATCGCACTTCGGGTCGGGTCCGTCGGGTGGACGAAGATCGCCGGATCGTCGGCGGCATCACCGCCGTTTTCGACCGGCTGGGTCTCCATGGTCGGCTGCACCAGGGCCAGTTTGTCCGGCGCAGAAGCCGGCGCTGCCTGACCCGGCGAGACCTTCAGGGCAGCGGCGACGTCCTGCCAGGACAGGATACGCGTATTGGCCCCGACCTTGCGGTCATCCGTAACCAGCAGCGCGCCGCCCGGCAGGCCCTGACCGACGGGTGCCCGCGCCCCGAACAGGCCGGAGGGACCCTCGATTGCATCGATCCCGTTGACCTGGATCCGGAAGGTTCCAAGGAACCGATCATCGGCATTGCGATCATAGACATTGTAGTCGCCGGCATCGGCATTGGCGGCGATCAGATAGTTGCCTTCGGTGCCACCGTTCAGGATGGCCAGGCCGCCGACTTCACCCTTGATCCGGCCCAGCCGGTTGATGTCGACCACCGTCGCCACGGTCTCGGCCTCGGGATCGGCATCATAGCGCCAGACGCCAACCGCCTGCTGGGCGACATAGAGGCGGCCGCTGGCATCATCCGCGACGCAGTACTTGGCTTCGGAGGACAGATGCAGGCGGCGCACAATGCGGCCATCCAGTTTTCCGTCAGCCGTGGGGTAGAGCAACCACTGGTCCAGCTGGCCCTCACCGCCCAGGGTGAAGGCGTAGAGCGATCCGTCGCGCGGGCTTTGATGCAGGCAGACGCCTTCGCCGGCATAGCCCAGCAGCAGTGGCCGGGCGTCCAGGGTCTGGGCCTGGCCCGTGGCGAAATCATAGGCCGACAGGCGGATGCGGCCCGCCTGACGATCCAGTACGGCCAGGACGGTGCGTCCGCCAATCTCGCGTGCATCCACACCATAGGTCTCGCCGCCGGCCAGGGCAGACTTGAACCCTCCGTCCAGGCCGTAGAACTCCAGCCCGCCCAGCTCACCGGTCGCGGCGATGATGCTGCTGCCAGGATCGACACGGTTGTAGAGCAGGGCGGCCGCATTGCTGCCGCCCTGAGCGGTGGGGACCGTTGCGCCCACCGGGGCGACGCTGATGCTCGGAGCCACATCGGCCTGGGTCGCTGTCTCGGCGCGGACCTGACCTGTGGTCATCAGGGCGATGAGGGCGCTGGCGGCGGCGAGCCGACGTCGGTGAGTCATGGAAGGCCCCTGGTTGGCGCGCGCGGCTTGGCGAGAAAACGGCCTTATCGCGATCGTCTGAGACGCCATCATGACAGCCGCCAGGATCAGCACGACGGAGCCTGCGGGCAGGCGGCGTAGCTCAGTGTTCGGCCCGCCAATCAGCCCTGTCATCGGGATGTGCCGGGAGGGCTTTGTAACGCTTTGTAAAATCGGGGGGTCCTGGTCTGGCGAGTGCTGAAGCGATGCTCTCTAACAGCCGGTAACGGTGGGGGACCGAAGATGAAGCCGGCAAAAATCAGCGTCTGGGTCGAAGAGGCCAAGGGCTCGAAGGTGGCCATACTCAATCCACTGGTCCAGGAAATCACCGAGGCGCTTCTGGCCCTGGGCGGGGCAGCCCATCGCGACATGGTGGTGGCCCTGGTCGCCAAGCGGCGCGGCATCTACCGACCGCCGGCCTCTCTGGGGCAGGAGCTCGACCTGGCCTTTTCCACCTATTGCGGTGCCATGGGCGTCCCGGGTTCGCATGGCCTGCTGCATCTGCCCTTCGGGCCGTCGAGCCGCCGTTGGGCTCTGACCGACCAGGCCCATGCGCTGCTGCGCAGTGGCGCGGAAGGTCCTTGAAGGCGGTGGTCAGAATGTCCCACAGGGTTGATCGCATAGGGTTTTTCCCTCAGCGACCACCGAGCTTGCGCTGGTTGTTGGGTTTTGTCCTGTCCGTGCTGGCCAGTCTCGGCCTATGGGCCCTGGTAATCTGGGGCCTTTGGACGATCCTTGGCCGGACAGCTCCGCTCTAGAACTCCACGCCTTGTCGTCGGATGACCTCGAACGGAACGGCCGCTAGGCTTGTCGACCGTCAGGAGCAGCGGCGAAGCGTAAGGGGAGGCATGACATGCGAAACTCGATCCTGAGCCTTCTGGCCGCCCTGACCCTGGGCGGGTGTGCCTCGGCCCCGGCTGTCGTCCGCGAGGGCAGTCTTTCGACCGTGCGTGGTCGCAGTCTGGCCTCGCTGGTCGGCCCTTCGTCAGCGGCCGATGCCGCCCTGGCAGGGTCGGTCCAGGCGGGGGTCCTCAAGCGCCTGGCGGCAGAGGGCATTGACGTGGCGGGGCGCGAGCCTCCGGCCTACCTGCTCCAGGTCGGCATCGGGCATTCAGCACCGGCCGTCGGCATCTCAAACCTTGCGGGTCCAAGCCTGAAGGAGACCGCTTGGCGCAGCGCACCCTCCCGCCCGGGTTTCTGGAGACATCGCGGTATCAGCCAGACGGCGACGGCTGTTGTGATTGACGTCGCATCAGGCCGTCCCGTGGCCTGGGCGACGGTGCGCTCTGACGATACGAACGCCGATGTCACGGCCGAGCGGCTGGCCAGGGCCTTAACCGCAAGCGCGCCTTAGTCCGGTCGGTACTCCGGAAGTCTGAGCGTAAAGGTCGCGCCGGCACCCGGCGCACTGCTGCAAAGCACGCCGCCGCCATGTCGCGCCGCAGCTGCCTCGACAAAGGCCAGGCCCAGACCAACCCCGCCAGCGGCCTCGGAGCCGGGGCGGTCAAACCGCTGAAAGGCCCTGAAGGCCGTGGCGGCTTCTTCTGCCGACAGGCCGGGCCCCTGATCGCTGATGGCGACATCGACAAAGCCGCGTCCATCGGCCTTGGTCGCGCGGACCGAAACCCCGATGTGAGAGCCCTCCGGGCTGTACTTGACGGCATTGCCGATCAGATTGACCAGGGCGCGGGCCAGGACACTGCGATCGCCCAGAACCATTTGCGGCGTGTCGCAGCCATCCTGTTCGATCTCGATGCGTCGCTGGCGACATTGCGGCCAGAGCTCGTCCACGGCCTCGGTCGCCACATCGCTGAGATCCAGCGGCTCCATGGCGACGGGCGTCACCTCGGCGCGCGCCAGTTGTACGAAGCCGTCCGCCAGGGCCAGGGTCCGGCGAGCACAGGCGGCGAGCCGCTCTGAAACCTCGTCGGGCAGGTCGGGCGTCGTGGCCAGCAGGGCCAGGATCGAGGTCTGGGGCGAGCGCATGTCGTGAGTCAGCAGTTGCAGGGCCTGCTCTCTCTGGCGCATCGCGGCCGTCAGGGTGGTGATGTCGGCCAGCCGCACGATCCAGCCGGCACTCTCCCCACGTTCGTCCCTGCGATAGACGCACTGGGACTGGTAGGCGCGGCCGTCGATCAGATGCAGGTCGATGGCGTCGATGCGCTCGGCTTCCGGCGGCCAGGACTCGTCAAAGCTCCGGCCGAGCGGCTCAAGGCTGTTGAGCAAGGATGCGGCGGAGGCACCGGCCAGATAGGGATGGTATCCTTTAAGCAGGGTCTGGGCGGCGGCATTGGCGGCGACCACGCAGCGCCGAACGTCGAGCACCAGGGTGGCGTCGGGCAGGCTGAACAGAGCGTCTGCCGAAAAGCGGCGCAGGTCCTCTATGCGGTGGATCGCTGCCCCCAGGCTGAGGGCCTGGCGAGCGACCAGATCGCTCTCGAAGCCTCCGGCAGGCGCTGTCTGGGCGACGGGCAGCAGGCGGCGCAATTCCCGGCCCAGCAGATCACTGACGCGTCCCAGTTGCCCCCATCCCCAGACCAGCGACACCGTCGCCAGGCCGAGCATGGTCGCTACGGGCGACAGCCAAATGCCCATTTGCCAGAACAGTCCGGCGCTCACGATCAGGGCCAGGGCCGACAGTCCGAGCACCAGCATCAGGTTGGCGCGCGGCGGCAGCACCAGCAATCCTGCCAGCAGCAGCCAGAGAAGACTCAGGCCAAAGGCGAGGCGGCTGCCCGCTCCGGCCGGTCGGATCATCGTGCCGCTGCGCAGCCCATTCAGGATGCTGGCCTGAAGCTGTACGCCCGTCATGCTGGCGGCATCCGGGGTGACGGGGGTCGGAAAGGCTGGACCAAGGCCGGGGGCCGTCATGCCGACAAAGACAGTCCGGCCGGCCAGAAGCTCGGCAGGGATCTCGCCCGCCAGAACGCTGGCGAACGACAGGCGCGCAAAGCGATCCGGACCGCCGGCGAAGGGGATCAGCAGACTGGTCTCGGCACCCCGGGTGATGTCGCGGGCGTCGATTGCGTGGGTGGCGCGATGGACCACTGTCATCAGGTCGGGATGCAGGTCTGCGCCCAGTGGCTCGAACGGCGACATGCGTCGGACGACCCCGTCCGTATCGAAGGTCACATGTACCAGGCCCAGACCGGCAGCGCCCCGGGCGATCTCGGGCCGAGGGCCTACAATCTGGGGTAGCGCGCTCTCGCCGGCACCGGGCTCAATGAATTGCGGCAGAAAGACCCGTCCCGACCGGGTAATGGCGTCGCCCAGGGCCACATCCTCGCCGGGCACCGCCGATGGCTGGCTGAACAGAACATCATAGATGATGGTTCTGGCTCCAGCCCGGGAGAGGCGGTCAATCATTTGGGTGTGGACGTCGCGCGGCCAGGGCCAGGCCCCCATGGCCCGCAGGCTGGGTTCATCGACTTCCACGACCAGAATCGACGGATCAACGGGTCTGGATGTGGCGCGCTGAAGCGCATCATAGACGATGTTGTCCAGGCGGGTCGTCAGGGGACTGGCGGTCAGGGCCCCCAGGGCCAGGCTGGTCAGGATCGCCACCAGCAACCAGACCAGTAGACGCCGGCGCGGCGCGGCTGACGCAGGCGTGGTCAGTCTCTCCGACGCGTTCAAGGCCTAGCGACCGATCTGCAGGGTCTGGATCGGCCCGACCTTCTCGGTGAAAGCGCCATCCTTGAATCGTACGGCACTGATCCTCCAGCCATAGGTGCCGGGTGCCAGATCGGTCAGGGTCAGTTGCGGCTCCGACAGGCCGGGCTGATCAATGATGGGCGAGGCTGTTTCACCGTCGGCAAACAACTGGAACCGATAGGTGCGGACCCCTTCGCCGGCGGCGCTCCAGCGGAACAGGAAGTGCCTGTGCTTTCCGGCGGCCTGCGGGCTCGGCGAGGCGCCGGGCTCCAGCACATCGAGATCGCGGTCGAAACTGTAGTCCGCAGGCAAGCCTTCGAGGCCGCCCTGATCGAGGGCGGTCAGGCGGAGAAAATAGGTGCCATTGGGCACTTCGCCGAACTCGGCCGTCGGGACCTGGGTGGTGGTCTGGGTTGTGGCCTCGGCGATCACGTCGATGAACCCGGCGTCGCGGGCCAGTGACAGGCGATAGGCGACGGCCTTGTCGACCGGCTGGATCTTGAAGCGGACGATGGCCTCGCTCTGTCTCTGGCCACCTTCGCCCAGTCTCGGCGCCGGGAGGAGCGCCACTGGTCCGCTGACGCCGCTCGGCGTTGCGCTGACCCCGAAGCCGGCAGGAACCGGCTCGCCGCCACCCGACCCCGAGGCCAGATCAACGCCAACCACGCCTTTCAGCACCTCGGTCTGGGCCTGGCCACCGGAGGGGTCCTGGCCGACGCGAAACTCCGTGCCGCGCACTGCCGAGATCGAGACCGGCGTGCGAACTTCAAACCGGCCACCCGGGCTGGTGTTCGGGGTCGCCGAAATTGTGCCGCGGCCCTGATCGAGGTGGAAGACCCGCTGGGGGGCGTTGTTGAGGAGGGTCTGTCGCATGCGCTCGATGCGCAGGCTGGTGTTGGAGGGCAGGGTAACGCGCGAGTCGTCGGCCATTTCAAAGGTGGCGAAGCCACCCTTGCCCGTGATCAGTCTCTGGCCCTCGACCAGAACCATGCCGGCGCGCGCCGGGGTGCGGGCCCCATTGGTTTCAAGGTCGACCTGGCCGCTGACGGCACTCAGGCGGGCACTGATGGGCGTGCTCTTGAGCAGCCGGGGGTCGATCTGCAGGGTCGAGCCGATTTTCAGGGCGCGGGGCCGGGCGATCTGATTGGCGGCCTGCACCAGCCGGTAGTCATCGGGCTTGTTGAGATAGGCGGAGGCCAGGCCGATCAGGGTGTCCCCCGGCTTGACCACATAGGCGACCGGTACGTCGAGGGGCGGCGCGGCCACGGCGCGATTTGCAGCAGGCAGCCAGAGACCGGTGGCGAGGGCGCCAGCGGCGACGAGAACCATATCGCGCTTGGACATCATGCTCGCAGGGCTCCGGGTCCGGCATTGGCCTCGGCTTGAGCCTGAGGGTTGCAGGCCTCAAGACGATAGCCGAAGCCGTAGACTGTGGTCAGCCGAAAGCCGTTGGCGGGCCGCAGCTCAAGCTTTGATCTCAGGCGTGAGACGTGGGCGTCGAGTGTCCGGGTTTCCAGATCAGGCCTTTGCCCCCAGATGCGCCGCAGGAGATAGTCGCGCGACAGGGGGCGGGCCAGGTTGTTGAACAGGATGACCGCCAGCTGAAATTCCTTGGGCGTCAAGGTTTCAACCCGCTCCGCCCAGCTGACCGTGTGCCCGCCGGGCTCCAGGCGATAGGGACCATGTTGTTCCACCTGGGGCGTGCTGGAAGGGCGATAGATCCGGCGCGCCAGGGCGTTGACCCGGGCCAGCAGAACCTGCGGCTGCAAGGGCTTGACGATATAGTCGTCGGCACCTGCGTTCAGGCCCTCAACAAGATCCGCCTCGATCGAGCGGCTGGTCAGGAGCAGCACTGGCGGCGGTGCTGTAGACATCTCGCCCAACCGACGCAGGGTCTCGATCCCGCTCAGGTCCGGCATGTTCCAGTCGATGATCAACAGGTCGAAGGTCTGGCGCCGGAGTTCGGACAGCAGGCGCTCGGGGTGGGTGAAGCTGACACAGTCATAGCCCACCGGGCCCAGAAGACCGGCGACCAGCGCATTGTGGCTCTCGTCGTCGTCGAGTAGGGCGACTTTCATGCCTTCACTTGCCAAGAGATTTTCGCGCGCCCCGGTTCTCTCGGGGCGCGCGGCGGGCGTCCGCCTGTCCGGTGGGGGGGATCCAGATGATCGTCCGCCCATGGGCAATACCTTGTTCAACGATGCGACGCGCTAGCTCAGGCGTGGATTTTACAATGGTTTACAGTCCGGTCGAGCCGGTTTGGAAAGGCCTTGAGTGGCAAGGGGGCGGCTGCTTTGCAAGCGGCGCGGCCTAGCTGCGATCCAGGCGTCAAAATTCACATGCCGGTCCTGCACTCTGATCCTGCGAGGCACCAGCGGCCCCCGCAACAGGGGTCGGCAAAAGGTAAGGTTCGGCAGAGGGCATTAGGCCTCTGCACGCTAGTCCTGTGAGGGGGCTAGTTGCGAGCCTTGCGGGCCGCATACTTGCTGTCGCGCTTGGCCTTGGCTTCGGCGGCCGAGAGGGCCTTGCGTTCCTTGGTAGCACCGCGCTTGAGGCTGAGAACGGCAGCAGCGCTGTCGGCTATCGCTTGCTCGGCGGCCTGGATCTTGTCGGCGGCCAGCTGGCGGGCGGCGGCGCGTTCATCGGCGCGGTCGGCACGAACCTGCTTGAGTTCCGCAGCCTTGGCGACTTCGCGGCTTTCGAAATTGGGATCGACCACGGCAGGCTTGGGCTTGAACTTCTCCAGCAGGGCCTTCTTGGCGTCGGCGGCGGTCTGGAGGCGGTTCGAGAAGTTGGTGCGCAGAGTTTCGTTCATAGAGCCTCGGATTGGGAAGGGGGGAGAACCCCGCCTGTCATTCGAGGTTGATCGTCAGGGCAGCATGGCTGAAGCGCGGGGCGAACCCCGCGCTTCGAATAGGCTTAGGCAGCTTGGAGCTGGCCGGCCGACATCTTGCCGCTGCGCTGGTCGCGCTCGAGTTCGTAGGACAGCTTCTGGCCTTCGTTCAGCGAGCCCAGGGTCGAACGCTCGACCGCCGAGATGTGCACGAACACGTCCGCGCCGCCGTCGTCAGGTTGAATGAAGCCAAAGCCCTTGGTGGAGTTGAACCACTTCACGGTACCGGTCGTCATGATGGTCACCTTTCAGGTGAAAAGGGACGCGCGGCTCGAGTTTAAGCCGCGTGATCAAATTTTCGGAGAGGATCGTGATGGGCTCGAAGCTCGATCCTAGGATAAAGCGTTGGAGAGCAATCGAACCAAATCGTCATTTAATACGGACACCATACCTGAAAAATATGCCGTACGCAATCTCTGTGGAATGGAAGAAAAAGGGGCCCAAAAAGGAATAAAAAAGGATCTGAAAAGAGATTTTCAGAAAGGCAAAAGTTCCGCCAATATTTTTGTATGGACCATAAAAATCTGGCGAAAATTGGATTGAAGTTCCCAGATTTTAGAGTTCATGGCCGCCGGTAGGCTGATAATTCAACCCAATGGGTGCGTTCAGGTATGGCCTGGGCCACGGGGTGATTTGGCGACGGCCGCTGCCCTCAGGGCCTTGGCCTGATCGGGAGCCACCTGCTCGAACAGCAGGGCCAGATGCTGTTCCCTGGCATGGTCGTTGTGCAGGTCCCAGGCGAGCGAGATGGGCAGGCGCAGGCGTGATCCACCGTCCAGGCGGACCACCAGGACCCGCCAGCTAAAGCCTTCGCCAGCATCGCCCAGCGGCTCCCTGAACTCCAAAAGCGCCGGATCGCGCAGGCGGAAATCCCGTTCGGGCTTGGCGTCGAACCAGGCCTTGTCGGCTTCAGCCGTGACATCGGCTGCAGGCGGGACAATCTTGCCGGAGAGGTTGCGAGCCATGGGTCCTGGAGCGTCCTTGATCAAAGTTGCTGCTTAGCAAGTCAGGGGGCGGGGCGCCATCGAGCCCTTTCCCGCCTCGCGCAGGATCGCTGATCTGCCGGGGCCGCAGCGGCTTCGAAGGTCCCTGTAGAGATCATTGCGGAGCGGGTCCGCAGCGCGGGCTGCCTGCTTCATTGGCCTATGCCCCAAATGGGGTCCTGGCCCGTTGCCATAAGTCACGGATCGGTCATTGTTGCCTCAGGGGGTAGGCATGGACGATCAAGACGAAGACCGGCGGGCCTGGTTCAGGCGGGAGATCCTGCCGCTTGAAGCCGATCTTCTGGCCTATGCGCGACGGTTTTGCCGCGATGGTGAAACCGATCCCGAAGATCTGGTGCATGACACCTTTGCCCGCGCCATTGCCTACAAGGCCTGGCGGGAAGTGCTGAATCCTGGAGCCTTCGCCTCGCGCATCCTTCGCAACACCGCTCTCGATGCCCTGCGCCGTCGCAAGGTTCTGACCATCACTGCGGTCGCCGATTTCGAACGCCTGGCCCTGGCCGATGAAGCGCCGACCCAGGAACAGGCTACCGTAGACCGCGACGAGTTGCGCCAGCTGCGGGAGGCCATGGCGGAACTGCCCGCTCAATGCCGACGGGTGTTCACCTTGCGAAAGGTTTATGATCTTTCGCCCCGGGAGATAGCGGAAAAGCTCGGCTTGTCCGTCTCTACGGTAGAGAAGCATCTCGTGAAGGGATTGCGATACTGTTCGGATAGGCTGGGCCGCAGTGGCGGCCGGACGAGAAAGGTCGAGGAAGAGCGTTCATGGCGCGTGAAGCGGGATCTCGGCGGGAAGCCGTAAGGCAGGCCGCCGCCCAGTGGGTGGTCCGGCTGGACGCCCCCGATTGCGCCCCGTCCGAGCGTGTCGCCTTTGAGGCCTGGCGTCAGCAGGGGGGCGAGTACGAAGCCGCCTTTGAACGTGAGGCCGCCGCCTGGGAGCGCATGGCGCGCCTGAGGGCTGTTGCACCCCGGATGAGCGCGGCCAATGCCGACCTTCTGGCACCGACCCGTGTGCGCTCTGTGTGGAGCCGTCCTGTCGTCTGGGCACGGGCTGCGGCGATCGTGGGCGGCATCGGCATTGCGGCCGCAGGCGTGATCTCCACGACGGCTTCTACAGCCTATGCCACGGCCATTGGCGAGCGGCGGGTGATCGTGCTCAGCGACGACAGCCGCATCGAGCTCAACACCAATAGCAAGGTCGTCGTTCGCTATCGGAACGGCGCGCGCGAGGTTCGGCTGGTCAAGGGCGAGGCCCTGTTCACGGCGGCGCGCGATGCCCGGCCGTTCGTGGTCCGCGCCGGCGACACCCGGTTGGAAGCCTCGGACTCCGTTCAGCTGGCCGTCCGGGTTTCAGGTCCCGCCGCGCTGGTCACCGTGCGGAGCGGAGCGGTGACCGTGGATCAGAAGGTTACGGAGACCGACTCCCGTCAGCCGGCGGGTGTGGCGGCGGTCTATGGCCCGGCCGGCGGGCGCGTGCAGCGGATCTCGACGGCCGACATCGACCGCGCTCTGGCCTGGCGTCAGGGTGCCATCGCCCTGAACGGCCAGACGCTTGAGCAGGCCGTCGCCGAGTTCAATCGTTACAATCGCCAGCAGATCTCCGTGGATGATCCTCGGGTGTCGGGACTGAGGCTGGCGGGATACTTCCAGAGCACTGAGCCCAACAGCTTCGTCTCCGCCCTGACCAACACCTTTCCAGTCCGCGCCACCCGTGACGCCGAGGGTTCGATCCACCTGACCCCCCGCGACTGAGGGCTTTGACCCTGGCCAAGGGGGTCGAGTTGAAACAAAAATTTCATCGACGCATGGCGGATCGCGCTGAGCCACCCGTCGACCCAGATAAGAACGCCATGTCGAGGGGGCAGGGCGCGACGAAGGGCCGATCCAGAACATGCGAAATTCTAACTATGTCCGGAATATCCGGGGGCTTCTGCTGACGTCGGCTGCGGTTCTGGTTCTGGCCGGACCGGCTCTGGCCCAGGATGCGCGACACACCTTCGACATTCCGGCCCAGGATGCCGTCTCGGCCCTGCAGGCTTTCGCCAAGCAGGCTGGAAAGCAGGTCCTGTTCCCCTTCGAAGCCGCCTCTGGTCGCAAGACGCCGGCCGTGGTTGGCGAGATCGCCGACAGCGAAGCCTTGGCCAAGCTGATCGCCGCTGCTGGCCTCGAGATCGCCTCTGACAACGGTCAGACCATCACCCTGCGTCCAGTGTCGGCCGCCCGCCCCCAGGCCCAGGCTACGTCGGCGGGGCGGGCTGACGACGAGGCCGCCGTTGTCGAGGCCGTCCTGGTTGTCGGCTCGCAAATCCAGGGTGCCAAGACCACCGGCGCTCTTCCGGTAACGGTCGTCAACGAGAGCGACATCATCGCCACCGGTGCCGTTTCGGGCGACGAGCTGTTCCGCTCCATCCCGCAGGCCGGGGACGTCCAGTTCCAGGAAGCCCGCACGACCGGCAACCTCAATGACGCCCGCGGCGACGTCTCATCGCTGAACCTGCGCAACCTCGGCACGGGCAATACCCTGTCCCTGCTGAACGGCCGCCGCGCGGTCATGCACCCGGGTACCCAGACCGAAAACCTGGTCCCCGTGCAGACGCCCAATACCAATGCCTTCCCCGTGGCCGGCGTTAAGCGGGTTGAAGTGCTGCGCGATGGCGCGGCGGCCATCTATGGCACCGACGCTGTGGCCGGCGTGGTCAATACCGTGCTCGACACCCGCTTCCGGGGCCTGCGCCTGGAAAGCCAGCTGGGTGGCTCGGAAGGCACGGGTTATCGCGAGGGCAGCTTCAATGTGAAGGCCGGGACGCGGCTTGCGGACGGCACACGCCTGACCTTCTTTGGCGGCTATACCGGCCGCTCGCGCATGATGGCGACCGACCGCGACTATTCCTCAAACGAGGACCATCGCGCCCAGATCGCCGACACGCCCTGGGTCGGCAACACCACCTTTGACAACCGATCGACCTCCAGCCCCTGGGGTTCGTTTACGGTCATTCCGTCGACGACCGCCGTGCGTCAGGGCACCGTGGCCCTGACCACCTCCGGCGTGTTTCACGTCGAACCGACCAGCAATACGGCCGCCGGCTGCAGCAGCACTGTGATCGACGGCAATCTCTGTCTCCGCGCCGGCACCCTTACAGGCACAGCCAACCGCGAGCTTCGCTACAATCAGAACCCGCAACGCACCTTGAAGGGCGGTCTGGAGCGCACGAACCTGTTCAGCACGGTTGAGCGCGACCTGGACAATGGCATGACCGCCTTTGGCGAGCTCGGCTATTACCACGCGCTGTTCACCGGAAGCCGCGAACAGTCGGCCCCCATCGCTTCTGCGCCGATCAGCATTGCCGCCAACGCCTACTGGAACCCCTTTGGACCGGTCGGCAGTCCCAACCGGCTGGCGGGCCTGACCGGCGTGCCGACCACCGGTCTGGCGATGAACATCACGACCTATCGTCCGGTCGATACCGGCCCACGCACCTATACCGTCACCGATGACAGCTTCCGTTTGCTGGGTGGCCTGAAGGGCGACTGGAACGGCTGGAAGTGGGAGTCCGCGCTGGTCTATTCGGAAGCCCGCACCAAGGACAAGACGCACAATGCGATCAGCAATCAGCTCTTCCAGGCTGCGCTGAACCGCACGACCAGCGACGCCTACAACCCCTTCAACGGCGGATCGCAAACCAACTATTCCGGTGACGACACCACCCGCAACGGCGCGGCGACGGTCAATTCCTTCCTGATCGACGTCTACCGCATCAGCAAGACCACCCTGGCCATGGGTGATTTCAAGGTCTCCAAGAAGGACCTGTTCTCGCTGCCGGCCGGTCCCGTCGGCTTTGCCGCCGGCGTCGAATGGCGGCGTGAGACCTTCCTGGATGACCGTGACGATCGCCTGGATGGCAAGATCAAGTACACGAATACCGTCACGGGCCTCGTCTACGGCACCGATGTGATGGGGGCTTCGGGCTCGGTCGACGTCAAGGCTGATCGTTCCATCTCGTCCGCCTTCGCCGAACTGGCCGTTCCGGTCATCTCACCGGAAATGGGCATCCCGTTGGTTGAGGAAGTCCAGCTGCAGCTGGCCGTGCGCGACGAGTACTATTCCGATTTCGGCAATGTGCTGAAGCCCAAGGCCGCACTTCTGTGGACCGTGGGCCAGGGCTTTGCCCTGCGCGGATCGGTTTCGCAGAGCTTCCGGGCGCCAAACCTGCCGCAGTTCTACAGCCCGGGCTCGACCGTTTCGAACACCCGCACCGACTTTGCGGCCTGCCGCATCAACGCCCCGACCGTCCCCACTTGCGCCGGCTCCAGCACGCTGGAAGTGCGCAGCGGCAACGATCAGCTGAAGCCGGAAGATGCCGACAACGCTTCGGTCGGCTTCGTCTATCAGCCGACCTTCATTTCCGGCGGGCTGGGCAAGCTGGTGCTGACGGCCGACTTCTGGTCGATCCGCGAGAAGAACGTGATCGGCATCCTCGGAGCCCAGAACCAGATCAACTACGATCTCCTGCTGCGTCTGGCGGGGAGCTCCAACCCCAATGTCGTGCGCGACGCGCCGGTCGGGACCAACAAGGTCGGCGTGATCAGCTATGTGAACGACACCTATTCGAACCTGCAGCCGCGCATGGTCCAGGGCTTTGACTTTGGCCTCGATTACGACCTGGATGACACCCCTCTGGGGAACTTTGGCCTGACCCTGAATGTCGCCAAGCTGTCCAAGTTTGACCAGTCGCCCAGCGCGGTCGAAGCCACGCTGATGCAGGCGATTGCCGATGGCCGTCTGGCCGGTCTGACGGTGGCGACGGCCGGCAACCAGATCAAGATGGACGGCTTCCCGGAATTCCGCGGCACGGCCAACCTGACCTGGCGCCTGAAGGGCTGGGGTGCTGGCATGTTCGTCAGCCATGTGGGCGAGGTCTATGACACCGGTCCGGTCCAGATCAACGGCCAGTACTTCCCGGTCAAGGCCTGGACCACGGTGAGCCTGTATGGCCAGTACGCCTTCAAGGAAGGCCGTTTCGACGGCTCCACGGTCCGGCTGGGCGTCCGCAATGTCGGCGACAAGGAGCCGCCGATCGTCTCGTCCAACTTCGGCTATCTCGGCGCATTGCATAATGCCACGGGACGCTACTGGTACCTGAACGCCAGCAAGCGCTTCTAGCCGCTGCCCTGGAGCTCCGGCCCGCCGCCACTCCCCTGGGCCGGGCTCTCGCGGGACGACGACACAGCCCCCATGCGCGTCGTCCCGCACACGCTTTCCACTCTTGCCGCTGAGGCGCACGTGAAACCCTTTCGACTTGTCGCCCTGGGGCTATCGGCCCTCGCCCTGTCTACGGCCTCGCTCCTGCCGGCTTCGGGCTGGGCACAGCGCAAGCAGTTGCTGGAATATCCCAGCATCCACCATCCGGTGGTGGGCGAGCGGGGCATGGTGGTCAGCCAGAACGCCATCGCAACAGAGGTCGGGGTCGGCATTTTGCGTCAGGGCGGCAATGCCGTGGACGCAGCCGTGGCGACCGCCTTCGCCCTGGCCGTGACCCTGCCGCGCGCCGGCAATATCGGCGGGGACGGCTTCATGCTGGTCCATATGGCGGAAACCGGGAAGACGGTTTTCATCGACTATCGCGGCATCGCCCCGCGCGCGGCGCGGCTGGAGACCTATGTCGACGACAAGGGCAAGGAAGACAACACCGTCGCCTCGATCGGCTACAAGGCCCCCAGCGTGCCCGGCACGGTCGCGGGCCTGCATCTGGCGCACAAGACCTATGGCAAGCTGCCCTGGAAGGCGGTCGTCGAGCCGGCGATCCGGCTGGCGGCCGACGGTGTGGTCCTGACGCCGGATGAGGCCTTTGTGTTCAGCTGGGGCCAGGAGCGGCTCTCCACCAGCGCCGCCGGCAAGGCCGCCTTCTACAAGCCGGACGGATCGCTCTATGCGGCCGGCGAGGTCCTCAAGCAGCCGGACCTGGCCTGGTCCCTGCGCCAGATCGCCGATCAGGGTGCTGACGCCTTCTATCGCGGCGAGATCGCCAAGCGTTTTGCCGCCGACATGAAGGCCCATGGCGGCCTGATCACGCTGGAGGATCTGGCCGCCTACAAGCCGGTGGTGCGTGAGCCCCTGGCCGGAACCTATCGCGGCCTGACAGTCCTGACCTCGCCCCCCGCCAGCGCCGGTGGCGCGACCCTGCTGCAGATGCTCAACATCCTGGAGCAGTTCGATCTGAAAGCCTCGGGTGCAGGTTCGGCCAAATCCCTGCACTTGATGGCTGAAGCCATGAAGCTGGGCTATGCCGACCGGGCCAAGCACCTGGGCGACACCGATTTCGCCAAGGTGCCGCTGAAGGGCTTTACCTCCAAGGCCTATGGGATCGAGCGGGCCAAGCTGATCGATCCCGATCGCGCCAAGCCGGCCAAGGCCCTGGGGGTCGGCGATCCGTGGGCGTTCGAGAGCCCGAATACGACACACTTCTCGGTGGCCGATGCGGAGGGCAATGCCGTCAGCAACACCTATACCCTGGGTGCGGATTTCGGGTCAGGCGTGATGGTGGCGGGCGCGGGCTTCGTGCTCAACAACCAGATGAACAACTACGCCCATGAAGCGGCGTGGAAGGCCAGGCAGACGGGCAGCCCGCCGCCGGCCAATGCCCTCGAGCCCGGCAAGCGGGTGCTGTCGACCATGATGCCGACCATGGTGTTCAAGGACGGCAAGCCCTGGCTGGTCACCGGAACGCCCGGCGGCAGCACGATCATCGATACGGTGCTGCAGATCATCGTCAATGTCGTGGATTTCGACCTCAATGTCGCCGAGGCCACCCACCAGCCGCGCATCTTCCAGAACGCCAGCGACCTTCTGGAAGTCGAGCCGAACTTCAATCCCGACACCGTGACCCTGCTCAAGGCGATGGGGCATCCGATCAAGTCGGATGAGACCATGGGCAGCGCCCAGTCGATCATGATCGATAAGGGCCTGTTCCTGGGCGGGGCCGATCCCCGCCGGCCGGGTGCAACGGCCGTGGCGCGCTAGAGCCCGAGTCCATCTGATCGCCGTCGCGTCCCACTTGGAGGACGCACCGGCCTCAGGGGCGCGGAACCACCCGCAGCAGCTTGCCGTCGTCCGCTTCCGTCAGCAGATAGATGGCGCCTTCCGGGCCGACGCGGACATCGCGGATGCGCTGGTCGAGCTCTTCGAACAGGCGTTCCTCGCCGACGACCTTGTCGCCTTTCAGGGTCAGGCGGGCGACATGTTTCCCGCGCAGGGCCCCGATGAGGAGGCTGCCCTTCCAGGCCGGGAAAAGATCGCCCTGATAAAAAGCCATGCCCGACGGCGCGATGACCGGATCCCAGTAATAGACCGGCTGCTCCAAACCCTCGCGGGCGGTCAGGCCCTCGCCAATCGGCCTGCCGGAGTATTCCTCGCCATAGGTGATGGAAGGCCAGCCATAGTCCTTGCCGGCTTCGGGACGGTTCAGTTCGTCGCCGCCCTTGGCCCCATGCTCCACGGTCCAGAGTCGCCCCGACGAATCGAGGGTTGCGGACTGAATGTTGCGGTGCCCTGCAGACCAGATCTCTGGCCGGTTTCCAGCCTTGCCGACCTGGGGGTTGTCCGCAGGAATTGATCCGTCTGGCCGGATGCGCACGACCTTGCCCAGGGTCCCGTCCAGGCGCTGGGCCTGCATGCGGCCTTCTGAAATCGAGCGATCGCCGGTGGTGATGAACAGGGTGCCATCACGGGCAAAGACCAGACGGCCCCCAAAGTGCAGGGCTGATTTCAGCTTGGGCGTCTGGGTCCAGATCACCTGAACGCCTTCAACACGGGGCGAGGGGCCCATGAACAGCTTGCCGCGCGCTGCCGCAGTGCCGTTGCCCCCTTCACCGGCCTGGGCATAGGTCCAGTAGATCAGGCCATTGCGCTGAAAGTCAGGATCGACGGCCACATCCAGAAGGCCGCCCTGGCCATTGGCGTCGACGGCCGGCAGGCCCGCTACCGGTGTCGACAGGCGCCCTTGCCCGTCCACCAGTCGCAGCCTTCCGGGGCGTTCGGTGACAAGTCGGGTCCCATCCGGAAGAAAGGCCAGGCCCCAGGCATGATCCAGCCCCGTGGCAAGGGTTTCGATCGTGTAGGCCACGCCCAGGGCCTCGCCCGGCGCACGGGTCTGCCCTGCGACGGCGGGTCGCTGATCGGGTGAATTGGCCGGACGGCTTTCGACGGGCTGACTGGACCCTGGAGTCGCAAGCGGTGTTTCGGACGCCGGACCGCAGGCGCAGATCAGCAGGGCGAGGAGTGGGAAATAGCGCGTTTGCATGGGACGAGACTTTAGACGAGCCATCTGCCCCTGCAATGCCCTTTGGTCGACCAGGCGCTTGCCATTGTCCTGAATGAATTGGCGACAAGCGTCGGTAAACATGGAGCCTTGTCGACCAATGCGGGCCAGGTCGAGTTTGCATGGGCCATAGCGGAACAGGGGCAACGGGTGCCCAATCCGCTATCGTCCGACGCGAAAGTGACGGTTTCGTCTGAGGGTGTTGCGTGTCACAGCTTGCCAGCCGCCAGCTTTTCTGTAGCGTTGCCGGGTCACAGGAACGACGCAATTATGCGAGCTTCGCATCAGGTTCTCGTGCGCCGGTCGGTTCAGTACCACCTGAAAGACTGGTTCAACGAGTGATCCCCCCCCGGCCGTAGAGCGGTTGGGTCGTCGGCGCGTGCGGCGCCGTTTAGCATCAGTCCAGCACTGAACCCGTTGCCTTTGCGCCAATGCGCGCCAGGTGCGGTGCACCGACCCCTGTCTGTCACCAAGAACATCAATGCGCGCGTGACCTCGAGGGAGAACCGTCCCGCGCGGCATGGGGGTATGCACACATGAAGTCCTACAAAAATGACCTGAGCCAGGTGCTCGGGGCAGTCCTGGCCCTTGGCCTGGCCACACCGGTCCTGGCGCAGCAAGCGCCTGCCGCCGCCACTCCGCCCGTGACCGACGAAGCCTCGACGATCGAGGCCATCACCGTCACCGGCACCCGAATCCAGGGCCTGGATCTCAAGGGTGCCGTTCAGGCCTATCAGATCGACCGCGCCGTCATCGACGAGTCCGGCGCGACCTCGGTTATCGACCTGTTCTCGCAACTGCCCGCGGCCGCCGGTGGTGGTGGAACCTTCTCGACCGCCAGCTCCGGGGCCCTGTCCAGTGATACGCCGGTTGGCGCTTCGGGTGTTTCCTTGCGTGGCCTGGGCACCAGCGCGACCCTGACCCTGATCAATGGCCGCCGCGCCTCGGTCAGTGCCTTCGCACGCGGCCAGGAGTCGTTCATCGACGCCAGCGCCATTCCGCTGGCCGCCCTGGAACGGGTCGAGGTTCTTCCCAACGGTGCCTCGGCGCTCTACGGCGCTGACGCCGTGGCCGGCGTGGTCAACTATGTCCTGCGCAAGGATTTCGAAGGTGCCGAATTCACGGCATCTTACGGCGACTCCACCGCTGCCAGCGACGAGGGCCGCTTCAACGCCAACCTGGTGGTCGGCAAGGCCTTCGGCGATCACCACGTCACCGCCGTCGTCGACTATTTCAAGCGCAACGCCTTCTATCTCCGCGACCGGGAAGCGTCGCGGGACTCCGTGCGCCCCAGCCAGCAGGGCTTCTATCCCAGCTTCAACGACCTGTTCTTCATGACCAATGACCAGACCGAAGGGCCTGGCAACGGCGGCTGCGCCGCGTCGGACTTCAAGGTCGGCAATCTGGGCGAATACTGCCAGGTCAACTCCAACCGTTATGTCTCTTCGCAGGATCAGCAGGAGAGCCTGGGTGGCCTGATTACCCACGACTTCGCCATCAGCGACAATGTTTCCTGGTACAATGAACTTCTGTTCCAGCACACCGAGGCTCGCGGCACGAGCTCGCCGGCGAACTTCTCCCGCGCCCCGATCGATCCGGCCAATCCCAACTGGCCGGCCGCCCTGCAGGCTGACATCGTCGCCGAAGGCCGCGTCCGCCGCTTCAGCTCCTACAATGGCTTCCCGATCTTCGCCTGGGGCAAGCTGATCGAGTCGCGCGCCGTTGAGGTCGAGTCCGACTCCTTCCGCTATGTCACGGGTCTCAAGGGCAAGTTCACCAATGGCTGGACCTATGATGCCGGCCTGCTGTTCGGCGGCAATGACCGCACCCAGAGCGGCCTGTCGGGCCTGATCAAGTCCAAGGCCTTCTACGACGCCAATCTCGGCAATCTGTGCAGCGACGGCTCCACCGTCCGGCGCTGGAACGTCAATCTGGTCCGGCCCAGCGCCACCTATGTCGGCAATACCTGCGAGGCGGCCGGCAAGACCACGCTGTGGTACAACCCCTTCGGCGGCCAGACCACCCAGGCGGCGGGCCTCGACAAGCTGCTTGAGACCACGGCCGAGCGCGAAGGGCGTTCGCGCACCTATTCGCTGGATGCCTCGACCTCGGGCGACCTGTTCACCCTGCGCGGTCGGACCGTGAAGGCCGCCTTCGGTGCGGAATATCGCCGCGAAACCCTGCGCGATACGCCGTCGGGCGATGCAGTTGCGACCTCGACCAATCCGGAGCCGATCCTGGGCTTCTCATCGACCAGTGCCCGGGCGGAACGCGACCAGTGGGCCGTCTACGGCGAACTCTATCTGCCCCTGGCTGATCAGTTCGACGTGCAGCTCGCGGGTCGTTACGACCACTACGACGCCTTTGGCGGCGACTTCAATCCGAAGGTCTCGGCCCGCTTCAAGGCCAACGACCTGCTGACCTTCCGGGCCAACTGGTCGACCTCGTTCCGGGCTCCGTCCCTGGCCCAGAGCGGTGCCGGCGTCCTGCTGTCCAGCTATCGCGTTGACTGCCGGGCCACGCCCGCCGCCTGTAACGGCAATGCTGCCGCCAGCGGTCAGTCGCTGCTTTCGGAAGACGTCGGCAACACCGATCTAAAGGCCGAAAACGCCGATACCTGGGGTGGCGGCCTGCTGTTCCAGCCCAATAGCGACATCGAGATCAAGCTCGACTACTGGAACATCGAGCACAAGAACCTGGTCGGGATCGCCGAAGACGACTTCATCCGTCGTGCGCTCGGCGGGGCCTTCCCGGTGACCGGTGCCGGCCTCCTGCCGACCGGCAAGCCGGGCGTGGAAGTGACCAACGGCTTCGTCACCGACGCTCACTTCCAGATCAGCAATCTGGGCTACCAGAAGACCAGTGGCCTGGACTTCTCCTACACCCAGTATCTGCCGGAAAGCGAAGCGGGCAAGTTCACCCTGACCTTCGACGCCACCTATCTGATCGACTTCGATCGCAAGGCCTCCAGTGATGCGGTGGTCGAGAAGCTGGCCGGCGACTACCTCTATCCGCGCTTCCTGGCCAATGCCCGGCTGCGCTGGAAGCTCAATGACTGGCGGGCCTCGCTCGGTGCCCGTTATGTCAGCGACTACAAGGATGACCCTGACGCCCGGACCCTTGCTGCGGTTGGCCTGCCGGCTACCGCCCAGGTCAAGGTGGACAGTTCCGTCACCGTCGACGCCAGCCTGAGCTATGATTTTGGTCCGCACAGCTTCGTGCAGCTCAACATCAGGAACCTGCTGGACGAGACCCCCCCGCGGGTTCTGGGCTCCAGCGCCAATGTCGATCTCTACAACCATGATCTGATCGGACGTTTCGCGACGCTCCGTCTGACTCATCGTTTCTGATCCTGGCGTCACCGCCGCTCCGGTCCTGCAAGACCGGGGCGGCGGCTCATTTCAAGGCCATTCCATGGTTCCCCCCTCTACCGACCCTTCCGCTGCTCCGCCGGTGGCCAAGAGCAAGATCCCCGACACCTTCCTGATCCTGCTGCTGCTGGCCCTGGCCGCCTATGCCAGCACCTGGCTGTTCGCGCCGGGACAGTTCGGGCTGACGCCGTCGGGACGTATCGACCCGGCCGCATACAGCGCCGCCGCTCATCCCAAGGGCGCGCCGGTCTTCGGCGACGAGCAGAATGTCGGTCTGCTGAACTTCCCCTTCGAAGGTCTGGTCACCGGCGATCGTGGCTCGGCGACGGTCGGGCTGATGGCCTTCATCCTGGTCATCGGCGGCGTCTTTGGCGTCATCATGCGGACCGGGGCGGTCGATCGCGCCCTGACGGCCCTGATCGGCGATCCGGACAAGCCCAAATCCAGGCCCGGCGAGTTCTTGATCATGGGCCTGTTCGTCGCCTTCTCGCTGGCTGGCGCGGTGTTCGGCATGAGCGAGGAAGCCATCGCCATCAGCCTGATCGTTACTCCGGTCCTGGTGCGCAGCGGCTATGACAGCATCACCGGCATGCTGACCTGTTACGTGGCCACCCAGATCGGCTTTTCCGCGTCCTGGATGAATCCCTTCGGCCTTGTCATCGCCCAGAGCATTTCCGGTCTGCCGGCCCTGTCGGGCATGGGGCTGCGCATCGTGATGTGGTTCGTGTTCACCGGTGCCGGTCTGGCCTTCCTGGCCTGGTACGCCCGGCGGGTCCGCCTGACCCCGACTCTGTCCAAGGCCTATGAGTCGGACTCGCGCTGGCGCGATACGGCCAGCGTCGGCTCGATGGGGCGTTTCGGCACGGGGGATGGCATAATCCTTGTGCTCCTCCTGCTGACCGTGGCCTGGGTGGCATGGGGCGTGGTCGAGAAGGGCTACTATCTGGCCGAGATCGCCGCCCAGTTCTTTGCCCTGGGTCTGGCGGCAGGCCTCGTGGGGCGGCTGTTCAAGCTCGGCGGTGTCGATTCCAATGACCTGGTGCGGGCCTTCAGCGACGGTGCGGCACAGCTGGCGCCGGCCGCCCTGGTGGTCGGGGTCGCCAAGGGCATCATCCTGATGCTGGGCGGCGACAAGCCCGACCAGTTGAGCCTGCTCAATGCCCTCCTGAATGGCATGAGCGGCCTGACGGCCCTGCTGCCCAACTGGGCGACGGCCTGGGGGATGCTCGGTTTCCAGAGCGCCATCAATCTGCTGATCGTTTCGGGTTCGGGCCAGGCGGCCCTGACCATGCCCCTGATGGCTCCGCTGTCGGACCTCTCGGGCGTCACGCGCCAGACGGCTGTCCTGGCCTTCCAGCTGGGTGACGGCCTGACCAACATCATTGCCCCGACCTCGGCCTCCCTGATGGGTTGCCTCGCGGCCGGGCGGCTGGGCTTTTCGACCTGGCTGTCCTTTATCTGGAAGCCGCTCCTGGGTCTGCTGGCCCTGGCGGCGGCCTTTGTCCTCGTGGCTCAGCTGACGGGGTATAACTGATGCGCCGGTGGCTGATTGCCCTGGCAGCGGTCCTGTTCGCGGGGCCTGTCGCGGCCCGGGACGGAACCCTGGTCATCGTCGGCGGGGCCCTGTCGCCGGACAATGACGCCGTCCATGCCGCCTTTATCGAGGCGGCCAGGGCCCATGCCGGGCCTGGTGTGGCACCGCGCTTTCTGATCATCCCGGCCGCCTCCGGGGCACCCAGTGACTCTGCGCGGGCTTTCACGGCCCAGCTCGTGCGGCGCGGCGTCGAGGCCAGCCAGATTGCCGTCAGCAGGGTCGCGGTGCGGGATGACGAGACGACGCCGGAGGTGGACGAGTCGCGCTGGACCTCCGGCGGCCTAGCTCCGGAAGAGGTGGCCAAGGCCACTGTGGCCGACGGCATCTGGTTCGTTGGCGGGGATCAGGCCAGGATTGTCGCCACCCTGAAGACGACAAAGGGCGAGGACACGCCCTTGCTGACGGCGATCCGCCGCCGCCTCGCTGAAGGGGCGGTGATCGGTGGAACCAGCGCTGGAGCGGCCATCATGAGCGAGCCGATGATCCTGCAGGGCGACAGCCTGCCGGCCCTGCTTCATCCGGTTGGCGGATCCGACACGCCGGACGGTGAAGCCCTGGCCCTCGGGCGCGGTCTGGGCTTCTTCCCGGGCGTGCTTGTCGATCAGCATTTCGACCGGCGGGCCCGGCTGGGCCGGCTGGCGCGGGCGACTGCGGTCCTGCCTAAAGCCCAGCGCCTGGGCTTCGGCATTGACGAAAACACCGCCCTGGTGGTCGATCTGTCGCGGCGCAGTGCCCGCGCAATCGGCGCGAGGGGCGTCACCGTGCTCGATGCCAGGAAGGCCGAGATCGCGGCACGGAAGTCAGACTTTCGTCTCGGACAGGCCCGGCTGACCGTCATCAGCGGCGGCGATCGTCTTGATCTGACGACCCTGGCGGTCGCCCCGGCCGACAACAAGCGTCCGGTCAGGGTCTCGCGTTCAGCTTCCCCGCGTGTTCGTATGGCCGAAGGTCTTGCGGTGCCCGCCAGCCGCCTCGACACCTGGCTCGCCGAGGATCTGGTCGGCGTCGCAACGGCTCGCCGGATCGAGCGGCCATCTTTTGTCCCCGGCGGCCGGGGCGTCCTCTATGGCTTTGCCCGGACACCCGCCACGGCGGCCTATCAGGGGCGAGATGCCGACGGCCACGATCACGATACGATCATCGACGTGGCTTTCGACATTTCGCCCATTCAAGTTGTTATAAAGCCATAGGTTTTCGATGAGCTCTCCCCCCCATGTGATCGCCCTGCACGGCGGCGCCGGCGTTACGCCGGGGCGCGACTACAGCGAGGCGACGGACTATCTGCGCGACCTGGCGGAGCAACTGTCGAGCCAGCTGGCCGATGGGCTGCCGGCCATCGATGCCGTGGAGATCGCGGTGCGCGAGATGGAGGCCAGCGGCCTCTTTGTGGCCGGGCGCGGCTCAGCGCCCAATGCCAAGGGTCTGGTCGAGATGGACGCCTCGATCATGGACGGGGCGCGCCACAAGGCGGGCGCGGTCTGCGCGATCCGGGATGCGGCCAGCCCCATTGTCGCGGCCCGTCGCGTGATGGAGGCCACGCCCCATGTGCTGCTGGCCGGGGAGGGGGCTTCGGACTTCGCGCGTCAGCAGGGCCTGGAGCAGATCGTCGATCCCGACCGCTATTTCCGCATGCCGGTCGGTGTCACCGCCGCCGACATCGAGGCTGAAACCCTGGCCCTGGCGCACGGCACGGTCGGAGCGGCGGCCCTGGATCAGAGCGGCAGGCTGGCCGCCGCGACCTCGACCGGCGGCGTGTTCGGCAAGCGGCCGGGCCGGGTCGGCGACACACCCCTGCCGGGGGCCGGGGTCTGGGCCGACGAGGAAGTGGCGGTGTCCTGTACCGGGGTCGGCGAGTTCTTCATTCTCACCGCGGCGGCCTTCGACGTCTCTGCGCGGCGCCGCTATCTTGGCGTTTCGCTCGAGGCGGCCTGTCAGGGGATGATCGACAGCGTTGGACGGCTGGGTGGCGACGGTGGAGTCATCGCCGTCAACCGCGCGGGTCAGGTCGCCTTTGTCTTCAACTCTCCCGGACTGAAGCGGGCTGTGGCGGGCTCGGCCTTCGAAACCTGGTCGGGCACATAACCCTTGGGCTTGGGTGCCTGGGTTACGATCTTTCGATGATTATTTGATTTCGATCAAATAATCATCGAGCCGAAAGGCGTGGCGACGCTCTGAACGTTTGGATCAGGTTTCGGCTTCCGGCCGTGCAACCTGAACTGGGCAGAGGTGTTTACTCTGCGGGGCGCATCCTGCTCTCCCGGAGAGCGCCATGCGCAAGATTCTATCGATTCAAATGATGGCGCTGAGCGCTATTCTGGTCTGTACAAGCGTCGCAAGCGCTTCGCACGCCATACCCCTGTCCAAGGACTTCGTGGTTCGGGCTGACCAGGGCCAGACAGGCCTGCAGACCGTCCAGTATCGGTCCAATGACCATGATCGGAATGACCGGCAGGAGCGGTCAAACAACCGGCCGGCGACCCGGGTCCAGAGCCGCGAGGCTTTTCGCGATCGCCGCTATGTCGACCGCCGACAGGGCCGTGGCTATTATGATCGCAACTATGGATCGATGCGCCGCGACAACTCCTCGGCGATCGAAGCCGGCTTTCTGGGCTTTGTCCTGGGCGCGGCCATTACCGGGTCAGGCAATGATCGTACCTTTGCCAACAGCCGCCTGAACAACCGGCGCTGGACCAGGGCCTGCAGCCGTCGCTATCGCTCGTTCGATGCGCGGAGCGGCACCTATCTCGGCAATGACGGCTATCGGCACTATTGCCGCTGATCCCGTCTTGAGCCTGGCAGGTCCGTGCAGCCCGGCATGACCGGCATTGATCGTCCGGGCGCGCCTGAAAAGACAAAGCCCTGCAGGTCTGCCTCCATCCAGGGGAGCGACCTGCAGGGCCCTATCGTTTCGGTGCCGTTCGCTTGAGCGCCAGCCTTTAGCTTCAGGCCGCCTTCAGGGCCTTGAAGAAGGCGTCGGCCTCGCGGCGCAGGGTATCGGTGGCTTCGTTGACCCGGCCCGAAGTGTCGAGCAGGCGGCGGCTGGACTCGCCGGCTTCGGCGGTGGCCATGGTCATGCTCTCGACCCCGCGGGCCGCCGAGGAGGCCCCGCGGGCGGCGCCGAGGGCACGATCGGAGATATCGCTGGTGGTCGCCGCCTGTTCCTCGACCGCCGCTGCGACCGCAGCGCAGATTTCGCGCACCTGGGTCATGGCCGTCAGGACCGAACGCACGCCCGTGGCCGTGGTGCGGCTGACCTGCTGGATCTCGGCGATCCGCTTGGAGATCGCGCCGGTCGAGTTGGTGGTCTGGGTGGCCAGTTGCTTGACCTCGGCGGCGACGACCGCAAAGCCCTGGCCGGCCTGACCGGCGCGGGCGGCTTCGATCGTGGCGTTCAGGGCCAGGAGGTTGGTCTGGTCGGCCACGTCACTGATCAGGGATGTCACTTCCTCGACCTGACGGGTCGCATCGGCCAGTTGCTCGATGACCTTTTCGGTTTCCATGCCGATCGCTTCGGCTTCGCTGGAGATGCGGGCCGACTCCGCGATCCGGCTGGAGATTTCCTCGACCGCGATGCGCAGCTGGCCGGTGGCGGCCGCGATTTCCTCGATGTGGCTGGAGGTATTGCGCGCGGCTTCATCGGCCTGTTCAGCCTGGCGGCTGGCATTGGTCGAGCTGTTGTCGAGATTGAGCGCGGAGCTGTGCAGTTCCTGCGACGAGGTGGTCAGCCCGCCGATCACGTCGTCGAGCTTGCGGGTGAAGGCTTCGACCAGGTCAGACATGCGCTTGGCGCGCTCGACCTCGATGTCCTTCTGGCTGGACGTGGCCGCCTCCAGACGCTGACGCTCCTGGGCATTGGTGCGGAACTTCTCGAGCGCCTTGGCCAAGTCACCGATCTCGTCGGACCGCTTGGCATGATGCGAGCGGACATTCAGGTCGCCGTTGGCCAGGGCGTTCATCAGGCCAGTGGTGTCTTCAAGCGGGGCCAGCATGTGCTTGCGGATAATGATGGATGCCGCAGCCAGAAGCGCGACGGTGGCGAGGGCGAGAGCCATCAGGATGCCGAAAGTGAAGGTCTGCGCCTTCTGGGCATTCTCTTCCTGACGGGCGGCCTCGGCCTGGATGACCGGCACCATGCGATTGACGGCCTCCCGGTGCTGGGCGAAGGCGGCGGACATCTGCTGCACCTGGATCTCAACCTCGGCGCGGTCGCCGCGCTCAATGGCCGGCAGGAGGCCCTGTTCAACAATCGTCCAGAACTGCTGAGCATAGCGATCGGTGTCGCCGAACATCGCGGCCTTGATCTCCGGCGCGAGGTCCCTGCCTCGCCAATAGGTCATGCGCTGATCGTACTCGGATTTCAGTCGCGTCAGCGTCGCCTTGTTGGCGGCAAAGTTGTCCGGCACATCCTCGGCAATATGCGCGGTCATATAGGCTTCGATGACATAGATCGGCGGCGGCAGGACGTCGGCAATGGCGTCCTTCTTGTCGATGATGTGTTGGTAATTGGCACCGCCGATCCGCAGGGTCTCGATGCTTTTCCAGACCACGCCTCCCGCAATCGCGAGGAACAGGGCGAACACCCCGGCAAGGATGGCGAACGCGGACGACAGTTTCATGGCGTGATCCTGGAAGAGCGATGATCCAGCTTTCGGCGCCGATGGTTAATGTGCCGTTAGAAAGCGTCGCCATTACCCATTCTGAGCTGCGTCATCGGGTCGCGCGTGGCCACGGAAACGCCGTCAGGCCTGGGTGATCTTGCGGATCATGCGGTCGACCCGGCGCAGCAATTGCCGGCTTTCGAACGGCTTGCCGATATAGTCGTCAGCGCCCAGCTGGACGGCGCGCCGGATATCCTCCGGCGAGCTTTGAGCCGACAGCATCAGCACCGGAAGATTGCTGGTCGCAGGGTCGTTCTTCATCCGCTCCAGCATGGTGAAACCGTCCATGCTCGGCATGTTGATGTCCAGCAACACAGCATCCGGCCGGCGTTCGCGAATGGCAGCCAGGCCTTCGAGGCCATCGGCTGCGGTCACAACCTCAAAACCGGCGTCCTGAAGCTGGGAAACAATCAGGTTACGGATGGACTCATCGTCCTCGACCACCAGAATTTCCATCGCGCCCCTCCCGTGTCGATCCAAGCTGTGCAGCAAAAGCCAAAGCCAGACCTCGGGATTTAACGATCAAGCGCCCTATCGTCAAAACCCCTGTGGGCCTTGCCTTGCATGGCACCTGACCAAGCACCACGAACACCAACCGAATTGAGCAGATCGTTGCAGCAAGTCAAATTGTCGCAGTTTGGGGCCGGTCGGGAAGCCCATTTCCCGCATGTTAAGTTTCGGCAACCATGATCCTCAGTGAGATTGGGGATGTACATGGACTTGTCCGCGAAAAAGGCCAGGCGACTGCAGGGTGACAGCAAACGCATCGCCCGCGACATGTCGATCGCCCTCGTCCTGATGGGCGGATTGATCGTGCTGGTCGCGGGTCTGTGGGCAGCGACGGCGAGCCATGACCTGAACCAAAGGCACCTGCAGAACCAGCGCGATGCCCAGGTTACGACGGCAACGTTCGAGCTGAACCAGTCCATCGCGGCGATGAAATTCGATGCCATCCAGGTTCAGCAGTTCCTGCAGGATATTGCGGCAACGCGCGGCGAGGACGGCCTGAACAGTGGCTTTGCCGAGGCCGAGGCTTTCCGTCAGCGCTTCGTCCAGGATGCGACGCGGGCCCGCACCCTGGCGCTGAAGCTGGAGGCTCCGGAACTGGCCCAGCGTCTTGCCAACTCGCAAACGGCGTTTGACGCCTATTATGCCAGCGGCGTGACCATGGCCCAGGCCTATGTCAACAACGGCACCTCTGCCGGCAATGCCCTGATGGCCGATTTCGACACGGCGGCCCTGGCCCTGACGGACGACCTGGACAGCCTCAGCCTGCAACACAAGAGTCTGATGCAGCGCGTCACCGCCCAACATGCAGCGATTGAGGTAACGGTTCTCAAGCAGATGAAACAGGCCCGTCTGCAGGCCATGGTCCTGGCCGGCGTCGGCCTGATCGTGAGCGTGCTGATCATCCTGCATCTGCGCCGGACGGTGCTGGCCCCGTTGCACAAGACCACGACCTACATGGCCGGGCTCGCCGAGGGCCAGTACGAGATCGAGCCGCCGTTTCTGGATCGCAGGGACGAGATCGGCAGCATGCTGCGCTCGGTCGACACCTTTCGGAAGGCCGCCCTGCAGCGCAAGACGGCGCGTCTGGCGGACGAGGCCGAGATCAAGTCCTATCAGCAGGAACTGGTGGCCCGGGCCGAGCAGGTCGAGCGTCTGTCGGTCGACCACGCAGCGATCATCGACCAGCTGGGTGATGCGCTCGAGCGCCTGGCGGTTGGCGACCTGTCGATCCGCATGACCGAGCGCTTCGGGCCGGGCTTCGACCAGCTGCGCATCGACTTCAACGCTTCCATGGAGGCGCTCGGTACCGTGATGGGCTCGATCCTGGAGGCGACCGAAGCGGTCAGCTTCGGGGCCTCGGAGCTGTCGCGGGCCGCCGAGCGGCTGTCGTCGCGCACGGAACAGCAGGCGACCTCGGTTCGGGAATCGGCGGAATCCCTGAAAATCCTGCATCGGGAGGTGGCGGTCACCACCAGCACCGCCGACGAGGCCCTGAGCGTCGTCGCCACCGCCAAGCAGTCGGCCGAGCGCTCGACCACAGTCATGGACGGGGCCATTGAGGCCATGGCGCGCATCCAGTCTTCATCGGGCCAGATCGGCAAGATCAGCACGGTGATCGACGAGATCGCCTTCCAGACCAACCTCCTCGCGCTCAATGCCGGCGTCGAGGCGGCGCGAGCCGGCGAGTCCGGACGTGGCTTCGCCGTGGTGGCCCAGGAGGTGCGTGCCCTGGCCCAGCGTTCGGCTTCGGCGGCCAAGGAGATCAGCGCCCTGGTCACCCGCGCCAATGCCGAGGTGGCGGCCGGCGGCAACCAGGTGTCCCAGACCAGCCATGTCCTGACCGAGATCGTCGGCCACGTCATGCAGATCCACGGGCTGGTGGAGGGGATTTCCGCGTCCAGCCGCAAGCAGAGCGACAGCATCAGCGCCATTCATGGAGCGGTGACCCTGATTGACGAGATCACCCGCAACAATGCCGCGATGGTCGCCGAGGCCACCGGTGCCAGCCAGTCCCTCGCGGGCGAGGCCAGCGGCCTCATGACCTCGATCAGCCGATTCCGCGACGGGGGGCAGCCGAAGAAGGGCGAAGTCCAGACCCCCGAGCAGACTGAAGCCATGAACGAGATTGACCGGCTGTTCGGATGACCGCTGAACGCCGAATCCAGACGCCCGGTGCCAAGGGCGACCCGCGCCTGACCATGGTCCTGCGGGGGGTCGCCCGCATCCTCGACCAGAACATAATCGGGCTGGCCTGGCCCGAAGAGTCGGCCTCAGTGCGGGACAAAGCCCTGATCGCCCGGTTGAAGCGAACAGACGGACTGTTGGCCATGGGCCTCGACGCTGACGGCACGCTGGTCGAGCGGGCGGCGGCAAAGAGCGGTTCCCTGACGGCGGCCGCCATCCACGACGAGCAGGGTGTCTTTCTGGCCGCGCTCTATGCCATTGACGAGGTGCCCCGGCGATCGATCAGCAGCCGGGCCAAGGCCATTCTGACCGAAGTCGCCGCGAGTCTCGGGGTGTTGCTGGCGATGCGCATCGCCGAGTCACGCCTGAATGTGGCTGAGATCCAGCTGACCAGCGCCGAGCGCCTGCTGGGGGTCGGCAAATGGTCCTACGATCTGGAAAGCGGCGTATGGGAAGGCTCCCCGGCCATTCATCGGCTGCACGGCTCAGACCCCGCCAAGCCGGTCGAGGACCTCAGCAGTCTCTATTCCCAGATTCACCCGGACGACATTGCGGTCATCGAGGCCGCGATCAACCAGGTCGCCATCCTGCCGGACAAGGTCATTTCCTGTGACTATCGCGTTCGCCGAGCCGATGGCGAGGTCCGTTACCTGACCTCGTCCCTGGCAGGCCAGACCTCCTCGACCGGTGAGCTGATCCGGGTCAGCGGCGTTGCTCAGGACATGACCGACAGCCGGGCCATGCGTGAAAAACTGGCCCTGAGCGAAGCCCACTACCGTCGCATCGCCGAAAACAGCAACGACATGATCGTCGTCTGCGGACCCGACGGCATCATCTCCTACGTCTCGATGGCCTGCGAGCGCGTGCTGGGATTTGCCATTGAGGACCTCAAGGGTCGCAACCTGCTGCATCTGGTCCATCCTGACGATCAGTCCAGGACGGTGAGCCAGTTTGCGCCCCTCCTGAGCGGCCAGATCAAGAACGACGAGTTGGTCGCCGAGTATCGTATGGTCCGCAAGGACGGCGAGGTGATCTGGATCGAGACTCACCCTCGTGTCCTGCGGGATCCCGTCTCGAACAAGATCGTGGAGTTGGTCCATGCGATCCGGGACATCACGGCGCGCAAGCGGGCCGAGCAGGCCCTGGCCGAGCGTGACGAGCAGTTTCGGCTGCTGATCGAGGGGTCGCGCGACATCATCATGCGCCTCGCCCCCAATGGCCGGACCCTGGCTGTCTCCCCGGTCGTTCAGGATATCCTCGGCTTCGAGCCCGAGGATCTGGTTGGTCATTATACCAGCGAATTCATGCATCCGGAGGATGTCCCCCGTCTGGCGGAATACTATGCGCGTCTGGCCGCCGAGCCCGGGGTTCGTCTGGAACCGGTCGAGTCGCGGATCCGAAATCAGACAGGCGACTATCGCGTCATGGAGTCCCGGCCCTTTGCGGTTTGGGATTCAAGGACCGGCAAGCTGAAGGAGTTCATCGACGTCTCGCGCGACATCACCGAGCGCAAGGCCTTCGAGTCCGCCCTGACCCTGGCCCATGAGGAGACGCGCCAAGCCCTGCTAGAGGCCGAGGCCAGCGAGCGCCGCTATCGCATTCTGGCAGACGGCGCCCGCGATTTGACCCTGCAGTTCGGGGTCGACGGGGTGATCCGCTATGCCTCGCCTTCGGCGATCAATCTCGGCTACCGGCCGGATGAGCTGGTCGGGCGGCGAATGTTCGAGTTTGTCCATCCCGACGATCTTGCGGCTTCGATAAGCACGGCTCAGTCCCATTTTCAGAACACCGGTGCCAAGCCGACCGGGCATGGCGAGTCCCGCGTCCGGACCAAGGCGGGTGACTATGTCTGGCTGGAGGGTAGCCCCTCCCTCGTCAAGGACGACTCCGGCCAGACCGTTCTGGTCAACTCGACGTTCCGCGATGTCTCCGAGCGCCGCGAGATGGAGGAGAACCTGATCAGGGCCCGCCACCAGGCCGAGGCCGCAGCGGCGGCCAAGGCCGAGTTCCTGGCCAATATGAGCCATGAACTGCGCACGCCCCTGACCAGCGTGATCGGCTATTCGCAACAGATTCAGGGCGAGCAAGAGCTGTCCGACCGGGTGCGCCTTGCCGCCGACCGTATCGCCGCCGGCGGCAGGACCCTGTTGTCGACGATCAATGACATTCTGGACTTCTCCAAGATCGAGGCCGGCGAGATCCAGATCCTGTCCGAAGCCACAGCTGTTGGCCCGATCATCACCGAGACCCTGGACCTGTTGCAGGGCCAGGCGGTACAGAAGGGGCTCGATCTTCGCGGTGACGGTCTCGACGCCTTGCCGCCCTTCGTGCTGTGCGACGCCAAGCGGATCCGGCAGGTGCTGGTCAATCTGGTCGGCAATGCCATCAAGTTTACCCAGACCGGCCAGGTCTCGCTGGTGGCGACCCATGATCTGCAGACCGGCCGTTTGCGGCTGGCGGTCACCGACAGCGGGATCGGCATTTCGCCTGAACAGATTTCGCGACTGTTCCTGCGGTTCTCGCAGGTGGATGGCTCCATTTCACGACGCTTTGGCGGTACGGGCCTGGGTCTGGCGATCTGCCGGGGCCTGGTCGAGGCCATGGGCGGCGAGATCGGGGTCGACAGTGTTGAGGGCCAGGGCTCGACCTTCTGGTTCGAACTTCCGGCTCCTGCGTGTGATGCCTCGCGACTGAGCGAGGAAGCAGAGACTCCGGTTTTGCCGACCGGTTTGAAGGTCCTGGTGGTTGACGACCAGAGAAGGATCGCCGAGGTCATCAGCCTGATGCTGCAGCCTCTGGGCATGGCGGTGGATGCGGTCGCCGGCGGCCATGAGGCCATCATAGCGGCAGACGCCCAGCCCTATGACCTGATCCTGATGGACTGGCATATGCCGGGCCTGTCCGGCGTGAACACGGCCCAGGCCATCCGCTCCGGCAACGGACCCAATCGATTTTCCCCGATGGTCCTGTGCTCAGCCGATGCCGCCGCCTTGCCGGACTCCCAGGCCGGCCTGTTCGAAGGCCGCTTGCTGAAGCCGATTTCGACCAACAGCCTGTTGGGCGCGATCAGTGCCGCACTCGATCCTGAACCCTTCGCCGCCATGCGGTCGGCCTGATATCTCGCTTGGGAGTGCGGTGCCGGCACCAGCGCCGGCACCGGCACCGGCGCTGAGGCCTAGGCCGTCAGTCGGGCCGCTGCCGGGCGGGTGGCGGAAGTCTTCAGGTAGAGTCCGGCGTCAGGGCCCGCCTGGAAGGCGTTGGTGACGCCCATCACCGTTTCGGAGGCACCCAGGACAAGATAGCCATCATCGACGACCTGGCCGGCAATGCGTTCGAGGATCGCCTTGCGCGTGCTGGTGTCAAAATAGATCAGCACATTGCGGCAGAACACGATGTCAAACCGGCCCAGATGGCTGGGATTATCGAGCAGATTGAAGCGCCGCCAGGTTACCGCGCTGCGCACATCGCCCTTGATCTGCCAGCTTTCGCCCACCCGTTCAAAGTGCTTCATCAGTTTCTGGACCGGCAGGCCCCGCTGCACTTCGAAGCCCGAATAGATCCCGGCCTGGGCCTTGGCCAGACATTCGCGCGACAGATCCGTCGCCATGATTTCGAGGCTCACGCCGGGCAGCAGATGAGCCACCTCCTGCCAGAGCATGGCGATGGAATAGGGCTCCTGGCCGGTCGAACAGGCGGCGCTCCAGAGCCGGATCGGCCCGCGCCGATTGCGGCCAAGGTCGACGAAGGTGCGCCGCAGCAGATCGAACGGCTTCTGATCGCGAAAGAACAGCGTCTCGTTGGTCGTCATGGCGTCGATCGCTGCCTCGACGATCCGCTCGACCGGGGCCTTGCGGATGTCCGCCAGCAGGGCATCGACGGTTTCATAGCCGCTCGTCCCGGCGACCGAGGCCAGCCGGGTATTGATCAGATAGCCCTTGCTGGCGTCCAGAACGATCCCGGTCCGTGACTGCAGCAGGTCCCTGAAATGCTTGAGATCTGGAGTGCTCATGCCGTTCCCACTCGTGTCCACTGCAGAAATTGCGGCGCCAGGGCCGATAAAGGATGGATTTCGGCGGGCACGCCCGCATGGATAACGGACCCCGGCATCCCCCAGACGACGCTGCTGGCCTCGTCCTGAACGAGGACTGGTCCGCCACGCTCCGTCAGGGCCCGTGCCCCGTCGCGGCCGTCATGACCCATGCCGGTCAGCACCATACCGGCCACCGCCCCGCCCCAGACCTCGGCGGCGCTGATAAACAGAGGATCGGCCGCCGGACGGCACCAGTGTACCTCGGGACCCTGATTGAGCTGAATGGTCGGCGTGCCGTCCCGGCCGCGCTCGACGATCATGTGGAACCCGCCCGGCGCGATATAGATCACGCCATCGGTCACTGGTTCCCCGTGCTCGCCTTCCTTGACGGTCATCGGCGTCACCCGTCCAATCATCTGGGCGAGGGCCCTGGTAAAGCCCTGCGGCATGTGCTGGGCGATCAGGATCGGACCGCGCCAGTGAGCTCCAAGACCGGACACAACTTCGCGCAGGGCCGGGGGCCGCCGGTGGAGGCGGCCACAACCAGGGCCTCCAGCCGGACCTTGCGGCTCGGGCGCGGGTCATTGCGTACGGGGGGGGGAGCGAGCACCGGCTCGGTCTTTGACGTCAGATAGGACTTGATGGGCCGCTCGATCGCCGGCGTGTGCCGGCGGCCGAGCTGGACGATCTTCTCGATCAGGTCGCGTTGATAGGCTTCCGCGCCGCCGATCCGGCTGGTCGAGGGCTTGGGGATAAAGTCGGTCGCTCCGAGACTCAGCGCCCGAAGGGTGATTTCCGCCCCGCGCTCCGACAGGGTCGAGGCCATGATGATCTTCAGCCGCGGGCGAAGGGCCAGAAGCTTCGGCAGGGCCTCCAGGCCCGACATGTTGGGCATTTCGATGTCGAGGACACAGACATCGATCTCGTGTTCTTCAAGCTTCTTCAGGGCCTGTAGTCCGTCGACCGCCATGGCAACGACGACGATGTCGGCCCGTGCGTCCAGCCATCGCGAGACCATGCCCCGAACGACCGCAGAATCGTCGACAATCATGACCCTGACACGGTCGCTTCGGGCAACGGCAGGGTTTGGCTGTATCGTCACGGAGCGATCCCGGTCATGGACAGCTTGCTCTCCAGGGTCGACTGGTCAAAGGGCTTGAACAGATACTCGTCCGCGCCCTTTTCCATGGCGGCGGCGATGTGGTCGAAGTCGCTTTCCGTGGTGCAGAACAGCACCTTCGGACGGGTTCCGTTCGGCGACGCTCTGAGGGCTTCCAGGAAGGTCAGGCCATCCATATTTGGCATGTTCCAGTCCAGCAGCACCGCGTCGGGCATATCGCCGAGGCAGGCCTGCAGGGCGTCTTCGCCGTCGACCGCTTCATTCACGGCATAGCCCAGGGACTCAAGCATCCGCCGGGCCACCTTGCGGATCACCCCACTGTCGTCCACCACCAAGAACCGGGTCATGCGGCAACTCCCAATTGCAGGCCCGCCGTCAGTAGTCGCGGCGCATCAAAAATCACCAGGAGGGAGTCCGGCAATCTGAAGACGCCCGGAATGATTTCTGCCCAGCGCGGAGGCAGGTTGTCGGGGGGCGGGATCATCTCGTCAGAGTCCAGTTTCATCACGGATTCGACCTGGTCGACGATCAGGCCGTAATTGTCACCGCCGACCTCGATCCCGACCGCCTTGGGCTCCGGCGCACCGGCCTCGCGGGGCTGAAGTCCCAGCCGCCGGCGAGCACAGACGGCCGTCACGATCCGGCCGCGCAGGTTCAGCACACCCAGGATCTCGTGGGCCGCCAGGGGAACCGGCGTGATGTTGCGGGGATAGAAAACGTCCTGGATCGACAGCGCTTCGATCCCGAACAGATGGCCGCCGACGCGGACGGTCACATAGTCGCGAACGCTCATGCCGCCTCCTGGGCTTGACCTGCCTGGCTGGCCGGTCCGGTCCGGGCATGCTCTGCCAGGGCCATGATCATGAAATGGTCAAGGTCGATGATCTCGGTAGCCCGACCATTGATCAGGGCCGTGCCGATGATGCCGGTCTTGGTCGGGCTCAGCTCGATCGTCACGGGGGTCTCGACCACATCGACGATGCGATCAACGGCCAGTCCCATGGTGTAGAGCATGCCGGCGACAACCAGCATGGGCTGGACGCCCTCTGTCTTGAGGCGTTGATCCTCATCGACGCACAGCACCGGCATCAGTTTGCCACGATACTGCAGGGCCGCGCGCGAGCCGAGGTGTTGCAACTCACCGACCGGCACATGTTCAAGCCGGGTGATCTGGCCCAGCTCAACCGCCTTGAGGGCACCGGACCCGACACGGACCAGCAGCATGGTCTTGCGCTCGATCTTGGCGTCATCGTCATTGGTTGCGGCGGCGTCGATCGCCCGCCTTGCCGCCAGAGGCATCTCGCCAGCCCGCTGAGCGAGGCCATTAGGCTCGATGATCAGCACGACCGAGCCGTCGCCCAGGAGGGTCGCGCCTGAGAAGACCGAGATGCCGCGCAGCACGCTGGCCAAAGGTTTGACAACGATCTCTTCAGTATCGATGACTTCCTCGACCATGACCCCGAAGCGGTGGCTTCCCACCTTCATGATCATCACGAAGTTCGGCTGTGAGGTCTGGGGCAGGCCCAGTTCAGCGCCCAGGTCGATCAGCGGCACGAGTTCTTCCCGCAACCGGACCATGCGAACCTGTTCGATGACCTCGGTCCGGTGCTCGGCACCGTCGCCAATCTTGATCAGCTCGAGCACCGCGCCCTGGGGCACGGCGAAACGCTCGCCACTGGCCCCGACGATCAGGGCCGAGATGATGGCCAGGGTCAGGGGGATCTTGATGGTGACCGTGCAGCCGGAGCCAAAGGTCGACTGCAGATCGATCTGACCGCCGATCTGCTCGATGTTGCTGCGCACCACGTCCATGCCGACGCCGCGGCCGGAGACATTGGTGATGGCGGCGGCGGTCGAGAAGCCCGGCGCGAAGATCAGGCGGTGGACCTGGCTTTCGCTGAGCGCCTCTGCGTCGCTGCGGGTCAGCAGCCCCTTTTCGATCGCCTTTTCGCGAATCCGGGCCGTATCCAGACCGCGGCCGTCATCGCGCAGCCGGATCACGATCGAGCCGCCTTCATGATAGGCGGAAAGGTGGATCGTCCCGGTCTCAGCCTTGCCCGCCGTCCGGCGGTCTGCCGGGCCTTCGAGTCCATGATCCGCTGAGTTGCGGACCATGTGGGTCAGGGGGTCACGGATCTGCTCAAGGACCTGGCGGTCGAGTTCTGTGGCCTCGCCCTCGAGAACAAGGTCGATCTTTTTGTCGAGTTCGTTGGCCAGGTCGCGAATGATCCGCGGCAGCTTCTTCCAGGCCTGGCCGATCGGCTGCATCCGCGTCTTCATGACGCTGTCCTGCAGTTCTCCGGTGATCGTCGAGAGCCGCTGCAGGGGCGGCGAGAAACTGTCGTCGGTCCGGCCCCGATTGATCTGCAGAAGCTGGTTGCGGGTCAGGACCAGCTCGGAGACCAGGGTCATCATGTCTTCGAGGACGTCGACCCCGACCCGGATCGACTGGGTCGCGGCGATTGGCGCGGCGTCTTCTTCGACCGTGCCCACCGGCCGCGGATCAGCTATCGCTGCTGAGGGCTCGGTCAGGGCAGGGGGGGCAGAATCGACCGGACCTTCCGCCGCGGCGAAGGCCGCGTCGAGGTCCGCCGTAGAGACTTCACCCGGGCGTAGGGCGCGGCCCAGAACAGGGTCATAGCCCTCGACCTGTTGCTCGGGCTCAGGCTCAGGCGCCGACGCGGGCGTCTCGACGCCAGGCGCGCCCATCGCCATGGCTTCCAGGGCCGCGATCAGGTCGCTGTCATCACCGGCCGGTTCCGTACCTGTGGCGCCCAGGCCGTCGATCACCAACTTGATGCGGTCGATCGACCTTAGAACCAGGGTGACGGCCTCGCCGCTGACCTGCAGCTTGCCGTCCCGGAAGCGACCCAGCAGGGTCTCGCCGGCATGGGCCAGGGATTCCAGTCGACCCAGCCCAAGGAAGCCGCAGGTGCCCTTCAGGGTGTGGACAAGCCGGAAGATCTTGTCGAGCGCCGGCCGGTCACCCGGATGGCCCTCAAAGCGGACGAGCTCGATGTCGATGACCTCAAGGCTCTCATTGGCCTCGGTCAGGAAGTCGGAGATCAGGTCATCCATGGCGGCGCCTATCGACTTGACGAGATGTGACAGTCACGATCAGGCGGCTCGCACGGAACGCAGGAAGGCCTCGACCTCGGCCCGCAAGGTCGAGGCCTGGCGCCCCAGTTCCTGCGAGGCCATCACCACCTGTTGCGATGCGGCCCCGGTCTGATTGGCCCCAAGCAGGACTTCCGAAATGTTGCGCGACACGTCCTGGGTGCCATTGGCCGCCTCATTGGTATTGCGGGCGATCTCGCGGGTCGCTGCGGACTGCTGCTCGACGGCGGCATTGATCGCGACCGACACCGTATTCATCTCATCGATGGTGCGCTGAATGTCGGCGATGGCGATCACGGTATCTCCCGTGATCAGCTGGATCTCGCTGATCTGGCTGGAGATATCTTCCGTGGCCTTGGCGGTCTGGGTGGCCAGGCTCTTGACCTCGGCGGCAACGACAGCAAAGCCGCGACCGGCCTCGCCGGCCCGGGCGCTTTCGATCGTTGCGTTCAGGGCCAGCAGATTGGTCTGGCCGGCGATGTCGCTGATCAACCGGACCACTTCGCCGATCTTCTCGGCCGAGCGCGACATGCGATCGATGGTCTCGCTGGTGGCCTGGGCCCGCAGCACGGCCTGGCCCGCCATATTGGTCGAGTGATTGACCTGCTGGGCGATTTCGGCGACCGATTTGCCCATCTCGTCCGAGGAAGAGGCGACAATGGCGACATTGGCCGTGGCTTCTTCGGCAGCGGCGGCGACGGTGGTGGACTGCTCGCTGGTGCGGGTCGCCGTGTCGGCCATCGCGCGCGCCGTCGCCTCCAGCTCCCGGGCCTGATCGGCGACGCTTCCCACGATCTTGCCGACGCTGGCCTCGAAGCGTTCGGCCAGGTCATTCATCTCGCGCTGCTTTTCGCTCTCGATCGATTCCAGATAGATCGAAATTGAATAGTCCATGTCGAGCAGAACCGCCTTCATGACGGCGGTCATCTGATCGGCCAGATCCTTGCCCCCCTTGCGGCGGCCGATCTTCATGACGCCGCCGCCGAAGGCCTCGGCGATCATTTTGCGCATTAGGCCTTCCATCAGCTGGGCATAGCCGCCGATGTACCAGCGAGGCTCCAGGCCGATGCGCGCATGGACGAGGCCGATCTTGCGGACGCTGTCGATGTACTGCTGGTCGAAATTGCCGGAAACGATAGAGGCCCAATGGCGCAACTGCGCGGACTTGGCACCATCCATCTGGCCGTCGCCACTGAAGAAGCGACGAACGTCCGGGGTCGAGCGGACCTTGTCGTAGAATTTATCCAGAACGCCGGGCAATTCCTTGGCGACAAGACTGCTGGCCGATCGCAGGGCGCTGCGCGCCTCGCGGTCGATCCCGAGGAAGTCGAGTCGTTGGTCGATCATGTCGTCGCCGGCCATGGGCTTATTCCTAGAGAGGAAATCTGACTCGAAGGCTGGTCCTTGTTAGTTAATTGTCAGTTACGGGTTGCTCCCCACGCGGACCTGTCAGCATAGGGGAAAGCGCTGAATGCAGCGCCTTTGCGGCCGCGAAATCGGAATTGCTGTTTCTATGCAAGAACCCCGGCTGAGCCTCGGGGGCGAATACCCATATCGGGTGCGTCAAGATGTCCCAGATGGCATCACAAGCATATTTTTACAGAGCTGTGTTCTGGTGATGCCTGACCGTATTCCTGGAGGACAGAATGGCCGCCGACGCTTCAATGCCTATCCTTGTTGTCGATGACTACAAGACCACCATCCGGATCGTTCACAGCCTGCTGCGACAGCTTGGTTTTGACAATCTCGACGAAGCCGCCAGTGGCGAAGAGGCCCTGGGCAAGCTCAAGCGCAAGCCCTATGGCCTTGTGATCTCCGACTGGAACATGGAGCCGATGACGGGTTACGACCTGCTCAAGTCCGTGCGCGGCGACGCCGGCATGAGCCGCACGCCGTTCATCATGATCACGGCCGAGAGCAAGACGGAAAACGTCGTCGCCGCCAAACAGGCCGGGGCCAACAATTACATCGTCAAGCCCTTCAATGCCGAGACCCTGAAGCAGAAGATGTCGACCATCTTCGGCGAGTTCTGACATCCGGCGGGGCAGACCCGCAGCCGAATGTCCATTCCGACCTGATGGCGTCATCCGGGTCGGGCGAAACAAGGCTGTGAACCAATAGTTGAGAGCGTTCTTCGATCGGATACCCACTTCGTACTTGTCGGAAAATGTTCTGGGAGTTGATCCATCAGTGACCTTGCCGATGCGCCCAGCGCCTGACCCTTTCTCCGCCGAAAGCGCCGAACGGCCGGCATCCAGCGAGATTGCATCGCTGCATGAGAGCCTGACCGCGCTGCGCGCGGTGATCGGTAGCCTTGGGTCCCATCAGATGGGGGCCGTGCGCCTGCCAGCCGTCCTGGCCGAGATTGGTGCCCTCCGACGAGAGGCCGAGGCCGGGGTCGAAAAGATCCTGACATCCGCCGAAGCCATCCTCGCCGCTCCGGTTCCCGTGCCACCCGAGGTCCAGGGTCATGCCATCGCCATTCTGGAGGCCTGCGGCTTTCATGACCTGATCGGCCAGAGGCTGAGCAAGGTTTCGGACCTCCTGCAAACCCTGGAAGTTCGCCTGAACCGCGTCGCTACCAGCGCCGGCGTGGTCGATACGCCGGTGGCTGAGACCGAGACCGAGCGACTGTACCGCGAGCAGACCATCAACGGGCCGGCCCTGAACGGGCCCGACGTCACCCAAAGCCAGATCGACGCACTCTTCGGCTAGAGGCCGCTCCCCGTGGCCGGTGCGGACCATTGGGACGTGATGACTCCCGAGCCTTGCCCATCTCTATTCCAGCCTCCTTGATCGCCGGGACAGAAAAAAAGGCCCGACGCAGCCGCCGGGCCCAGAGATAGGGAGGAAACGCCCAGGAGGGGCAGAAGCGGCATCGCTTCACGCGTCCCAGATAGGTCGGGCTGGTTATGGGGCAAAGACCAGAAAACCTTCAGGCGCTATCAGAGGAAACATATCCTCTTCGAATCCACGCATGAGCATGATGTTGCCGATCAGAGCGGGTCGAGCATCGGTCTCGTTCGTTTGCGCCTGAATGGCAGGGATTTTCGTTCGATCCTGGTCGCACGGGTGCAGTGGGAATTCGGAAGATTGTGGCACGATCCGAGCCGCAAGACTGCAAATCGCGCGTGCATCTGACCCTCCGACAGGTCTAGGCTCCATAAAAAGGTCCTGAGGGGGGCAAAATGAAAAAGACCATTGTGGCCATGGCTGCAGCCGGCGGCTGCGTGCTCGGACTGGCGGCCTGCGATCAGGTCGGGTCCAAGGTGGGCGGGAACAGCAAGTCCGCCGTAGTCGAAACCGCCTATCCCGAACGGGTCTATTGGGGCGACACCCACCTGCACACCAGCAATTCGGTCGATGCCTTCGGCTTCGGGGTTCGCCTGGGGTCGGAAGAGGCCCTGCGCTTTGCGCGCGGTGAAGAAGTGACCTCGACCGGCGGCATGAAGGCCAAGCTGGCCCGCCCGCTGGACTTCCTCGTCATTGCCGACCATTCCGACGGCCTGGGCTTTACCCGCAAGATCTATGACGCGCCGCGCTTCCTGCTGCGAAATCCGCTGCTTCTTCGCTGGCATGATATGATGCATGAGGGCCCGCAAGGCTCACTGAAGGCGACCGGTGAACTCATCGACGCCGCTGCCAGTGGCTCGCTTCCGCCCGACATCACCGATCCGAAGCGTTCTGCAAAGGCCACCCGATCGATCTGGAACGACCATCTGTCGATCGTCGAGCGCTACAATGAGCCGGGCAAGTTCAGCGCCTTCATGGGCTTCGAATACACCCTGATGCCGAAGGGCGACAATCTGCACCGCGTGGTGATGTTCCGCGACGGCAAGGCCGAGGCCTCCAAGGTGGTGCCCTATTCGTCCCTGGTCGGGACCTCGGCGGCGATGCTGTGGGACTATATGGACGCCTATGAGAAGACGACCGGTGGCAAGGCCCTGGCCATTCCGCATAACTCCAATGTGTCCAACGGCCTGATGTTCGAACTGACGGGGCCTGATGGCGGCCCGATGTCGGCGGACTATGCCCGTCGCCGCGCGGCCCGTGAGCCGATCGTCGAAGCGACCCAGATCAAGGGCGACAGCGAGTCCCATCCTTTCCTCTCGCCGAACGACGAGTTCGCCGACTTTGGCGATGCCGGCTGGGACCTGGGCAACCTGCCCATGTCATCCAAGAAGACGCCCGACATGCTGGCCGGCGACTATGTGCGCGAGGCGCTCAAGCGCGGCCTGGCCATCGAGGCCAAGACCGGGGTCAATCCGTACAAGATGGGCATGATCGGCTCGACCGACTCCCATACGGCCCTGGCGACGGCGGATGAAGACAACTTCTTCGGCAAGCATGCAGGGGTCGAGCCTCGCCCCGGCCGGGCCATGGAGCCGCAGAACCTGGGCAGCCGTGAGGGCCGCTTTGGCTATCACTATCTGGCGGGCGGCTATGCCGGGGTCTGGGCCAAGTCCAATACGCGGGCCGCGATCTTCGACGCGATGATGAAGCGCGAGGTCTATGCCACGACCGGACCACGCATGCAGGTGCGGGTGTTCGGCGGCTGGGACTTCACGGCCAATGATCTCAAGACCAACTGGGTCAAGGCCGGCTATGCCCGCGGCGTGCCCATGGGGTCCGATCTGAAGGCCGGTTCCAGCAAGGCCCCGGTCTTTATCGTCTCGGCCCTGAAGGACCCGATCGGGGCCAATCTGGACCGCGTGCAGATGGTCAAGGGCTGGGTCGACAAGGCCGGCGTCACCCACGAGCAGGTCTATGACGTGGTCTGGAGCGATGCGGCGCGGCGGGTCCCCAAGGGGGGCAAGGTGCCGCCGGTCGGCGACACGGTCGACCTCGCCACGGCGACCTATGCCAATTCGATCGGCGCGCCCGAACTGACCACGGTCTGGACCGATCCTGACTTCGATCCGAGCCTGAAGGCCTTCTACTATGTGCGGGTGCTGGAGATTCCGACCCCGCGCTGGGTGGCCTATGACGCGGTCCGCTACAAGGTGAAGATGGGCCCCGAGGTGAAGATGAAGGACCAGGAGCGGGCCTATACCTCACCGATCTGGTACACGCCCCGGGGCTGATCGATGAAGCTTCGTGAGCTTGTCCTCCAGGGGTTGCGTGAGCCCCTGGCCCAGTTCCTGCTGGCCGGTGCCCTGATCTTCGCCCTGTTCTCCCTGTGGGGCGGCAATGCGGATCCGGGCGATCGCCGCATCGAGGTGGATGAAGCGCGGGTCCAGCGCATCGGCACCCAATGGATGCAGACCTGGCATCGCCCGCCGACGGCGGCCGAGCTGGACGGCCTGATCTCGGACTATGTCCAGGAAGAGGTCTATTACCGCGAGTCCCTGCGGCTGGGACTGGAGGAGGACGACCCGGTCGTCCGGCGGCGGCTGCGTTCGAAGATGGAGTTCCTGGCCGTCGACCAGCTGGAGAGCGCCAAGCCGAGTGAGGCCGTTCTGCAGGCCTGGCTGAAGGCCCATCCGGCCCTCTATGCCGAAGATCCGAAGGTCAGTTTCGAGCAGATCTATCTGGGTTCAGCCACCGATCAGGACGCCGGCGCGGCCGCAGCGTCCGAAGCCCTGGCGCGCCTGGCAGCCGGGGCCGGTCCGGCCGGCCTCGGCCAGCGCCTGTCGGTCCCGACCAGCCTGTCGCTAGCCACGCGAATGGAGATCGACCGGCAGTTTGGCGACGGCTTCGCGGAAGGCTTGTTGCGCGCGCCGCAAGGGCGCTGGAGCGGCCCGGTGCGGTCCGGCTTCGGACTGCATCTGGTCAGGGTCAGTGCCGTCGAGGCCGGACGAACGCCTGACCTGGCCACAGTGCGTCAGGCTGTCGACAATGACTGGCGGGCCGCCACCCGGGCGCAGCGCGAGGTCCAGGCCTATCAGGACCTGCTCAAGGGCTATGACGTCGTCATAGCGCGGCCTCGATGAGGCTGGCTCGGGCGGTCGCCCTGGTCCTGGCCCTGCTGGCCCTGACGGGCGTGGCGCGGGCCGATGACCTGAGGCCGGGCTATCTGGAGCTGACCCAGACCTCCGCCGCGACCTGGCGCATGGTCTGGAAGGCCCCGATCCGCGGTGGTCTGGCGACCCATGCCGCCCCGACCCTGCAGGCGGACTGCCGGGCCCCGCCACCCGTCCGGACCCTGGTCAGCGGTGCCGTGGTCGAGGTCTGGTCGCTTGACTGTCCGCGCGGCCTGGCCGGCCGGTCTGTCGGGCTCAGCGGACTGGATGCGGCCTTCTCCGACGCCCTGGTGCGGATCGCGCCGCAGGGCCGACCGGTGCAGGTCGCCCGCCTGACGGCCGATCAGCCCGCCGTGGAGATCCGTGCGGTGCCCGACCGGCTGCAGGTGGCCCGCACCTATCTGGTGCTGGGGATCGAGCACATCCTGGCCGGCTATGATCACCTGCTGTTCGTGCTCAGCCTGGTGCTGCTGCTGCGCGGTGGCCTGAGGATCGCCAAGACGGTCACGGCCTTCACGATCGCCCATTCCCTGACCCTGGTCGCGACCTCCCTGCACCTGATCAGCGTGCCGCGGCAGCCGGTGGAGATCTGCATCGCCCTGTCGATCGTGTTCCTGGCCGTCGAAATCCTGAAGTCACGCCCCGAGGGACCGCCGCGCCTCTCGGAGCGGGCCCCCTGGCTGGTGGCCTTTGCCTTTGGCCTGCTGCATGGCTTCGGCTTTGCCGGGGCCCTGGCCGAGATCGGCATGCCCGAGCGCGAAGTGCCCACGGCCCTGCTGACCTTCAATATCGGGGTCGAGATCGGGCAGCTGGTGATCGTCGGCGCGGGCCTTCTGGTGCTCGACCTGATCCGCCGGTTCGCCCCGGAACGCCGTCGCATGGCCCAGAGAGTGGCCGCCTACGGGATCGGCATCACGGCGGCCTACTGGGTGTTTGAGCGACTACTGGCCTAAGCCTGGCCGGCCGGATCCGCGTCGAAGCCGACGAAGACCGTGGCCTCGGCCACCGACTTGCGTTCGGAGACCACCGCATTGGCCGGGAAGCTGTCATCGGGCCAGCCGAGGGCAATGCTCTTCATGATCACCTGGTCGTCGGCGATGCCGGCATGCTCGCGCACCACGGGCGACTGCATGATGCCCTGGCTGTTGATCACCGCCCCCAGGCCGCGCGACCAGGCGGCATTGACCAGGGTGGTGGCCACGGCCCCGCAGTCGAAGGGGGTGTCGTCGCTGCCGGCCAGTACCCGGTCATAGGTCACGATCACACAGACGGGGGCGTCGAACTGCCGAAAGCCGCGCAGGACCCAGTCCTGACGGGCGTCCTTGTCGTCGCGCGCGATCCCCATGGCGGAAAACAGCTGCTTGGCGACGCCGACCTGGCGGTCGCGGTGCTGGCCGGTAAAGCCTTCGCCGGTGCGGAACTCCCGCGAGTGGGGCACGCCCGCCAGATTGCGTTCGGTATTGCCGGCGCGGATCCGGTCCAGAGGCTCGCCGGAAAGGACGTAGAAGTTCCACGGCTGCGAGTTCATCGACGACGGGGCCCGCATCGCCAGGCCGATGATCTCCTCGATCAGCGCCCGGGGCACGGGGTCTGGCTTGTAGCCGCGAATGCTCCGCCGACCCAGGATCACGTCGTCAAACTGCATGGGAACCCTGAGCAACTGCTATTGGCGAAAAGCCGCAGGGATTTATGCGGTGCCAAATGGGGGGCGGCAAGACTTAGGCAGCCCCGGCGGTCGAAACAGGGCTGTACCAGGAACATCGAAGGGGCCTGAGCAGAGCCCTGGCGCTGATAATCCTCTCAGCTTGCCCGGAGGGGTTTGGCACCAAGGCTGGTCTTCTGCCGCGTCCCGCGTTAGCAGACCGCCCCATGATCCGCCTCGACAACATCTCCAAGCAGAACGGCCACCAGATCCTGTTCATCGACGCCTCGATGGGCGTCCAGAAGGGGGAGAAGGTTGGGCTAGTCGGACCGAACGGCGCCGGCAAGACCACGCTGTTCCGGATGATCACCGGTCAGGAGCAGCCCGACGACGGACTGGTCGTGATCGATCCTGGCATGACGATCGGCTATTTCAGCCAGGATGTCGGCGAGATGTCGGGCCAGAGCGCGGTCGCCGCCGTGATGGACGGCGTCGGCCCCGTCAGCGCCCTGGCCACCGAAATGGCCCGTCTCGAGGCGGCCATGGTCGATCCGGACCAGGCCGACGAACTGGACACCATCCTCGAACGCTATGGCGAGGTGCAGGCGCGCTTCGAGGAACTGGACGGCTATGCCCTGGACGCCCGGGCGCGCGAGGTTCTGGCCGGCCTGAGCTTCAGCCAGGAACGCATGGATAGCGATGTTGGCCTGCTGTCCGGCGGCTGGAAGATGCGCGTGGCCCTGGCCCGCATCCTGCTGATGCGGCCCGACGGCATGCTGCTGGACGAGCCCTCCAACCACCTGGATCTGGAAAGCCTGATCTGGCTGGAGGCCTTCCTGAAGTCCTATGACGGCGCGCTGTTGATGACCTCGCACGACCGCGCCTTCATGAACCGCATCATCGGCAAGGTGATCGAGATCGATGCCGGCTCCCTGATCACCTATTCGGGCGATCTCGACTTCTTCGACCAGCAGCGCGCGCTCGGCGAGGCGCAGCGCCAGGCGCAGTACGAGCGCCAGCAGGCCATGCTGGCCAAGGAAATCAAGTTCATCGAGAAGTTCAAGGCGCGCGCCTCGCACGCCGCCCAGGTCCAGAGCCGGGTCAAGAAGCTCGACAAGATCGAGCGGGTCGAAGCCCCGCGGCGTCGCCAGACGGTGCAGTTCGAGTTCCAGAGCCCGCCGCGGTCCGGCGACGATGTGATCAGCCTGCGCAATGTCCACAAGGGCTATGGCGAGCGGCCGATTTATGAGGGCCTCGACTTCCTGGTCCGCCGCAAGGAGCGCTGGTGCGTCCTCGGGGCGAACGGCGCCGGCAAGTCGACCCTGCTGAAACTGGTGGCCGGCGACACCAAGCCCGACCAGGGCACGGTCAATATCGGGGCCAGCGTCCGGATGGGCTATTTCGCCCAGCACTCCATGGATCTGCTGGACGGCGAGGACACGATCTTTGAGTCCCTGGAGGGCTCGTTCCCGCAGGCGGGGCAGGGTGCGCTGCGGACCCTGGCGGGCTGTTTCGGCTTCTCCGGCGATGATGTCGAAAAGCCCTGCAGGGTCCTGTCCGGCGGCGAGAAGGCGCGTCTGGTCATGGCCAAGATGCTGTTCGATCCGCCCAACCTGCTGGTGCTGGACGAACCGACCAACCACCTCGACATGGTGACCAAGGAGATGCTGGTCGCAGCCCTCGCCGACTTTGAGGGCACCATGCTGTTCGTTTCGCACGACCGCCACTTCCTAGCGGCCCTGAGCAACCGCGTGCTGGAACTGACCCCCGAGGGCGTCCATCAGTATGGCGGCGGCTATACGGAATATGTCTCCCGGACGGGCCAGGAAGCCCCGGGCCTGCACCCGGGCGGCTAGGGTCATATCCTCACGCGGCGAGCGTCGCCGGCAGAGCGTCCAGCTGCCGGAACGTCTCGTCGTAGCCGGCCGCTCAGCCAGGCGGGTCCCCCGGAAGACGCACTGATGAAGTCGCTCCCCGCTGTCCCCGGCTGTCGAAGCCCATTAGGGTCAGCTCGGTTCATCGTTCGTCAGGAGAATTCCCATGCGGCTATCGCGGCGCGACTTCGGATTTGGCCTTGCGGCGACAGCCGCCGCGGCTCCGGCCGCCCTGGCGGCGACGCCCACCGCGGGCACCGACCAGTTACTGACCGCCTTCTTTGACGAGGCTTTCGAGCAGGAACTGGCGATGGAGCCCGAGCGGCTCACGCGGCTGGGCCGCAAGACCGCGAATGACCAACTGACCGACCGCTCGGACGCCGGCCGCCTGCGCCGGCTGGAGTGGCGCCGCAAGTCCGTGGCCGAGATGAAGCGCCGGTTCGATCCGGCCACCCTCGGCGAAGACGCCCGCACCTCGTTCGACATGTGGTCCCTCGAACTGGAGCGCGAGGAGGACGAGTTTCGTTGGCACGGCCACGCCTATGTGTTCGTCCGCAGCGGGCCGCATACGGGGCTGCCCGGCTTCATGATCAACACCCACCGGGTGGATACGCCGGCGGACATGGAAGCCTATGTCGCCCGCGTCGCGGCCATCGGTCCGGCGCTGGATGGCGAGCTCGGCCGGGCCCAGCGGGCGGCGGCGGCCGGCGTGCGGATGCCGCGCTTCGCCTATGACCAGTCGATCGAGGAAGTGCGCCGCCTGGGCGTCGGCGCCCCGTTCGGCGACGGTCCGGACTCAGCGCTGTTCGCCGACGCCAAGGGCAAGATCGCGGCGCTCCGCAAGACCGGGGCTATCGACGACGCCCGGGCTGAGACGCTGACGAAGGCGGTCGCCGAGGCGATGACCACGAAGATGAAGCCCGCCTACGACCGGCTGGGTGCCTGGCTCGCGACGGACCGCGAGAAGGCATCCGCCGAACCCCGGGGCGCGGTGGCGCTGCCGGATGGCGCAGCCTTCTACAACGCCATGCTGCGGCTGCAGACCACGACCAACATGACGGCGGACGAAATCCACGCGCTGGGCCTGTCGGAAGTCACCCGGATCCGCGCCGAGATGGAGACCCTGAAGGCCAGGATCGGCTTTGCCGGCACATTGGAAGAGTTCTTCGTCTTCATGCGCACCGACGATCGCTTCTACGTGTCCAACGACGACGCGGGCCGGGCGCGCTATCTCAAGCTGGCTGAGGACCATCTGGCGGCGATGAAGGCGAAGCTGCCGCAGTATTTCGGCCGCATTCCCAAGTCCGATCTGGTCGTGAAACAGGTCGAGGCCTATCGCGCGGAGCCGGGCGGCGCGGCGCACTACAACTCCGGTTCGCTCGAGGCCGGACGCCCCGGCGTCTACTACGTGCACCTGTCCGATACGCGCGCCACGCCGATCTACGAGATCGAGGGCACCTCGTACCACGAGGGCTGGCCGGGCCATCACATGCAGATTTCGCTGGCCCAGGAGATGACTGGCATCCCGGTCTTCCGTACCCAGGCCGGCTACGGTGCCTATGCCGAGGGTTGGGGGCTCTATGTCGAGCGCCTGGCCAAGGAGGTCGGCTTCTATCAGGAACAGTACAGCGACTTCGGCCGGCTTGGCCGCGAGATCTGGCGGGCGATCCGGCTGGTGGTCGACACCGGCATCCACGCCAAGGGCTGGAGCGAGGCGGAGGCCATGAGCTTCTACACCGCCAACTCACCCCAGCCGATCGCCAAGATCCGCTCGGAGATCCGCCGCTACTTCGTCACGCCGGGGCAGGCGACCTCCTACAAGGTCGGGATGCAGACGATCCTGGCACTGCGCGACAAGGCTCGCCGGGAGCTGGGCGCGAAGTTCGACCTCAGGGGCTTCCATGACACGGTGCTGTCGGCCGGGTCGCTGCCGCTTCCCGTTCTTGAGACCCGCGTGAATCGCTGGATCGCGGCGACCGCCAAAACGGCCTGATGCGCCGAAGATCGCGAGGCGTTGAAGCGGGCCCGGCCGACGCGCCGGGCCAGCATCCAGGCGGCTGGGCGGCGGCCGGCCTCAGCGGGCAATGGGGATCATCACCTCGTTGCGCCGCAGGAAGCCGGGCGTCCAGGGCGGATTGTACTGGGCCAGGGCGGCAGGGCCGACCGCCGTCAGCTTGCGGGCGGTGACCAGGCTCTCAAGCTCGACAGTCCGGGCGGCGACCGCCTCCGGGCGGGCCAGGCCGGAAAACTGCAGCACGGCAAAGCGGGTCGGGGGCAGCTGGCGCAGCTGCACCCTGGGGTCGTTCGGCGTGGGCAGAGATTCCAGACTATAGGCGCTGGGCATGGTGAACCGCACCACCCAGGTCTTGCTGCCCTGAATCTGGGTCACCGGCGCGGTCATGGCGATCTTCTGGCTGGCCGGAGCCTGGGCGACGGGCGCGGTCATGGCGATGCTCTGCTTGGTCCGGTTGCCGCCGAAGATGTAGCCGGCCAGAAGGCGAAACCCATTGCCGGCGGCCTGTTTCTGATCGCCGCTGACCGTCACCTCGGCGACCACCAGGGCCGGATAGTCGCGGACCTCGAAGGCACCGTCCTTGAGGACCGGCTTAAAGGCAGGTTCTTCCACGGCCATGGCGACGGTTCCCAGAAACACGGCGGCGATAGTCCCGCCCAACACGATGCGTCTTGCCGTCATGGGTATCTCCGGGAGTCCGGTGCGGCAGGGCAAAACGCCCTGCGGAAGCCGGGACACATACGCATTATCGACAAGCAGAAACATCGACTTTCAATAATTCGTGTGTGTGGCCCTTTGTTCCGCTGAGGTCTGCGCGGCATCGCGCACCTCAAGCGCCTTGCGGATCTCATCATGCGAAGCCTTGTCCAGGCTGTGACCGGTGATCAGGGCTGCGCCGGCCAGGGCCAGAAGGGCGGGCACGACGGCGAAGCTGATCGCGAGAACCCGCAAGGCCTGGGTCGCATTCTCGGCGCCCAGGTCAGCCTTGAAGCCAAAGGCCTCCAGCGCGCTGACGGAGGCAAATACCGCGACGGCAGACCCGATCTTGACGACCCCGCTCAGCAAACCAAACATGAGACCGCTGCGATCCACGCCGCTCTTCAGGCGCTCTTCGTCACCCAGGTCGGCCATCATGGCGCGCAGCAGTATCGGACCGGCGCTATAGGGCAGGCCGGCCAGGGTCATGGTCACGATCCCCCAGACCAGGCCCTCTGGCGCGATCAGCACCGACAGTTGGGCAACCGCATAAGCCGCAGAGGCGATGGCCAGGGCGCGGTGCTTGCCGATCGCCAGTCCAAGCCGCCCCCAGAGGGGCGCGCCCATCAGCGCGCCGATGAAATAGAGCAGCAGCAGCAGGCCGGCTTCAGACCGGTCCCAGCCGCGGATGGCTTCAAAATAGAAGAAAAACAGGGTTCCGGCGATGACCGGGCCCGTCCCCAGAAGAATGTCCGATCCGAGTATTCGCAGGATCGATGGCCGGCGGATCAGATCCAGATAGTGGCGCCAGTTGGCAGGCTGGGTGTTCGGAGGCGACTTCGGCTCGTGAACGGCCAACAGGGCCAGAAGGATGGCTACGGGCAGGCTCAGCACCACGAACCAGCCCATGGCCCGCACGCCCTGACCGTAGTCGAGCCCGAAGCCGAGTTTCATCAGCGGCGGCATGGCAAGCACGATGAGCATGCCCAGGACGGTGAACCCCTGCCACCAACTGAAGACGCGCGCGCGCTGCCCATATTCCGGAGCCAGCCGGGCCGCCCAGGTGACGTGCGCCATGGTCGCCATGGACTGGCCCAGAAACCCGAGGACCAGCCAGAGCAGGATGTAGTTTCCGTCGATACCCGGGCGCGCCATGAACAGCATCCAGACCGCGAGGACGGCAATGGGCAGGCCGGCGACCAGCCAGGGCTTGAACCGGCCAAAGCGCGTATTAGTCCTGTCGATCAGGAACCCGAGGGTCGGATCCAGCCACAGATCGAATAGCCGTACGATGCCGAAGGCCAGTCCGATCGCCGTCAGACTAACGCCCAGATCCGTGGCGTAATAGTTGGGCAGATAGACGACGACAGGCATGAGCATCGCCGCCACCGGAACGCAGGGCAGGGCAAAGGCCGCCAGGCGCCAGGTTCCTAGGGCCCCTTGGCCGCTGTTTTTGCCATCAGCGCTTATAGCCGACACCTCACCTCAGTCGGGTCACCTTAGCAACTTGATCCGAAAGAGCCATGCCAAGTCGGGCCGGGGGTCGCAGGTCGCCGGGCCTTGACAAAGGTTTGGCATCAAACCAATATAATATGGTATCAAACAAAAGGTGCCGTTCATGACGTCGCGTCGCAATGTTCTGAAGTTGATCGGGGGCGGGGTCGTTTTGGCGGCAGCGGCCGGTGGCGGCATCATCGCCACGAGCGGCCCCTCGGAGGCCGCGCGCGAACCCTGGCGCAAGGCCGGCCAGTATAGCGAGTTCCGTCGCCGCGCCCTGTCCTATGCCCTGCTTGCCCCCAACCCGCACAACCGCCAGCCCTGGCGGGTCAGGCTCGACGGGCAGGACGCCCTGACCCTCTATTGCGACCTCAAGCGCCGCCTGCCGGCCACCGACCCTTTCGACCGCCAGATCACCATCGGCTGCGGGGCCTTTCTCGAACTGCTGGTCTTGGCCGCCGCCCAGGACGGTTATCAGGCGACGGTCACGCCCTTCCCGGACGGCGAGGACATGCAGACACTCGACCAGCGGCCGGTGGCGCACGTGTCCTTCACCAAGGGCGGCGTCAGCCCCGACCCGCTGTTTGCGCAGATCCTCGCCCGACGCTCGAACAAGGAGGTCTATGAACCCCGGGACGTTTCGGAATCTGCGCTCCAGCAGATCTCAGAGGCCGGACGCCTGTTCGGCGCGTCGTCGGAAACCATCGGCAATACCCGTCTGGCCGAGCACCTGCGTGACCTGACGTGGCGCGCACACCAGAAAGAGGTGACAACGCCGGCGACCAACCAGGAATCCGTTGACCTCATGCGCATCGGGGCCGCCGAAGTCACGGCCAATCCGGACGGCATCGAGCTGGAGGGACCGATCTTCGAGGCCGGGCGATGGCTGGGCTTCATGACGCGGGAGACCCTTGCGGATCCGAAGTCGACGGCCTTCCAGCAGGGTCTGGAGCTCTATCGCTCGATGGCCCTGTCGGCGCGTGCCTTTGGCTGGATCAGCAATGAGAACCGGTCGCGGATTGACCAGATCAATGCCGGCCGCGCCTATGTCCGGACCAATCTCAAGGCCACCAGCCTCGGGCTCGGGGTTCATCCCTGGAGCCAGTCCCTGCAGGAATATGCCGAGATGAAGGACCTGTACCGCGAAGTCCACGGTCTGATCGGCGGCGGCAAGCGTATTCAGATGCTCTATCGTATCGGCTATGGCCCCGAGATCGGGCCGACACCCCGACGCGGACTGGACGCCCACCTTGCCTGAACCTGCGGACCCTGAGGCCGACAAGCCCTCGCATGAGCAACTGCTGTTTCGCCTGCTGACCGAGATCGGCATCATCAACCAGCTGGCTGAAACGGCTTTCGAACGCGTGCTGCCGCATGGCCTGACCCGCGCCCAATTCACGGTCCTGAACCACAGCGTGCGCATGGGGGACAACAGGACGCCGGCCCAGCTGGCTGCCGTCCTTCAGGTCACCCGCGGGACCATGACCAGCACTCTGGCCAGGCTCGAGGAGAAGGGCTTCATCCGGATTGAGCCGGATGCCGTCGATGGCCGTTCGAAGCGGGTGCTGCTCACGCCCCAGGGCAGGGACGCCCGCGAGGAATCGATGCGCGCCGCGTTTCCGTTCCTTCAGCAGGCCACGGGGGCCATTCCCAGGGACATGGTGGAAAGCCTGTTGCCGCAGGTCGAACAGGTCCGGGCCTGGCTTGACCAGAACCGGCTGGAATGACGCGGTGTCCCCGGCGCTACACAGGCCTGGAAGGCGTCAACTCAGCGATGTAGACGACCACGTCGAACAGGGATCCGCTCGGGATCGTCGGATCAAGGTTGGCGGCTTGCCAACGTGTAGCGGCATAGCCGGGCCAGGCGAGCCTGTAGGGCAGGGCGCGCCAGGCCCTTCCGGCCTCGTCATCGGGCAGGTCGCGCAGCGGCCCCCAGAACGATCCGCCTCGGGCCTTTTCGAGAAGCTGCGCCAGCCGGCCCCGACGGTCCGTCCACCGTAAGACCGCCGTCGCATCTGCGGCGTTGGGCGGCGGGCCCACGGGCAGGGTCGGGACGGCGTTGAACCGCGCGGCTCCGTATTCGAACACCACCGCACGATAGCCGTCGCCGAGGCGGCGGCGCAACTGGCCGCCGGCAGCGACAAAGCTGGAGCCGGGCGGTCCACCGGCCGCCACATGGGCGTTATGAGCCCAGAACACGCCTGGCCCGTCAGCCGGTGCCTCCAGGATGTTCTCGGCCATGAACTGGTCGCGGCGGGCATAATAGGCGGCGGCGTCGCCCGTGATCTTGCCGTCGCTGGTTTCCAGTTCGAACGCCTTCAGACCCTGCCAGGCTGTGCGGGCGGCGTAGCGGGCGGCCCGGTCGTCGGGATGGGCGGCCAGCGCGGCGCGCAGGGTCTCCAGCGCGCCCATCGCCGCCTGCAGTTGGGCGGTCGTGAGCGACTTGATCAGGACGGGAAACCGCAGTCCCTGCGCCCGGGCGGACACGATCGGGTCGAGCGGGGCGGCGAGCCGGTCCGCCGCCGCCGGATCCCTCCGCCGGAGCGCGGCGAGGGCATCGGCGGCATCCCGGGCGGTAGACTGGCAGTCGATACCGAAGATGCGCACAGGCTGCGGCGCAGTGCGGTTCCAGTCCCTGAGCCAGCCGAGCAGGTCGGCGAGCGCCCGGGTCTTGAACACCTTGAACGCGTGGGACGTCCGCAGGCGCTCAGAGGCCTCCCCCGCTCCGCCCTGGATGTAGGCGTCAAGCTCACGTCCTGCCTGGGCGTTGATCTCGAGGAAAAAGGCGCGGGCTGTGCCGGACACGATGAGGCCCCGGATGATCGCCGCCTTGGCCACGGCGTCCTCATGGCTGCCGTGGGTCGCCTCGCCGACGCCAATGATGCGGGCCCCGGCCAGGGCCCTGGCGAGTGCCGGGCTCCAGAGGCTGTCGGGCCGGGCCGGGTCAAAGCCGTGGGCATTGGCCCTGATCCACGGCAGTATCCGCTCTTCGACCTCGCCGCGTTTTGCGCTGTCCAGCGCCACCCAGCCGCCTGCAAACAGCAGACCGGCACCCGCCGTGCCCAGCAGGGCCCGTCTGGAAACCTTGGTCTTGATGGCCAATTCCTGCCTCCCCCGGCGACCCAAGTCCGGGAAAGTAACGCCGGTCTTCAAAGGATCGCAAGACAGGCCGGGACAGAGCCTTGGCCGCGACCCTCATCCGCCGGCGCGTGAAGATCTCGCCCACGCCCTACCCAACCGGCTTCAGCGCAGACGCGTCAGTGCCGCGCCGACCGCCGCCACAGTCCGTGCCACGTCGTTGTCGGTCGTGTTCCAGCCGCAGACGCTGATCCGCATCACGCGCTCGCCGTCCCAGCTGCCGCCGCTGACAAAGGCCTCGCCGCTGGCATTGATGGCGGCGATCATCTCATCGCTGAGATTGTCGCCGTCGCGCGCTTCAAACCGGATCAGGCCCTGGTTCAGGGTCGGCCGGGCGATCCCGACCGCCCCCTCAAGCCGGACGATCCCGTCATAGATGGCCGCAGCATGGTCGCAGCAGCGTTCGATCATTGCGGCCAGCCCGTCGCGGCCCAGCTCCATCAGGGCCGCCAGTGCCGGCAGGGCGCGGGCGCGACGCGACCATTCCGGCGTGAAATCCATCGGATCGCGCACCGCTCCGCCGGTGGTCACATAGGCCGCCGTCATGCGCATGGCGGCGATATGGGCGTCGGGGTGGCGCGTGATCGCCATGCCGCAGTCATAGGGTGTGTTCAGCCACTTGTGTCCGTCGGTCGCCCAGCTGTCGGCCAGTTCGATGCCGGCGACCTGCGACGCCAGGCGTGGGCTGGCATTGGCCCAGAGCCCGAAGGCGCCATCCACATGAACCCAGGCACCCGCGCTCTGCGCGATCGGGCAGAGCGTGGCGAAGTCATCCGACGCGCCGATGTTCAGGTCACCGGCGTTGAGCACGACGATCGTGGCCATCTGCGGCGCGTCGGCCAGGGCAAGGCGCAGGGCGTCCGCCGACACCCGGCCGGGCTCATCGCCGCCAAGCGGCACGATGCAGTCGCTGCCCAGGCCCAGCAGGCGCAGGGCGCGGGTGACCGACGAATGGTGATGGGCATTTGCCAGGACGCGGATCGCGGGCGCGCCGTTCAGGCCCTGCACCTCAACGTTCCAACCCTTGTCCGCCAGAACCGCGTGGCGGGCGGCGGCCAGCGCTGTCACATGCGCCATCTGGCAGCCTGTGACAAAGGCATAGCTCGCCTCGGCCGGCAGACGCAGCGCCTCGAGCAGAAACTGCCCGGCCAACGCTTCTAGAACGGCCCCTGCGGGACTCGTCGAGGCCAGAACCACATTCTGGTCCCAGGCCGAGCACATCATGTCGGTGGCCAGGGCGGCCGGCAGTGCGCCGCCCTTCACCCAGGCGAAGAAGCGTCCGCCGGCGCTGGCGGTCAATCCGGGCTCCGCCGCCGCCGCAATCGCTCGGACCACCTCAGCGGCGGCCATGCCCTGGGCGGGAAACTGCGCCGGCAGCCCTGCCAGCATGTCCGCCGGGGTCCCGCGCGAGGCGACGGGGCGGGTGTCCAGCGAGGCCAGATAGCGGCGGGCTTCGGCGAAGGCGATATCAAGGCTGTCCATCCGCAGGCGGATATCATAGGCGCGGGAGCAAGTCTTGGTGCCCGAAAGCGGGCTGGCGGGACAGTCACCTTGCCTGGAACTGGCTGGCTAACTCCAACCGACCGCAGGAGTCCCTCCCCGGTATCGCGACCTGCTCGCCGAATCCCGATGCTTGCCAGCGTGGCGGATCGGCGACATCCTTCTCGCTCAGAAACGATCATCAAGGGCGAGGGGAACCCATCATGGACGCACCTCGGAGGCTGCCGCCCATCAGGACGATCCGTCTTTCGGCGCCTTTCGGCTGGCTGGCCGAAGGCTGGGGAGACCTGATGAAAGCGCCCGTGCCGCTGTTGGTTTACGGTCTCGGCGTCGCGGCCGCGAGTTTTGCGCTGTGTTACGGCGTCTATGCCACCAATGGTGCATTCAGGGTCCTCGCCCTGACCGCCGGCTTCGTCATCGTCGGCCCGATCCTGGCCATGGGTCCCTATGAAGCCGGCCGACGGATCGACCTGGGAGAGCGCCCCGGCCTGATGCAGATCCTTTTCGTCCGGTCGGCCTTTCGCCAGGACGTCGCCTATCTCAGCCTGCTTCTGGTGCTGATCTATTTCTTCTGGGGTCGGGTCGCCCAGATCGTCTACGGCCTGTCGACCTATCAGAGCCACCCCACCGTGGACGCCCTGGTGGCCTTTGCCCTGGGTTCCAGTGACGGACGGGTCATGCTGCTGACCGGAACCTTGACCGGCGGGGCCCTGGCCTTTGTGACCTACGCCCTGATGGTCGTATCCGCGCCGATGCTGCTCAACCCCCGGGCCAGCGTTTTCGAGGCTGTGGCGACCAGCGTGCGCGCCGTGAATGCCAACTTCTTCCCGCTGCTGCTCTGGGCGGGGATCATCGCCGCGCTCCTTCTGCTCTCCGCCGCGACGGGATTTCTCGCCCTGGTCTTCGTCTTTCCCTGGCTGGGCCTCGCCAGTTGGCGCGCCTACCGCAGCCTTGTGGATGACAACTGACGGCCCGTTGCTGCTGTCAGCCTTACGCCGTCCGTACTGGACGTCGGTCTAACGCCCTAACCCGTCAGTTCCGGTCTGGATCGTCGAATCTTCCCGGCATTTCCTGCACACACAAATCCACGAAGGCGCGGACCTTCGCGGGCACAAAGGGTGATGCGAGATAGACGGCGTGAAAGGCGACGGGTGGAATAGTCCAGTCCTGCAGAAGGAGCTGCAGCGTGCCTGCGGCGACCGCTTCGCGCACCGAAAAGTGCGGCAGCACTGCAACCCCCGCTCCGGCCAGCAATGCGGCGCGCATGGAGGTGACGCCGTCCAGCCGAAGCGCGGCATCAAAATTCACCGTCTCGGTCTTGCCGGCCTTTGTGAACGGGACGGAATTGTCGATCAGGAAATGCGCGCCAAGCAGTCCGACCCACGGCCATGCTGTGAGGTCACCCGGCTTCTCCGGCATGCCCAGTTGCTTCACCAGCGCGGGTGCTGCGACCAGCACGCGGGGATTTTCCAGCAGACGTTTGGCGACGAGCGTGTCGTCGGTGATGGCACCGACCAGCACGCCGCAATCGAACCCCTCCTCGACGAATTTGACCGGGCGATTTGTCACGTGCATTTCGGCGGTCAACTGCGGGCACTGCGCACGCAGCCGAGCCAGCAGCGGGGCGACATGGTATTGGCCCATATCAATCGTTGTCACCACGCGCAGATGTCCTCGCGGCGATGAATGTTCACCGTTCGCGCGCAGCGTGGCGGCTTGAACGTGGTCCAGGATCTCCCGGGCATCCACGAGCATGCGTTGGCCTGCCGCCGTGAGGCTCATGCTGTGGGAGTCGCGCTGCACGAGCGGGGCACCGAGGAGGGTTTCCAACTGCTGGAGTTGCCGGCTCAAGGTCGGCTGGGTGGTGTGCAGCGAGCGTGCCGCCGCCGAAATGCTTCCAGCTTCAGCAATCCGCACGAAAGTTCTTAGCAGGTTGAGGTCGTCGAGCGTGGCCATACGCTCCACGTATAGCAGACATGCGCAGGAGCCGTCTCCTAAGGACACAGGCACATGGATTAAAGACCGGGGAGAACATTCGACAGCGACACAGTTGGAGCCCCCATGACCCGTCTCGGCCTTATCCTCTGCTTCGGCGCCATCCTGGCCGTCACCCCGAGCCAAGCCCAGAAGATCGACGGGACGCCGGCCCTGCCTGCGACTCTGGCTGCCGTCATGGAGGGCAAGACCGTCCCGGCCGTCGGCGTGCTGGTCATCCGCAACGGTCAGGTCGTCGATCAGGCGGTGGCCGGCATTGACGCGCTGGGGTCAGCAACGCCGGCGACCGTCGAAGACCTGTGGAATCTGGGGTCCGACAGCAAGGCCATGACCGTCACGATGATCGCCCGGCTCGTCGAGCGCGGCGTGCTGAGCTGGGAGGCCCCCTTGTCGGCGATGCTGCCCGATCTGGTGGCGCAGATGCGTCCCGAATATCGCGACGTCACCCTGGTGGACCTCATGTCGCATCGGGCGGGCCTGCCGGAGAACCACAGCGATGAAGCTTTCTTCCGGACCTTTTTCACGGATACCCGGCCGCTACACGAACAACGTATGGCCTATCTGCGCCTGGCGGTTGCCGATGCACCCGTCGGTCCGGTCCGCGGCAAGCCCAGCTATTCCAATACCGGCTTGATCCTAGCGGGTGCCATTGCCGAGAAGGCGACCGGAAAGTCCTACGAGACGCTGATGCAAGAGGAGGTTTTCGGCCCCTTGGGCATGACGACCGCTGTCTTCAACCAGACCCCTCGCGCGGGCGAGACGTCCGGCCACATCGATGGGCGCCGCGCCGTGGCCGGGGACGGGAACCCGCAGATGCTCCTGCCGGCAGGCGGCATACGCATGACCCTGACCGACTGGGCCAGGTTCTGTATCGACCAGATGGCCGGCGAAGCGGGGCGCGGCAAGCTGCTCAAGGCTGAAACCTATCGACTGATGCACACGCCGCGCGGCGACAGCATCGTTGCCATGGGCTGGGGCGTCCCGCCACAGATCTCCGGCCGGGTCGGTCCCGCCCTCACCCACGGCGGCTCCGACGGCAACTGGTTTGCTTTCGTGGCCCTGTTCCCCGGTCGTGAGAATGGCGTACTTGCCGTGGCCAACGCCGCTGAAACGATGGGTGGCGACGTGGCCGTCAAGGCCGCAGCCCGCGCCGTCATTCAGACCCTCGCCCCGGCTGTTCCGCCCGCGTCATGACCGGTCAGCCAACCTGCGGCGGGGTCAACCTCGTCGAGGGTCTTCCGAGAATCTCAGAGAAGGCCCGGCGTCTCCGTCGTGAGACTCACGCTGTGGGGGGGCTCTGCACGAGCGAAGCGGTTGGAAAGTATTCGAGGTCCTTGCGAAGGCTCAAGATCACCGGCGTTGATTTCAGATACCGTGCCGCCGTCGCATTGACCGCTGGATTCAGCAATTCACACGAAGCCTCTAAACTGCCGAAGTTGATAAGGGGGGTATGGTCAATTTAAGTCGAATATTCTCTCATAAATATTCAAAACCGTGCACGCATTCATCTAATCACTCAAGAATGTATGTAAATGTCAAGCATCAGTTCAAATGCAAATATTACAATATGAGAAATTCGAAATTCAATAATTCGTCCCCTGGAAACGAACAAGGATTAAAATAGTGCTTTCCGTAAATAAGAACCTCGGCAGTGCCGACCGTGCCCTTCGCGCAATTACTGCTTTTGCTTTGTTTATCGCCGCCTTCATCGCCCCCGTGCCCCTGATGGTTTCGGTCGGGTTCGCCCTCACCGGTGCATACATGATCGGTACGGCCCTGGTCGGCACCTGCCTCGGATACAAGTTGATTGGTGTGTCAACTTGTCCGGTCAAGCAGCGGACGAAACAACTATCGGAGAAATAAAGAAGCCGAACGGGCTCCTGTTTTACTGGAGCGGATCGATCGGGACAAACCTTCAGAGGTACACGAATGCTCAGCTCTGCCACCTATAGACGCGTATTCATGGCCAGCGCCTGGTATGACATCGCCATCACAGGGGTCTTTGCCACGCCATGGACATTGGCTCTGCTCTACACGCTGTTCGGCAATATCCATGCGTCCCTTGGCCTAAGGCCTCTCCAGCCCCTGCCGCCCGAAGGTGTCCTCTTTGCAAATTTCCTGGGCTCGGTGGTCATAGTCTGGGCGGTGCTGCGTTTGCGATCCGGCATGGTCTGGATGGGCCGCTACGACGCTGCCACCCGGTTCATGTTCAGCGCAGCGATGATCCATGCCCTGGCAAGCGGGGCCAGTCCCCTGCTGTGGGGCTTTCTCGTCATCGAGCTAGGCTTTGGCATCCTTCAGCTTCTGCCATCTGAAAGAACGGCGCCACAAATCCCGGCTTAGGTCTGCGCCCTGCGACCGGCGCTTTCCTTAGACGAGCCAGCCCTGTGATGTTCCCTCGAGCCCGGGCGCGAGCCCGAGCTCGGGCGGTGACCCGGTCTCCATGTCTCATCGAGCGGTAACGAAAGTCGTGGGTCGACTTGAGCCTTGGCGTTCTCGTCTTCCAGCGCCTTCAGTCGCCGTGCTTCTGCAACGTCCGGTCCTCCGTACATGGCCTTCCGCCGAAAGAAGGTCGGCGCACTGAACCCAGGCTTCCTGCACCGGTCCGCCATCGCCACGCCCGGCTCCCCGTTGGATTTGCCCGTGGGCGAATGGCTTCCCGCGGCAATGGGCGCGCGAAAACGCAGGCTTGGGGAACTGGCCTGACGCGCGAGGTAATTTGCGGGGGTGCGTGGCGGTGCTGTCAGTCCAACGCTAACTTGTCTCCACTTCCGGCCTCAACGGGGCTCGAGTTCTGAGATAGGTCGTGCAGCTCTCATTCAAGCGCCACCGGTTTCAAGCGGAAGTCATAAGACACGCCGTCTGGCTGTATTCCCGCTTCACTCTGAGCTTTCGTGACGTCGAGGAGATGATGGCCCAACGGGGCGTCGACGTGAGCTATGAGACCATCCGCTGCTGGACGCTCAGGTTTGGTCCGCAGATCGCAAGGAATCTCAAGCGCAAACGCCCCGCTCCGTCGCCGCGATGGCATCTGGACGTGGTCGTCTGCTCAATCGGGAACAAGCGGATGTCTCTCTCGGCGTTAAGTTGACAGCACTGCAGCGCGATATTTGTTCGCTCGGGAAGACGGTCGCGACCGCTAGCAAGTGAGGGCCAGGGGCGTCAGCAACAGGCCGCTGTGCTGTCCGTCGGCGTCGAGAACGGCAGGTCAGTCCCGCAGCCCTTGAAGATGCCGAGGTGCCGATCGAAGTCGCCGAAATACTCGAAACTCAAGCCGAACCGGCTCTCCTGCAGAATACGCCAGGTGTTGCCGCAGACCGGTGTGATGCGCCCCACTTCGAATGTGTGGTGCTTGTCGAGGACGAAGGCTTTCTCAAAGCCGCTGATCCCGCCCCGATAGCGAACGGCCTGGCCATAGTCCTCGCAGGCGGATTCCAGGCCATCGAGTTTGAACAGGCGCCAGGTAGCGGAGAAAAAGCGGATTGGCGCGACCGCCAGCTCCACCAATGGATCGCCAACGATGAGGGGGCGATCGGCAACGAGGCGAGGGTCACCAAAGCCGGCTGCCTTGGCCTGGCGCAGGAAGTCGCCCCAGTAGAGCGCGCCACCAAGGCATTCCCCGTGCAGCACGGGGTCGCGCCGAAGCGCATCCGGGACGCGACGGTCGGCGTAGACGTCTGAAAAAAATAGCTCTCCGCCTGGCTTGAGGAGGTTATGGACGGCGCCGAAGACGGCGGCCTTGTCCTCGACCAGGTTGATGACGCAGTTGGACACGATGACATCGAAGGATGCCGGCTCCAGGTCCAGTTCGCCGAGATGGGCAATGTCCCCGCCGATGAAATGCACGTTTGACCGGTCATATCCGAAGCGATCGCGATGCCAGTCGAGGTGGGAGCGCGCCAGCTCCAGCTGTTCGGGCGTTCCATCGACACCCACAATCTGGCCCGTCGGACCAATCAGCTGGGCCAGAACATAGCAGTCCTGACCCGAGCCGGATCCAAGGTCGAGGATTCGAGCGCCCTCGATTGCGGGCGGCGCGACCAGTCCGCAGCCGTAGTATCGGGCCCTTACCTCGTCATGGACATTGGCCAAAGCGCGCCGAACGGCCGGCGGGGGCGCGTCAGTTGTGCAGCAGGCGTCGGTTCGAAGGTCCCCGGACCCCTTGAGCACCTTGCCGTAGTAGTCTTGCGCGTTCGTGAGGCTGGCGTCGTCCAACTCATGCTCCTGGCTTTGACGTCGTTTTTAGGAGAGTTCGGTTTGAAGGCGCAAACGGTTACAGCCGCGATTGAGTTGTAACAGGGCGCGGAACCAGATGCCCCGGTGGGGTGAACTACTAGGCGCAGGCAGTCCAAGGACGCTGTCAGCAATTTGCTCTGACAGCACCGCTTCGAAATCACAGAATTCCCCAAGCAGTGTCCAATCATCGGGAAACCCGACCTCATCTCGAACTCGCGGAGACGTGGCAGCCTATCTGGCAGGTCGCTGCCCGACTTCGTGTTGGATTTGCACGTGAGCGAATGGCTTTCCGCGGCAATAGGCGCGCGAAAACGCAGGCTTAGGAAACTGGCCTGACGCGCGAGACAATTTGCGGGGGTGCAGTGGCGGTGAGAGAGGGATTCGAACCCTCGTTAGGCTTTCACCTAAACACGCTTTCCAAGCGTGCGCCATCAACCACTCGGCCACCTCACCATGCGCACTTGAATCGGGAGCGGTTGAGGCCCCCCTTCGCAGGAAGGCGCGCAATATACTCACGGGGCTTTCGGGAGCAAGCGCTGATGAGGGGTGAAATGTGGTGCGCGACCACATATATCGGCTGGGACCGTTTCCCGCCGAGGCCACACCATGCTGCTGACCAAGAAGTCCCTGGATCTGCCCTCCGTCGACAGCGCCCTGCCGGGGCGTGAGGCCGCGATCCCGACCGCGGAAACCCACTTCGTCAATGGCCATGCGCTGAAGGGGCCCTATCCCGACGGGATGGAGACGGCCGTGTTCGCCATGGGCTGTTTCTGGGGCGTGGAGCGGATCTTCTGGAAGGTCCCCGGCGTCCATGTCACCGCCGCCGGCTATGCGGCCGGGATCACGCCCAATCCGACCTATCAGGAGGTCTGCAGCGGCGGCACCGGTCATACCGAGGTGGTGCTGGTGGTGTTTGATCCCAAGGCGGTCAGCTACGAGACCCTGCTGAAGACCTTCTGGGAAAACCATGATCCCACCCAGGGCATGCGCCAGGGCAATGACATCGGCACCCAGTATCGCTCGGGCCTCTATGTGACGAGCGACGCCCAGGCCGCTGCGGCCGCCGCGTCGAAGGACGCCTATGGCCAGGCCCTGGCCGGCCAGGGGCTTGGGTCGATCACGACCGAGATCGCTGCCGCCGGCCCGTTCTATTTCGCCGAGGACTATCACCAGCAGTACCTGGCCAAGAACCCGGGCGGCTATTGCGGGATCGGCGGCACCGGCGTGACCTGCCCGATCGGCGTCGGCGTCGAGGCTTGAGCCCCGAAGCCTTCGACGCCGCCTGCAGAGCCCTGCCGGCGGTGACGATGGATCGGCCCTGGGGCTCTGACCAGGTCTACAAGGTCGGCGGCAAGATGTTCGCGGTGATGGGTGACGCGATCGCCCGGGGCGGCGTGTCGTTCAAGGTCTCGGACGTGGCCTATGAGGTGCTGATCGAGACGGGCCGCGCCGTCCCCGCGCCCTATCTGGCCCGGGCCAGATGGGTGAAGTTCGACGACCTGTCGGGGCTCGATCCGGCCGAGGTCGAGAATTGGCTGACGACCGCCCATGGCCTGGTTGCCGCCAAGTTGACCCGGGCCGTGCGGGCGGGCCTCGGTCTCCGCTAGATCGTGTCGACTGGAGGATCCTGCTCGCCGTGCTTCAGGTGCGGGCCGTGGACGACGGGCTGGCGCTCCAGGATCTGACGCACCTGGCGGACGGCCGACGAGGCCCGACTGCGCCTCTGCCGCCACAGGAGCAGCAGCAGGGCACCCAGGGTGGCGGAAATGAAGGCATAGGGGCCCAGTAGCCAGGCCGCCGCTGCCAGGGCGAAGTAATAGCCGCGTACCCCGGCATTGAAGGCGGAAAGCGCCGGATTGAGGATGCCGCCGGTTGCTTCGGCATATTCGGCCAGGGTGGCGGGCGAGGCCCACATCGGCGTGGCCCCGATGGCGGCCAGGCAGTAGTTCATCTGGCGAATGGCCCAGATGAAGTCCAGCAGGCCCCGCGCCAGGGCAAACAGCACCAGGCCGAGCTTGATTTCGAACATCATCTGCGAGGCCGGGGCCAGAACGGCGAGGCCCTCGATGCTCTTCAGGGCACCGTCTCCGCCGAACAGCACGCCGGCCGCCGCCGCGATCAGGATCAGGTTGGACGAGGCGAAGAAACTGGCGGAATTGATGGCGTGCCCCAGAAGCTGCCCGTCCAGCAGGGCGATCTCGCGGACCGCCATCTCCTGCATCCAGCGCCGACGGATCACCGTCATGTCGGTATTGATCAGATTGCCGCCTTCGCCCAGCCGCTTGAGCAGGGGCTCATAGAACAGCCAGGCGACCACGAAGAGGGCGAGAGCGGCGATGTCGACGATCGGCATGGGGCGAGCCTAGGTCCGGACAGGGATTCGACGTAGGGCCAGGTTCAGTCCTCCAGAATGCGGCTGTGCTTGCCGCTGTCACGCAGGGCCAGGGCGATCACGGCCCCCATGGCCATCATGCCGGTCAGATAGACATAGAAGCCGCTTTCCAGGCCGATGCTCTTGAACCAGAGGGCGACAAACTCGGCCGTGCCTCCGAACAGGGCATTGCCGATGGCATAGGGCAGGGCGACGCCCAGGGCGCGGACATGGGTGGGGAAGAGCTCGGCCTTCACCACGGCGCTGATCGAGGTATAGGCCGACTGCACCACCAGGGCGGCGAAGATCAGCACAAAGGCCACGGTCGGGTCGGTCGCTCCGGCCAGCAGGGTGAAGACCGGCCAGGCCAGAACAGCCCCGCCGCCAAAGGCGAAGACCAGCATGCGCCGCCGTCCCAGCCGGTCGGAGAGCCAGCCGAACAGGGGCTGGATCAGCATGAAGCCGACCAGGGTCGCCAGGTTCACGGCCCCCGCCACCTCCTTGCTGAAGCCGGTGGTGTTGGTCAGGAATTTCAGCATGTAGGTGGTGTAGGCATAGAAGGCCAGGGAGCCGGCAGCGGTCAGGCCGATGATGGCCAGGGCCTCGCGCGGATGCTGGGTGAACATCGCCAGGGTATTGGCCTTGGGCGCGCCCGCAGCCTTGGCGTTGGTGTAGGATTGGGACTCCTCCAGCCCGCTGCGGATCCAGAACACGACCACCGCCAGGGCGGCCCCGATGAAGAAGGGAATGCGCCAGCCCCAGGCCGAGAGCTCGGCCGGTTCCAGCACATTCTGCAGAATGACCAGGACCAGGGCGGCGACCAGCTGGCCCATGATCAGGGTCACGTACTGGAAGCTGGACCAGAAGCCGCGACGCCTCTTGCCGGCCATCTCGCTCATATAGGTGGCGCTGGCGCCGTATTCGCCGCCGACCGACAGGCCCTGCAGCACGCGGGCGGCCAGCAGGATGGCGGGGGCGGCAGCGCCGATCTGGTCGAAGCCGGGGGTGATGGCGATGATCAGAGAGCCCAGGCTCATCAGGCCTACGGCCAGGGTCAGGGCGGCGCGGCGACCGGCGCGGTCGGCATAGAGGCCCATCAGCCAGGCCCCGACCGGACGCGCCAGGAAGCCGACGGCGAACACCGCAGCGGTCTTCATGAACTGGGCGGTCTGGTCGCCGGCCGGGAAGAAGACCTTGGCGAAATAGATCGAGAAGGCGGCATAGGCGAACCAGTCGTACCATTCGACCAGATTGCCCGCCGAACCGCCGAGAATGGCCCGCGCCCGCGCCGACGACGTCATGCCGGGTGGGTTTTCGCCGGTCTTGGCCTCGGCGGCTTGCGTCGTCATGCCCATCTCCCCCGAGGCGTTGCGGGGGAAGCTTAGGCGAAGCCGGGGCCGGGCGCCAACCACTGGTCGGTGGCACCCGGCCGCAGGTCTAGAATCGGCCCATCAGGACCAGGACGATCAGGATCACCAGCACAAGGCCCAGGCCCCCGCTGGGAAAATAGCCCCAGGACCTGCTGTGACCCCAGGCCGGCAGGGCACCGATCAGGGCCAGGATCAGAATGATGATGAGGATCGTGCCGAGCATGTCCGTTCTCCCGTTCGGCCGCGACCGCCGGCTTAAGGCCGGGGCACGGTGTCGGGATTAGGAATGTGCGGTGCCGCTTGTCGGTTCCGGTGAAGGTCGCCTTCAGTCGCCGGGAGCGTCCTGGGCCTTGCGCAGCTTGATGGCCCACAGCGCGCCGATCACCGCACCCTTGACGCGGGGCAGCAGCACCAGGGTCAGGGCGGCCAGGGGCAGGACGGTCAGGGGCAGGACCAGCCCCACCGGTGCCTTCCAGATGAACGGGAACAGCAGCAGAGGGGCGACGAACAGATGGCCGATGATCAGGATGGTGAAATAGGCCGGACCATCGTCGGCCGGATACTCCGCCAGGTCGTGACCACAGGCCTCGCAATCGGGATCGACTTTCAGATAGCGCACATAGAGACGGCCATCGCCGCAGTTGGGACAGCGATGCATCAGACCGCGCTTGAGGCCGGTCAGGACACTTGGGGTGGAGTTACTCGACATGGTGTCCATATGCGCCGGCCAGGGGCAGTTTTAAAGGTGACCTAGCGACGCATCTGATAGTTAATGCGGCCTGAATGTCGACATCTTCAAGTATCAAGATGGCGAAGATCGTAACAAGATGTGAACACAGTTGGGGTTGTTGGCAAACTTGACTGTTCTAACCGCGGTGCCTTGGTCGTCGTTTTCCATGTGTGCGGCTACAGCCGGGGCAGGCGGTTAAGCAAATCACCGCCGGCCCCGGCCTGGAACCGACTCTAGCGGACCCGGCGGATCGAGCTGATCCGGTCGTTCGCCTCACGGCCCAGCAGGCCCTGATCGCGGGTCAGGGTCCAGCACCGGCCCTGATAGTCGACGTCCTCGCACACCTGCCATTCGCCGCGCAGGATCTTGATCGACGAGGCCGTGTCATTGAACTTGACGGCGGTCAGGTCGGGCATGTCGCCCCGCACCTCGAAGGGGCGGCCTTCATAGCCGGCATGTTCGAACAGGACCGCTTCGGCGCGATAGGGATTGCCACCGCCACCACCGCCACCACCGCCACCGCCGCCACCGCCGGGCCGTCCACCGCCGCCGCCATTTCCACCGCCCAGGCTCTGGCAGACCAGGCGGCCGTCGCCGGCATTGGCCAGGCCCTGGCTGTTGCAGTCGCGGACATGGGCCCCGACCCAGGCCCAGCGGCCGTCGTTCTGCTTGCAGCGCGCATAGACGTCGTCATTGAAGGCGGTGATCTCGCGGCAGCTCTGGACATAGGACCCGCGCGGCGGCTCCTGGTAGGGGCCGTTCCATTGGGGAGCCTGGGCCTGGGCGGCGGCGGCGATGACGGATGTGACGCCGAAGGCGATCAGGCTGATGGTCTTGCGCATACTGGTTTCCCCAACGCTTTGAACTCGATGTCGCCAAGCTAGGCCTGGCGGCTGAACCGTAGCTGAACGCCAGACGGGGGCTGCTTGCAAGGTCTCGGCATGCACGCTTCATCTTCCCCCTCCGGGGAAGGACGACCGCTTTAGCGGTCAGGAGGGGGCAGCGGCATTGGCTGGGGAGGCTCGCCCCCCTACCGCCCCCCGGCCGGTAATCCTCCTGCACATGGCCCTTCAGCTGCTCCTCTGTGAACAGCACCGGCCTGGTCTTCATGGCCACGAATAGCGGCGTCTGGTCAGCATAGTGCTTCGACCCCGCATCCAGGGTCGCCGAGCCGAACTGGTGGATGCTGTCGGAGGACAGCTTGCCGTTCCGGTCCCAGGTCACGAACATGATGAAGGTGTCGCCGCCCTCGGCGGTGGTGGTGCCGTCCTTCTGCAGCCGACCCCAGACCGAGCGATAGGTGTCGGCGGCGCCGTCGATGGCCATGTCGACCTTGCCGCGGCGGATGCGGTTGACCTCGCCCCATTCAGGATCGAGCCGGCCGAAATGGGTCTTCAGGGTGGTGATGGCCGTCTTCAGGGTGTCCATCGGGTCGGGTTCGGCCTCGCCGCTGGTGCGGGCGAACAGGATCGGCTGGCTCATCAGGGCCGCCAGGGCCGCGCCACGATTTTTGACGTCGGTCTTGCGGTCCCAGCCTTTCAGGATCGCCTGGGCGGCGGCCAGGTCCTTGTCGCCTTTCGGATCGACAGCGGTGACCCTGGCGATCATCGCCACGACGCTGGAGCGCTCGCTATAGGTCAGGTCGTACTTGTAGCGACGGAAGCTTTCGTCGGTGATGGCCGCATCGATGCCGACCGTTTCCTGCACCCGCAGGGCCCGGTTGGTCATGTTGGTCTGCAGGCCCATGGAGGCGGGGAAGTCGGCGGGCTTCAGATTGTCGGCCGGGGCGCTGGCCTCGAACGGGCTGTTGTTGGAATTGAACACAAAGCCCGAGCTGGGATTCCACAGCTGCGGGGTCTGCTCGACCGGCCGATAGCCCTGCCAGACCAGGTCGGACCGATCGCCGGGCAGGACCCCGCTCCAGTCGGCCTCGACGGTCCGGTTGGGATACTGGCCATTATGGACGAAGCCGATGTTCCCGGCGGCGTCGCCATAGATGTAGTTCAGGCTGGGCAGGGCATGGGTGGCCAGGGCGGCGCGCCACTCTTCGAGGTTCCGGGCCTTGTCCAGCTTCCAGTACTGCACCGGCTGACGGTACTCGCCCATGCCGGCATAGCGGATGGCGAAGACGCCGCGCTTGGTCTCCAGAACCGGGCCGTGCACCGAGCGCAGCACCGCCTTGCGTACCGGCAGCACGATGGGGCCCCACAGCTTGACGCGCAGGAGGGCGGTGGAGATCTCGAAGTCGCGCCAGGCACCGTCCAGGCGGTACTGGTTCTTGTTCTGGGGATTGATGGTCAGGCGGTAGGTGTCGACAAGGTCGGGTTTGGACACCGTATTGGCCCAGCCCAGGGTGGCGTTGTGGCCATGCAGCATGAACGGTGAGCCGGGGAAGAAGCCGCCGGCCACGTGCCAGCCTTCACCGCTTTCGACCACGGCCTCATACCAGGCCACCGGGCCGGTATAGGGTTGGTGCGAATTGACCAGCAGGCGGGTGGCCCCGTCGGCATTGCGCGACGGGGCGACGGCCAGGCCGTTGGAGCCCTTGGGCGGCGGAGGGGGCGTATCCGGGGCGGTCAGTTTCTTCAGTTCGCCGTCCAGGCCGTAGAAGAACGGCTGCTTGAAGACAAAGCCTGCGGCGATGTCCTTGCCGGTGACCGGCAGCAGGCCGGACGTCACGACCTTGGAATTGAGCGCCCCATAGTGATTGACCCCGTCGGCATAGGCCTGGAGCACCTTGCGCAGCTCGGCGGGCAGCTTGTCGTAATTGGCATCAACGGTGGGCCAGACGCCCAACAGAGACACCACATAGTCGGTCGGGGCGGCCGAGGCCCCCTTGGTGCGGGCCAGGACGCCGCGCGTGGCCAGGGTGACCTCGCTCAGGGTGGCGAAATCGTCCTCGCTCTGGGCAAAGCCCAGGCCGTAGGCGGCGTCGGCGTCGGTTTTGCCCAGGATGTGCGGCACACCCCATTCGTCGCGACGGATGCGGACCTCATAGCGCTCGCCGGCCGCGATCAGGGTGGCCTTGTCCGGGGCCTTGGGCAGGCTGGCGCGGTCGATGACGATCAGGGCCAGGACCGCCAGCACCACGAGTGCCAACAGTCCGCCGATCCCGCGCAGAATCCACCGCATCCAAGTCTCCCCCATTTCTGTTCTTGTCGCGATCATGGGGGCAGTCGATCCGCCAGGGAAGGGCGACGCGGCGAAAGGGACGAACCATCCTTACCGAAAATTCACCATAACGCCGTTCGCCGGGTGGCCGAAAGCTGGTAGCCCTAGGCACCCCCGAAGGAGTTCGATCCATGATCCGCCTGCCCATGGCCTCCGCCGTCGCCGCCCTGGCCTTCGTCGCCTTTGGCGGCACCGCCTTCGCCCAGGTTCCGGCCAGCATCACCGCCGCCCTCGCCAGTCCGGCTCGCCCGGCCGAGGACAGTGCCCGCGATGCGGCCCGCCATCCCGGCGAGATCCTGGCCTTTGCCGGGGTCAAGCCCGGCGACACGGTCGTCGATTTCATCATGGGCGGCGGCTATTTCACCCGCATCCTGTCCGGCGCGGTCGGCCCCTCGGGCACGGTCTATGCCTATCAGCCGGCCGAGTTCATCCGCTTCCAGGCCAAGTATGGCGAAAGCCTCAAGGCGGTATCGGCGGCCCTGCCCAATGCCAAGCCGCTGGACGGCAGCGTCATCGCCCTGGACCTGCCCGACAATCTGGACCTGGTGATCACGGTCCAGAACTATCACGACCTGCATCTGAAGCCGTTCCCGACCGCCACGGCCGCGACGGTCAATGCCGAGGTCTTCAAGTCGCTGAAGCCGGGCGGGGTCTTCCTGATCGTCGACCATGCCGCCGCCAGCGGGGCGGGTCTGGCTGTCGCCGACACCCTGCACCGTATCGATGTCGCCGATGTCCGGGCCGAGGTCGAGGCGGCGGGTTTCAAGCTGGAGGCCGAAAGTCCGATCCTGCGCGATGCCGCCGATCCTCATACCGCCAATGTCTTCGACCCGGTCATTCGCGGCAAGACCGACCAGTTCATCCTGAAGTTCCGCAAGCCCGGCTAAACCCTTGCAGCAGTGTGAGAACCTCGTCCTGCGACAAGCTCAGGATGAGGTGCTCGACGGCCCCGACGCGAAACTCGCCCTCATCCCGAGCCTGTCGAAGGACGAAGGCGGGCCCCGCAAGGCGTCGCGCGAAAGGGCCCTTGGGGCCTAGGGCACATCCGCCCGGGCATGGGGCGGGAACGCGGCCCGCGCGCGCAGGCGGTCATAATAGGCGCGGACGGCCGGCAGGTCGGCATGATCGATCGGCGTCATCAGCCAGCGATGGGTGGACAGGCCCAGCACCACATCAGCCAGGCTGAAGGTCTCGCCGGCCGCATAGGCCCCGGTGGTCGCGAGTTGGCGGTCCAGCAGGGTCATGGCCGCGTTCCAGGTCGTGATGCTGGCGGCGATCGCGGCCGGATCGTCAAAGCCGGGTGTCTTGCGGACCAGGGCCAGGAAGGCATAGCGCCAGGCGCCGTTGAGTTCGGTCGCCTGCCAGTCCATCCATTGCTCGATCAGGGCCCGATCCCGGGCTGCAGGCGGCAGCAGGGTGCCGCCGCCATGGCGCTGGGCCAGATAGCGGCAGATGGTGTTGCTCTCCCAGAGCGACCCCAGATCGTCGACCAGAACCGGGATCAGGCCATTGGGATTGAGGGCCAGGAAGTCAGGCTGGCGGGTGGGGGCAAAGCTCGCGCCCCAGTCCTCGCGCTGATGAGCCAGGCCCAGCTCGTCCAGGGTCCACAAGACCTTGCGGACATTGATCGAGGCGGCGTGACCCAGAACCCGCATGGCCCTAGCGGGTCATCCAGGGCTTGGACTTGCCGGCCTGGACACCGGCGGCCTGTTCGCGCTGGAACTTGCCGCCGCGCGGCGGCTTGGGCTTGGCGTCGATCGCGGCCTTCTTCAGACGCAAGGCGCGCTGGATCGGGGTTTCTTCGGAATGGTCGGGGGTATCGGTCATGAGCGCGCCTATAGCACAGGGCGCGGGCCCCGTGCGCGCCTTTGCCTTGAGAAGGCCGCGCTTGGCGGTCAAGCTGGGCTCATGACCCTTTTCGCCCCCGCCCTGTCCCTTGTTGTCGCCCTGGCTGCGGGGGGGGGGGGCCTGATCCAGACGCGGGAGGAGTCGACGGCCGTCTCGCCGGTGACCGTGATGCCGCCGACCCTGCCGCCCAAGGTCGTGGCCACCTATCCGGCCGAGGGCCAGACCCTGGCCCCGGGGGTGCTGATCCTGAAGGTGGTCTTTGACCAGAAGATGAACCCGCGGGCCTGGAGTTATGCGCCCGTGCCCGGCGGTGAGGCCCTGGACTGCATCAAGACCCCGCGTCTGCTGAACGATCAGAAGACCTTTGTGCTGCTATGCCGGGTGCTGTCGAACCGCACCTACAAGGTCGCCCTCAATGCCGATCCGGCCGCGGGGGGCTTTGCCAATCTGGCCGACAACCGGGCCGAGCCCCTGACCCTGAGTTTCCAGGTCGTGCGCGGCGAGCCGGTCACCTCCATCGCCCGGGCCCTGTCGGCGGCGGGTCTGAAGTCCGAGGACGAGCCGATCGCCGAGGCCCCCAAGCCGCCTGTCCGGCCCTTGCCATGATCCGGGTCGTGACCGGGTAGCGCTGCGGCCCGGCCTGGGGCATCGTCGCGGCGTGAGCGAAACAGCCCCCAAGACCGGAGACTGGAGCGAGGCCGATCTGGACCTCGTGACCGGCGACTATTTCGTCATGCTGGCCAAGCAACTGGCCGGCCAGACGGTCAATGCCGCCAGCCACCAGCGCGCCCTGCGCTTTGTCACCGGTCGGGCCGGAGGGTCAATCGCCTTTCGCCAGAGCCATATCTCAGCCGTCCTGACCCTGATCGGCCTGCCTGTGGTCCGGGACTTTGCGCCGCGCTGGAAGCTGCCCGACGCGGTGGTCGATGCCGTCGACCGGCAACTGGCCCTGCGGCCAGGCCTGATCCTGGCGGCCTCACGTCCGGCCGTGCTGTTCTCGTCACGCGAGCCCCTGCCTCTGGCTGAAGGGCCGCCACCGGTCTTTGTGGCCGAGCAAAGACAGCCCAGCCCGCGGGCCGAACAGCTGATCGCCCGCCATGATCCCGCCGGCCGCGACCAGGCCAATGCCCCGCTGGTCGAGGCCGGACACCGCGCCGTCCTGGCCTTCGAACAGCGCCGGCTGCGCCAGCACGGCCGCGCCGATCTTGCCGAGCAGGTCCGGCTGGCCCGGCGGCCTGATGACCCGCCTGGTCACGACATCCTCAGCTTCACCCCGACCGGTCAGCAGCGGCTGATCCTGGTCAAGACCACGACCGGCGGCATCGCCACGCCCCTGGCCCTCAGCGAGGCCGAAAACGCGCTGTTGGCCGGCCGGCCGGATGTCTGTTGCCTCTACCGCCTGCATGATCTCGGCGGCGATCTGCGCTTCTACAAGCTGCGGCCGCACAGCGAGCCGGCCGATCCGCCGGATCTTGGGTGAGACCGGATAAACGGCTAGGCTGTCGGCGCCATTGATCCTAGGGTCGTGGCCTGCGGCTCCCCGCGCGTGAGGTTGGCGATGTACCTGCTTTTGCTTGCCCTGGCGCAAGGTCCTGCGCCGCAGGAGGCCCAGGCCGCCCTTCAGTCCTGCGAGATGACCTCCAAGGGCTGGGTATGCCACTACCAGATCCCGTCGGTGACCGTCGTCCGTCCGCTCGATGCGGCGGCGACCAGTGCCACACCGGGCGAGACCACCAGCGCCACGCCGCCGGCAGCCGCTCCAGACACCCGACCTTCCGCCGACAAGGCCGACAGCGCCCTGGCGGCGCGGCAGGCCCGGCTGATCGCCAATTGCGCCGATGCGACCTGGCTGTCCCTGTGCCTGCCAGGCGACCGCCGCGAGGCGAAGATCCTGCGCGAGGCGGCCCAGGCGGCGGCGACCCTGCGGGGCAAGGTCACGGCCCTGCTCAGCGAATCCCGTTGCGACGAGGCGGTCAAGACCGCCCTGGCCGGCGGCAACATGGCCCTGGCCCGCGAGGCCCGCGACTTCTGCAAACCCTGAGCCCCCTCCTGATCCAGGCGAGGGCGGGCAACAAAAAAGGCGGGGTGTGAACCCCGCCTTTTCCAGTTTCAGAGGCTGTAAGCCCGGCAGCCCTTAGGGGCGGACAGGCTCGCAGCGCACGCCGTCGGCGCAACCGGTGAAGTGGATCTCGGGGGCATCGACCGTGACGGCCGACGGACGGACATGCACTTCCGGACGATGCAGATAGATCTGCGGCGCGGCGATGCGGATCGGCGGGGCGTCGACATAGACCGGCGGGCCCTGGATATCGATGCGGCCCGACGGCACGACCACCGGCTCGCCATAGACGCGGACGCCCGGCGCCGAGACGCGGATGTCGCCATAGGACGAGGTCGGGCCATAGAAGACCACCGCGCGGGTGCACAGGCAGTCGATCGACGGCATCGGCGGCATCGGCGGCGCGGGACGACGATAGTCTTCCGCGGCATTGGCCGACCCGACGACGGCGCTGGCACCCAGCACGGCCAGCAGGCCAGCAGCAAGTTTCAACTTCATTTCAGATCCCCTCATGAGCCCATCGACCCCATTTGCACTCTGTCGCCCATGCCCCGGGTCCCGCGTGGAATCCGGGCCGGAGGAGACGAGAATTAACCTTAACCGAACGTTGGTCGATGGTGTGGTGGTTTTCAACCCCTGGGGGAAGTTATTCTCACCCCGTGCAGGGTCCGGCGCGAACCGGCGGTCTCGCGGACCGCAAAAGCGCTTCAGGTGCCGTGGCGGGTCGGGGTTGAGCCGGGGGCGCAGGTGATCTCGCGCCATTCAAAGCGGGCCGGACTGACCAGTCTCTGGTTGACCACCGTGCGATAGACCACCGGGCTGTCATAGGTCTCGACCCGTGACGGGCTCACCAGGACCCGCACCGATACCGTGCGGTATTGGGCCGGGATCTCGCGGCGTTCCACATGGCTGTCGCGGTCGATCACCTGGCGGGTCACGGTCCGGGTCTCGGCCGGCTCGCGAACCCGAACCTGACGGGCCGGGCGGACCATGACCTGGCGGGACTCCAGCCGATATTCCGCTGGCACCTCGACCAGGCACAGGACCTCGCCGGTCGGGGTCATCATGGTGCGGCCGGGGTCGGTTTCACGGCGGTCCAGCAGCATGCCGCGCTTCCACTCTGTACGGGCGGGGCGCACCAGAACCTGTTCGGTCACGGTCTCATAGACGGCCGGAACCGTCTCGATCCGCTCCGATTCGGGCCGGACCACCACGGTCTCGGTCACGGTCCGCCAGGTGGCCGGCACGGTGACCAGCTCGGTCCGCGCCGGGCTCACCAGTTCCTGGCGCTCCTCATAACGGTAGACGGCCGGGATGATCCGGCTCTCGGTGCGGCTGGGGCGGTCGATCACCTGCTCGACATAGGATTCGTAGCGGGCCGGCGACATGACCTTTTCATAGCACTTGCCGGGCTGGGGATTGGGCGGACAGTCATCACCGCTGCCGGCTTGGCTGATATCCGCGCCGAGCACTGCCATGATCGCCAGGCTCGCCGCCGAGGCCCGCAACATCCCGCTCAACCTGCCCACCCGACGCCGTCTCCCGCTGCGCGCATTAACCAGAGTCATTCAACACGGTTTGGGCGAAGCGGGCCCGGACTTTCTGCTCAGGCGGGAAAAACGCCGGGGCGGGGCACGCCTTTCGGGCACGGCCACCGCCTATACCGCCTGGCGCGCGTCCTCCAGGATCATCCGCGCCGCCTTTTCGGCGATCATCAGGGTGGGGGAGTTGGTATTGCCCGAGACGATGGCCGGCATGACCGAGGCGTCGGCGACCCGCAGGCCCGCCACTCCCAGCACCCGCAGGCGGCCATCGACCACGGCCGCCGGATCGTCTGCCAGACCCATCTTCGCCGTGCCCACCGGGTGGAAGATCGTCGTGCCCAGCTGCCGTGCCGCCGCCAGCAGGCCGGCATCGTCATCGACCGCCAGACCCGGGCTCATCTCGTCGGGGCCATAACAGGCCAGGGGCGGCCGGGCGACGATGCGGCGGATCAGGCGCAGGGAGTCGATGGCCACCCGCTCATCCTCCGCCGTCGCCAGATAGTTGGGCTGGATCCGCGGCGCGGCGGCCGGATCCGGGCTACCCGCATGGATACTGCCCCGGCTGGAGGGGCGCAGGTTGCAGACACTGATGGTGATGGCCGGGAAGGTGTGCAGCGGCTCGCCGAACCGGTCGAGCGACAGGGGCTGGACGTGGAACTGCACATTGGGCGTCGCATAGTCCGCCGAGGTCCGGGCAAAGGCCCCCAGGTGCGACGGGGCCATCGTCATCGGCCCGCGCCGCAGCAGGGCATATTCCAGCGCCATCAGCGGCCGCCGCCACAGCGAGGCATAGTGGGCATTGAGGGTCGCCACGCCCCTGACCCGATAGATCGGCCGGATCTGCAGATGGTCCTGCAGGTTCTCGCCCACCCCCGGCAGGTGGCGATGCACGGGCAGCCCGAGGGCCGCCAGCCGGTCACCGTCACCGATCCCTGACAGCTCCAGCAGGTGAGGGCTGTTCACCGCCCCGGCGGTCAGCACCACCTCGCCGCGACACCTGGCCTCGCGCTCTTGCCCATCCTCGGTCCAGGCTACGCCCACGGCCCGGCCGTTCTCGAGGATCACCCGGCTGGCCCGCGCCCCGGTGCGCAGTTCCAGATTGGGCCGGGCCAGCACGGGCTTCAGAAACCCCCGCGCCGCGCTCCATCGGAGGCCCGCCCGCTGGTTGACGTTGAAATAGCCCGAGCCGCTATTGTCGCCGCCGTTGAAATCCGGACTGGCGGGAATGCCCTCCAGCGCCGCCGCCCGGGCAAAGGCGTCCAGCACCTGCCAGCGCATGCGCGGATGCTCCACCCGCCACTCGCCGCCCGACTGGTGATGTTCCGACGGCGGAGCAATATGGTCTTCCTGGGCCTTGAACAGCGGCAGGACATCGTCCCACCCCCAGCCGGCCAGACCCCGCTGTCGCCAGCCGTCATAGTCGGCGGCCTGGCCGCGCATATAGATCATGGCATTGATCGCCGACGACCCGCCGATCACCTTGCCGCGCGGATAGTTCAGGCTGCGGCCGTCCAGGCCCGGCACAGGTTCGGTGCGATACATCCAGTCCGAGCGGGGATTGCCGATCGCGAACAGATAGCCGACCGGGATGTGGAACCAGATCCAGTTGTCGCGGCCCCCGGCCTCCAGCACCAGCACCCGCCGCCCCGGATCGGCCGACAGCCGGTTGGCCAGCACGCACCCGGCCGACCCCGCCCCGACGATGATATAGTCATAGGTCTCGACCGCCACGGACGCGCCCCTCCCGTTCCCGGCAGTCGTGCCGCGATTTGGCGGTGGGCGCTAGGGCGGTCCCTGGACCCGGCGGCCGTCCACCAGGGGCGGCGGTGGCAGGGTCGTGCGCCGGGGCGTGTGGCCGGGATCGGGGAAGGGCGGCGTGTGTGCCCGCAAGCGCCTGCGTATCCGGACCCGCCGGATGGCTCAGTGAAGCGGCCGCCCTTCGGGGCAGAGCCCTCCTTACATCTCACGGCGAGACGATCGCAGGGCGGCTCAGGTCACTCAAGGGCGACGCTTTGCGTCGCCGCGAAGCGGCCGGTCGCAGACCGGGGTCGGTGGACTGACCTGATCCGCCCTGCACGCTGCAGCCTCCAGCAGATTTATGGATCGCACCGACCTTGGGGTCGGAGTGCGAGGGCGTCGGCGGGTTGAACGTCAGAACGACGGTGGCCGTGACCAATTGGGACGGTTGCTATGGTGCGCTCGTCGAGTTCCACGCTCGATAAGAGGTCAACTAGGTCATTGCGTACGGCACCGATTCAAAGGCGTCGACGATATATGTGCACTGACGGGGTAATTTCATTGCCGCACCTTGGACTTCAAGTCGTCAGGGGGATGTCAAATGTCCGATGCAGTCGAGGTGGTACGGTCTCCTGCAATCGCCAAGTGACAGATATCGGCTTCTCGTTCTCCCAGGACTCGAACCGCACTTCCCCACAGTACACAAACGGCGAGGCCTTAAGGCCCCGCTTCTTTTCCATCCGAACAAAGAGGTGAAGTTTGAAGCCAGGTAGTACGCCGCTGATAATCTGCCCGTGGGTAGACACCATCGTCGTGCGATTTTGGCTCTGCCAGTGGAAGCGCGCGGCGTCGATGAAGCGATCTTCGTAGCGATGGTCCGCCTGTAGATCATCTTTCTTCAGGGTGACCAGTAGGAACACATCCTTGCCCTGAACAACGAAGCCCTGGTTCCATGAGCCAGTACTGAATGTTAGGCCGAAAAGCGGCGGTATCTCCTCGCGCATATACTCGCGCCAGAGCAATGCCCCCGAGCCAACTTCTAGCTCCGGCCCGGCGAATGGCTCCCCCGGATTGTCCGCTACGCCTATCTCTTCTTCGGTACCGTCGTCGCGTAGATAGTCCGCCAGGCGCCAATCGATGATCTCTTCGACAAGGTCATTGAGCCGCTGGCGTTGGACCCCGGTCGATTCGAAGGAGGTGGCGAAGATGCCATCCTCGTAGCTGAAATACCGCCGCCCGCTTGCCCCTCGACCTTCCACCCAGGCGTCGATAGGGCCCTGCTCTATCATCCGCCGGAGCTCAAGTTTGTTGGCGAGATTGGCGCTTATGTCTCGGCGAAGCTTCGGATTGCGCTGAGCAAGCTGGGCGATTCCATCGGAGAGCTCGTCGATCCCAAGAGACCCGGGGAAAGCGCTGGCGCGCTGCATCGCTCGGATCAGCAGCATCTTATAGGACCTAGTCATCTGGGTGGTATTGAGAGCGTCGAGAAAGCCTCTGTACCGTTCTACGACCTGCTGCTCGGCGGCTGACAGATCGCCTTGATGGTCAACAAACCCAAGCCAGCCGCCGTGCCCCGTCGTTCTAGGATTAAAGCCGGCATGGAAGATATCCAGCGCCTTTGGGCGCTCGCCTGTTCGTTCACGGAAATCTAGGTAATAGGCCTCGAGCGCATCGCCTCGCGCCGAGCTTTTCAGCAAGGCAGCGAGCAGGTCGAGAGCCTTGAGATCGTAAGTGACTTCGCAGCCTTCTGGCCATTTGATTTCGCCCCGCCGCACTTCTTCCAGCCGGAGTGCCAGAGCGCGATCGCCGTCCGAGCAGTGCAGTAGAGCACGGGCCTTCGTTAGGAAGACGCGATGATTGCCGATGTAGTCGATGACATTGAGCCGCTCCTCTCCTTCCGAGCGTCGGAGGCCACGGCCGAACTGCTGCATCCAGATTACCGTCGACTCGGTGGGACGAAGCATCAGAACGGTATCGATGTTGGGGACGTCGACGCCTTCGTTGAACATGTCTACCGAGAAGATCGCGTCCAACTCTCCCGCCTCGAGGCGCTCTAGCGAACTGGCGCGGGGCGCGGAGCTTGCGCCAGAATGGACAGAAACGGCTCGTAGACCGTTCTTTTCGAAGAAGTCCGCCATAAAGTCTGCGTGGCGCTGCGAGCAGCAGAAGCCGAGCGTTCGGATGCCGCCGTGCAAACGGTGTTGCTCCAGCGCGTTCTGCGCTCGAGTCTGCGTCGCTAAAGCCTGTGTAAGGGCAACGTCATCAAACCCTGATCCTCGCCAGGGGATCTGGGCGTAGTTCACCTCGTCGGGAACCCCCATGTAGCGGAACCCTGACAGGAGTTTCTGCTCGATCCCTTCGAGGAAGTCGCAGCGGTAAACCAGGTTTTCTTGGCAGAGGCCGAGGAGGTCGCCCCCGTCCATACGATCAGGCGTTGCAGTTAATCCCAGCAGAAACTTGGGTGTGAAGTAGTCAATTAGCCCGCGATAGGTTCGGGCCGCGGCGTGGTGGAATTCATCGATCACGATGTAATCGAAGGCGTCTGGTGAGAACTGCCGTAGGTGTGCGGCCTTGCCCAGGGTTTGGATGGACGCGAACAGAACATCGGCACCGAGATCCTTCTGAGCGCCAGAGTAGCGGCCGAAGCGCGCTTTGGGCCGGCAACGACGGTAGGTCTCCATCGCTTGGGTGAGGATCTCTTCTCGGTGGGCGACGAAAAGCACGCGCTTGAACTGCGGCCGGTTTGTGTCGAACGCACTAAGCCATGTTTTTCCCAAGCCCGTGGCAAGCACGACAAGGCCGGCTGTGAAGCCCTTGAACCGGGTTTCCTCAAGCGCCTCTAATGCTTCGACCTGAATCGCGTGCGGGGTTGGTGGCGGGGCTTCTGGCTCGGGTGCCAAGTCGAGAGGACGAACCGCCGGCGGTGGTGATTTAGCGCGACGAAGTTCGTATCGGTCAATCCAGTCGTGATTGAGCGTTTGCACCTCGGGCCGCTCGATCAGCGCATCAAAACCGTTGAGCACGTCCTGCCAGCCTTCACCTGACTCTGGCGATAAGACTCGGTAGTTCCATTCAATGCCGGTGCGGAGTGCTGTCTCGGAGAGGTTTGAACTGCCGACGATGGCTACGCCGGTTTGGTCTTCAAGGTGGAAGACCCAAGACTTTGGATGGAAGCCGACAGTCGTCGCCTCGAAGACCTTTAGCTCTGCGTTTCCTTCCAGATCCAATAGGCGCCGTAGGGCCGAAGGGTCGGTGACATCGAGATAGTCGCTGGTGACCAACCGCAGGCGGCCCGATCTATTGAGCATTTCCTGAAGGTGCGGCTGCAGCAGACGGGCACCGCTTTCGAGAACAAACGAGACCGCCAGGTCGACGGCCCGGGCTTTGTCGATGTGCGGTAGCAGATGCCGGATCAGTGCATCCTCGCCTCCTGCGATTAGCGCACGATTATGCGGCGTGCCTGAAGTCCCTGGTTTCGGCGAGGTCGGCTCGGCGAGGTAGTTGCCCTTCTGTGGAATGACGTGCCGGACGCCGCCTCGAGGATCCGGCATGTCCCCAGTTCGGCGCGGAATGACGTGAACGTGGAAGTGCGGAATAGTCTGCCCGGCCGCCTCCCCCTCATTAAAGCCTATATTGAAGCCATCTGGGTTGAATAACTCGGACAACAGGGCTCGGGCTCGGCTTATGCCTTCGAGCATCGCGGCCTGCTCAGTAGAGTGTAGATCACCCCAGGTAGGAACATGCCGATGGGGCACGACAAGTAGATGGCCCTCGGTCACAGGAAAGGCGTCCCAGATCCCCTTGGCAAAGGCGGTGACGAAGGCGACGCGGTCCTCAGTGGGGACGCAAAATGGACAAAACCCGTCGCCGTGCAATCGCCCGTCCTCCGGGAATCAACTCTACCCTTGAGTGCTAAGCTGGATCAGGCTCGGGCGAAAAGCCAGGAGCCAAAAACAAGCAAACCAATTGCATTTCGGAAATTTAGATAACCAGACCAGCGGCAGCCAAGGCGCGGCTTACAGAAGGACGGCGTAGCCGGCATTCGTAGGTCAGAGACCGCCAACCTTTCTCAAGGATAGCGGGACTCCCCCGATCAATCCTCGTCCATCTTCAGCGCGGCGATGAAAGCTTCCTGCGGGATCTCGACCTTGCCGAACTGGCGCATGCGCTTCTTGCCGGCCTTCTGCTTGTCCAGCAGCTTGCGCTTGCGGCTGGCGTCGCCGCCGTAGCACTTGGCGGTGACGTCCTTGCGCAGGGCGCGGACGGTTTCGCGGGCGATGATCTTGCCGCCGATGGCGGCCTGGATCGGGATGACGAACATGTGCTGCGGGATGAGGTCCTTCATCTTCTCGCACATGCCGCGGCCGCGGCTCTCGGCGCGGTCGCGGTGGACCAGCATGGAGAGGGCGTCGACGGGCTCGGCATTGACCAGGATCGACATCTTGACGAGGTCGCCCTTGCGGTAGTCCTCCACCTGGTAGTCGAAGCTGGCATAGCCCTTGGAGATCGACTTCAGGCGGTCATAGAAGTCGAAGACCACCTCGTTGAGCGGCAGGTCATAGACGACCATGGCGCGGTTGCCGACATAGCTGAGTTCGCGCTGCATGCCGCGACGGTCCTGGCACAGCTTGATCACGCCGCCGAGATAGTCGTCGGGGGTGAAGATGGTGGCCTTGATCCAGGGTTCGCCGATGCTCTCGATATGCATCGGGTCGGGCAGGTCGGCGGGGTTGTGCAGCTCGATCTCCGAGCCGTCGCGCATGTGGATCTTGTAGACCACCGAGGGGGCGGTCGCGATCAGGTCGAGGTCGAATTCGCGCGACAGGCGCTCCTGGATGATTTCCAGGTGCAGCAGGCCCAGGAAGCCGCAGCGGAAGCCGAAGCCGAGGGCGGCGCTGCTTTCCATCTCGTAGGTGAAGCTGCCGTCATTGAGGCGCAGGCGGCCGACGGCGGCGCGCAGGTCTTCGAAGTCGGCGGCATCGACCGGGAACAGGCCGCAGAACACGACCGGCTGCACGTCCTTGAAGCCGGGCAGGGCGTGTTCGGTGGGCTTCTTCTCGTCGGTCAGGGTATCGCCGACGGCGGCGTCGGCCACTTCCTTGATCTGGGCGGTGAAGAAGCCAATCTCGCCGGGGCCGAGGCTCTCGACGGGGGTATTTTTGGGCTTGAAGACACCGACGCGGTCGACCAGGTGGGTCGAGCCGTGCTGCATCATCTTGATCCTCTGGCCGGCCTTCAGGCGGCCGTCGATGACCCGGACCAGAACTACGACGCCGAGATAGGCGTCGTACCAGGCGTCGACCAGCAGGGCCTTGAGCGGGGCGTTTTCGTCGCCCTTGGGCGGCGGCAGGCGGGTGACGATGGCTTCCAGCACATCGTGGATGCCCAGGCCCGACTTGGCGCTGGCCAGGACGGCGTCGCTGGCGTCGAGGCCGATCAGGTCCTCGATCTGGGCCCGGACGCGCTCGGGCTCGGCGGCGGGCAGGTCGATCTTGTTGAGGACCGGGACGATCTCGTGATTGTTGTCGATGGCCGAATAGACATTGGCCAGGGTCTGGGCTTCCACGCCCTGGCTGGCGTCGACGACCAGGATCGAGCCCTCGCAGGCGGCCAGGCTGCGCGAGACTTCGTAGGCGAAGTCGACGTGGCCGGGGGTGTCCATCAGGTTGAGGATATAGGTCTCGCCATCATCGGCCTTGTATTCCAGACGCACGGTCTGGGCCTTGATGGTGATGCCGCGTTCCTTCTCGATCTCCATGTTGTCGAGAACCTGGGCGGTCATCTCGCGCGCGGTCAGGCCGCCGGTCTCCTGGATCAGGCGATCGGACAGCGTGGACTTGCCGTGGTCAATGTGGGCCACGATGGAAAAGTTTCTGATCTTGTCGAGCGGCGTAGAGGTCATGCGCGTGCGTCTAGCACATTTGGGCCGCTTCGCGAGAGGGCGATGCAGCCGCCGGCCTGCGGCTTTTCCTCATGCTTAACCGAACCTTAAAACCGGCGGCCGCAAACCGGACTCAATGGGCTGCGACAGTGGCGCAACGATTTTTCTGAAGAGGCCGTCATGGACCGTCGCAAGTTGATCCTCTCGGGCGTCGCCACCCTGGGCGCGACATCGGGGGCCACCAGCGTCTTTGGTCAGGAGACGACGGCGCAGGATCCCGCCTCGGCCGGCACCACCACCCCCGCCTACAGCACTGGTTCGGCCCAGACCTATTCGGCCGACGAAATGATCCGTGCCACCTCGGATTTTCTGGGCGTCACCGCCGAAAGCGCCGGGGCGGCGATCGAGAAGATCTTCCGCGACAAGGGCCAGCCCACTGGCTACATCGCCGGCGAAGAGGGCTCGGGCGCGATCGGGGTCGGTCTGCGCTATGGCCGGGGCCTGCTCTATATGAAGGGCCGGCCGACCCAGGAAACCTTCTGGCAGGGTCCGTCCGTAGGCTGGGACTGGGGCGGCAATGCCAGCCGGGTCTTCACCCTCTGCTATAACCTGCAGTATCCGGACGCCATCTTCCGCCGCTTCCCCGGCGTCGAGGGCACGGCCTATCTGGTCGGTGGCCTGGGCATAAATTATCAGAAGGCTGACGACATCACCCTGGCCCCGATCCGGGCCGGTGTGGGCCTGCGCCTGGGGGCCAATGTCGGCTATCTCGGCTACAGCCGCAAACGCCGGGTCATGCCCTTCTAGTCTGGGGCTCTGACGGGGTCCGGCCAAGGCGCCAGAACCCGCACGGACTGTCCCGTCATCGTCGCCTGGCCGAAAATGGTCAGGAAGGGGATGTCGGCCGCATCGCGCCCGTGGCCGATGCGGACCAGGGTGTCGGGCTGCGCCAGGCCCGTGGGATCCGCCAGCCGCCAGCGTCCGCCGACATAGACCTCGATCACGGCGTGGAAGTCCTCGGGCTTCAGGCCAAGCGCATAGGCGCTGACCATGCGCGCCGGAATGTCGCTGGCCCGGCACAGGGCCACGGCCACATGGGCAAAGTCCCGGCAGACCCCGGCCCGGCTCATATAGGTGCTGCTCGCCGACGAGGTCGCATGGCTGGCCCAGGCGCGATAGGCCATGGCCCGGCCCATCCAGTCGAGGATGGCCGCGACCCGGTCCCCACCGGTCAGGCCGGCAAAGTCGGCGGCCGCCACCTGTTCGAACAGGTCGGACTCCACGTAGCGGCTCGGGCGCAGATAGGGCAGGGCCTCGACCGGCAGGCTGGCGACCGTGGCCTGGGCGGCACCGGTCAGGGCGTGGTCGGCGGGATCAAGGTCCACCAAGGCCTGGTAGGTGATCTTCAGAGGCCCCGCATGGGCGAAGACCAGCCGGCGCTCGCCGGTACCGGGGTCATCCTGTCGGGACCAGGCGATGGGCGGATCAAGGCTCAGCTGTTCCGAGAGGATCCTCTGACCCGGCCAGTGGGCGACCTCCAGATGCAGCAGCGCCTCGACCGGGCCGTGGAAGTCATAGTCCAGTCGCGCCTCGACCTGCAGCTGCATGGCCATCCCCCGTATTGCATCGACGTCCAGAACGGCTGGCGATGGCCGTGGGTCAGGCCGGTAGGCGAGAGGGGTCTAGTGGCTGTTCACCTTGCTGTTGAGCCAGTCCATCAGGGCCAGCAGCACGCCGGAGACGACGAAGGACAGGTGGACGATCACCAGCCACAGCAGGCGGGTCTCGTCCATGACCGTGCCGGGTTCGCTCAGCTTCAGGAAGGCCTTGAGCAGGGCGATGGCCGAGATCGCCACGATGGAGGCGATCAGCTTCATCTTCAGGCCCGAGAAGTCGACCGTCCCCATCCAGTCGGGGCGGTCCTCGTGCGAGGCGGTGTCGATCTTGGAGACGAAGTTTTCGTAGCCGGACAGGGTGACGATCACCAGCAGGTTAGCCGCCAGGGACAGGTCGATCAGGGTCAGGGCCATCAGGATGGCGTCCTCCGGCGTCATCGACAGGACCTTGGGAAGCTCCCGCAGCAGTTCCTGGAAGAACACCACCAGAAGGGCCGCCAAGGTGATGACCAGGCCGACATAGAACGGGGCCATCAGCCAGCGCGAGGCGAACAGGCCGCGCTCCAGCAGCATCTCAAGGCGGGGTTTGATCATCCGGCGAATCCCTCAGAGGTCAGCCTTCATAGTCCACTACATAGCGAACGGTCTCGCGACTGTTCGGCGACAGGTCGAAACGCCAGGCGATCGCCCCGTCGCGGATGTCATGGCGCCTCGGCTCGCGGATCACCCTGAAGCCGGGCTGGTACGGCGGGTGGCGCAGTTCGATTGTGATCGGCCCGGACTTGGCATTGGCCAGATCCACCTCATAGGTCCGCCGCACGCGGTGTTTGGCCGACCGGGTCTCGGACACCAGGCGTGGCTGGATCGAAACATCCATGGCGCGACCAATCGCCAGATCGAACGGCTGGCCGACCGGCACGTCGCGCAGGACCTGTTCTCCGGCGAAGGCCGGCTGGCCGCCGGCGGATTCCATCACGGCCAGGGCTCCGGCCGGAAGGGCCTTGCCGAGACCCTTGGCGGCCTTGTTCTCGAGCCGCAGCAGGACGGTGGCGGCCGGGGCCTCGCCCGCAGCATAGTCGCTCCAGGGATCGACCATGACCATGTACAGCTTCTCAAAGGCCACGGCCTTCTGGTCGAGGAAGGCCACCTGCTTGGTCTGGCGCGCGGCCACCGTCACCGGCTCGGGCAGGGTGTAGAGCTTGTAGTCGCCCAGGTCCGATTGCTCGGCCAGCTTGGCGCGGCTCCCGGTCGCAACGACCCGTTCCATGGGCGCACTGGCCATGGCCATGGGGGCAGGCGGGGGCGGCGGCAGGACCATCCGGTCATAGGCCACCAGGGGCTGGGCCACCGGCTTGCCGTGGGTGGTGGTGTCCATCGGCCAGCAGTCCCGCTGGATCGGCCGGGTGTCCGCAGGCGGGATCGAGACCGCAACCCGCGACAGCTTGCCGGCCACGGCCTGGGTTGGGGCGTCGACGAAGCTGGTGCCGCTGCTGTTGACCAGGGTCAGCCACCCGGTGAGGTCGAGGCTTTTGCCGTCCGGGGCGATGCGGGCGACATAGTCGGCCTGCCAGTTCACGCCGATGGCGAGATACGACAGGGTCAGCTTGACCGTTTTGGCGGCCGGGACGTCGACCAGGGTCGACAGCGAGGGCTTGTCGGAGAGGCCGGCGGGCACGCGATCGAACACAACGCGCTCCAGCCCCCCCGAACAGCCGAGGGCCTCCACGCCGGTGGCGGTCTGCAGCACAACGCCATTGGGCCCCTGACGCACGATGGCCGACTCGGCGGTCTGGCGACCGGTCTTGCGGTTGGTCCGGACAATGCCGACCGGCTGGTTCAGCGACCGTTCCAGCAGGGTTCCGGGGCTGAGCAGGGCGTAGTCGTAGTTGCGCTCGATCACCCCGCCGGGCAGGCCTTCGACGGCGGCGCTCTGCGGGATCAGGCCATCGGCCACGCCTTCGAAGCGAAGGGTGTGGCGACCGGCCGGCAGGCTGACCGTGCGGGTTTCGGTGACCATGATCAGGCCCTTTTTCAGGGCCAGTTCGCGCTGCCAGGGCTGCAGGGTCTGGAAGGCCCGCGCATCGCCCCGATAGAGGGTGACGGCGGTGGTCTCGGCCCGTGGCGAGGCGATGGTGTCGGCCAGGACGGGCGAGGCTAGGGCGGTCAGGGCCAGGGCTAGGGTGAAGATGCTCCCCCTCTGGGGGAGCTGTCGCAGAGCGACTGAGGGGGCATCTGGGCCTATGTCGCGCTGCCCCCTCCGGCCCTCTGGGCCACCTCCCCCGGAGGGGGAGGATCTGTTTTGCCGCCGGCTGCTCACCAGCCCGTCTCGACGGTAAAGGTCAGCACCGTCTCGCCATTGGCCGGCACGGGCACGCTCCAGCCCAGGGTGCGGGCGTCGATGCGGCGGCTCTTCAGGCTCTCGGCCTTGACCGCCCCGTCGCGCCACAGTCCGCCCTGGCGCAGTTCCACCGTCACGGCCTCGGGACGCGCATTGCGGACCAGATACTTCATGGCGTAGCGCGACCGCGTCTTGGACACCCGCTCCTGGCTGATCAGGGTGGCCTGGCTGGTGACGTCGAAGGCGTCACCGGTCTTGATCGACAGCTCCGACCCGGCCGGGGTGTGGCCGATGCTGTTTTCGCCGACGAATTTCGGGTCGCCGGCCTGGTCGCGCATATAGATCCGCATCACGCCGGCCGGCAGCTGGCTGCCCAGTCCGGTGACCTTGGCATTGCTGAACTGAATGGCGACCGTGGCCGAGGTCGGGGTCTCTTCACTGCCGAACCCGCTCTCGCGGATCTCGTAGACCTTTTTGGCCGTCACGGCCTGGGCGCTGAGGAAGCCGACCTGTTTGTTCTGGTTGGCCGCGATCGTGGTGCGCTGGGGCAGGGGATAGACATAGTAGTCGGCCAGGCGCTCGCCATCGCCGCTTTCGGTCCCGGCCGACTGCATCGCGTTGGACGAGCGGCCAAAGCCGCCATTGTTCAGCTGGTTGACGTCGCCGGCCACCAGCTGGGTCCGGGCGTTTTCAAACGGAGTGCCGGAGTTGTTGCTGAGGGTGATCCAGCCCTGCAGGTCCAGGGCACCCTTTTTCTCGTCGAACAGGGCGACATAGTCGGCCTTCCAGCCCAGGCCCGAGGTCAGATAGCTCAGCTTGCTGGCGCGGGGACCGGCCTTGTCGGCGTCGACCGTCACCGACAGGGTCGGGCGGGCCCGCAGGGTTTCGGGCACCTTGTCGAAGATCACCCGGGTCGGCACGCCGTCGTCGCGCAGGACCTCGATCCGGTCGCCGATCTTCAGCACCACGCCTTCATTGGCGGCCAGAACCGTGGCGACCTCGGTGGTCTCCTTGCCGTCGCCCGGATTGGTGCGGACAATCTTCACCTGCTGGCCGACCGCCTTTTCCATGAGCTTGTCGGGAGTCAGCAGGTCGTAGTCGAAGTTCTGCTCGATAATGGTCACGCCGGGGGCCGACAGGCTGACCGTTTCGGGGCGGATGGCGGCCGAAACGTCCTTGAATTCAAGCCTTTGCCGTCCGGCCCTGAGATCCAGCTCGCGGGCGTCTTCCACCAGGGCCAGGTCGGAATTGTAGATGGTCACCGAGAGATCAGGGGCCTTCTGGGCGTGGGCGGAGCCCGCAGCCAGCACAAGCGCGGCGGTCGCCAGAAGCGCGCGACGGTTCATTGAGGATCTCCCTGTTTTACACGCCTAAGCTACAGGGGATTGAGGCGGAGTCGAGGCGGCGGGCGCGGGGCATCAGATCCCCCCGCTCTGGGGGAGCCTCCAGCGTCCGCGTGGTCTCGAAAGCGAGCTTTGGTTTTTTTAGGGGTGCGGTGGGGTGCTTTTTCCGGCCGACGCCGCTGGCCCCCTCCTGACCGCTTGCGCGGTCGTCCTCCCCCCTGCGGGGGGAAGATGAAACGCGCGGACTTCATCTTCCCCCTCCGGGGGAAGACGGTCGCGAAGCAACCCGTAGGGGGCAAGTGCGGGGATTGAGCCCGATCTTTCCCCGGCGCTTCCCGTACAAACCCAAGCCCAATCAATGCCTTGCAAAAAATCTGACCGCGCCCATCCGACGCGCTAAATCCGCCCGCATAATCAGTCTCACCTGACAGCACGGGAAGGGCGTCCGGCCGGCGACTGAGACGGCTGTCAGGGGTGATCGAGCGGGATCAGAGGGCAGGGGACGTAAACCTGCCTATCGGAGGTCTGCCAGGGCCTCCGCCCGTCCGAAGGTTCGCTCCGGGTCCCTCCGGAATCGGCGTGGCTTGCAGCCCAAGGCTCAAGTCCGTTGCGAGGAGGACAAGGCCCGGGTGGGGTGAAGGGTTGAACCAGACCCGCGCGCCCCGGCCAGAGGGATAACGGTCACGCGGAGCGTTCGTCTTCGTCGAAACGGTATTCAACCATCCCATCATCCGGGCGAGGCCCGGACGCTCCGCGACCCTTCCCATCCCCATCGCAGCGAAAGCGCGAGGTCGTGAAGCTGTGTTCGCCAGACTCGCCCCCTCCGCGCCTGCGGCGCTCCTCCCCCGGAGGGGGAAGATGATTCTAGCCGCCCCAGACCTGCTTGAGCCGCAGGTCGCGGCCGCAGCCGAGGCGATAGGCCTGATAGTTGAGGGCGTTCCGCTTGGCGTAGTCGCGGTGATAGGCCTCGGCCGGCCAGAAGGTCTTCAGATCGAGGACCGGGGTGACCATCCTGCCGGTCTTCAGGCGCCGGGCGGCTTCGGTGCGGGACGTCTCCGCGATCGCCCTTTGCTGGGGGCTACTGACGAATATGGCGGGGCGATAGGACGGTCCGCGGTCACAGAACTGGCCGCCGTCGTCGGTGGGATCGACCAGCTTCCAGTAGCGATAGAGCAGAAAGCCATAGTCGAGTTTAGCCGGATCATAGGTGACGCGGACCGCCTCATAGTGACCGCTGCGCTCGCTGGTCACGTCACGATAGGTCGGGTTGTTCACGTGGCCGCCGGTGTAGCCGCTCTCGACCTTGAGGACGCCGGGCACGCCCTGCATGTCGTGCTCCATGCACCAGAAGCAGCCGCCGGCGAACACGGCGGTGGCGGTTTTGGCGGGCTTTGCGGCCAGGGCAGGCAGGGCTGCCAGGGCGAAGACGGTGATCAGCAGGGAGAGCAGGCGGCGCATGTGACTGGAGTTCCCGAGCGGCCCGACGGCGGGCCTGCCTGCAGATACGGACGAGGCCCCGGTTTGGTTACGCTCGCCAGCCAATGCCGACGCCATGCACCGACGGACAGGCCTGCAGCCGGGCGGCGAGGCTCCGGGCGCGGTCCTCGCCCTGGTCATCGATCTCCAGGCGGATGGCCAGGGTCAGGCCCTCGGGGGCGGCGGTCAGGGCGCGCAGGCGGGTTTGCTGGACACTGGCCACGCCCAGCACCCGCAGCAGGGCGTCAGGCGTGTCCTCGGCTGTGACCAGGAACAGCCTGCGCCCTACGCCGTCCGATTTGTCCTCTTCCGGTTTGAGCGGGTTCACGGTCGCACCCACTGATGCTCGACACTGGCCGAGCTGACGCCGGGCCAGGCGGCCAGGTCGCGGGCCAGCAGGCGCGCGGCCTGATCGCCCAGATGGCGGACCCGCAGGGACGCCTCGACGATCTGGCCGACGGGCTTGACGGTCAGGTTGCACAGCTCGGCGCCGCTGTCGGCCAGGCCTTGGCGGACGGCGTCCAGGGCGCTGTGAGCGTCCTGGGCGGCGAGCAGCAGCTGGTGGACAGTGATGCCCTCGGCGTCGCTGTGGAAGGCGGGTGGTGCAGGCAGGTAGCTCATTGGTTCTCAGTCCCCTCTGGGTGGTTTGGGAGACCGACGAAACGCGCAACAAAAAAGCCCCGCTCCTTTCGGAAGCGGGGCTTTTTGAAGATCTTGCGATCCGTCGGCTGCGGTTTGGTTATCTCGCGCGCCGTTGCCCCGTCCGTACCGGAACGGTTTTAATCTGGTTCCACATCATAATGGTCGCGGCGCACGACATCGCGGCGACGGCGGCAAAGCCGGTCACAAGCGCGATATTGTTGGCGAAGAGCGAGACCATGTGGACCCAGTTATTCCTTGCGTGCCAGCAAGACGTAGCGTGAGCGCGCCGGATGCGCAAGACCTTGCCGCTGACAGAGGCATTCGGCCGCGGTTCCGGGCAGAATGTTCGAAGCTTGGGCGTTGGTGTCTGAATCCTGGGCGAACCTCCCCCTGAGGGGGAGGCGACCGAAGGTCGGTGGGGGAAGGCCGCAATGAGTCAGGGCTGATTGCCCCCACCGTCGGCTTCGCCGACACCTCCCCCATCGGGGGGAGGGTTTGTACAACTACGACCGCAGCTTGCCGCCGGCCTTTTCCGCCGCCGCCAGGATGCGGCCCGAGAGGGCCTCGATGTCGGCATCGGTGAGGGTCGCTTCGCGCGGCTGGACCAGGACCTCGAGGGCCACCGACCTGAAGCCGTCCGGCACGCCGGGACCTTCATAGATGTCGAACACCCGGGCGTCCGCGATCAGGGCCTTGTCGGCGCCGGTCACGGCCCTGACCAGATCGCCGGCCGGCTTGGCCTTGTCCAGCAGGAAGGCAAAGTCGCGGGTCAGGGGCATCAGCGGCGAGGGCGAGAAAGCGGATCTGGACTTGTGGGCCTTCTTCTTGGGCTCGGGGATCGCCTCGAGGGTGATCTCGAAGCCATAGACCGGGCCGGCCACGTCCAGGGCCTTGAGGACGGACGGGTGCAACTCGCCGAACTCGGCCACGACGGCCTTGGGGCCGAGCTGCAAACGGGCCGAACGGCCCGGATGCCACCAGGTCGAGGCCGAGCCCTGGGCGGTCTGCAGCTTGTCGACTGGCGCGCCGAGCTCCTCCAGCAGGGCGATCAGGTCGGCCTTGATCGTGAAGACATCGTCCTGGGCGGCCTTGTCCCAGCCGCGCGGGGCGCGGGGCACCAGGATGGCGGCGACCACGGTGCGCTGGTCCTGCGGACGGTCGCCGTGGAAGGTCGGGCCGATCTCGAACAGGGCCACATCGGGGAAGCCCTGGCGGGCATTGCGACCGGCGGCCTCGATCAGGTTGGGCAGCAGCGACGGACGCATGCAGTCCAGTTCCGAGGCGATCGGATTGGCCAGGACGAGCTCGGCCGCGCCGCCGCCGAACAGGGCAGCGGTCTTCTGGTTGGTGAAGCTCCAGGTCAGGGCTTCGGCGTAGCCGGCGGCCGCCAGGGCGCGGCGGGCCGCGCGGGACCGGGCCTGCTTGGGCGTCAGGATACCGCCGACGGCGCGAGGGACCTCCGGCAGGGGCGTCGAGGGCAGGGCCCCATAGCCGGCGATGCGCGCGACTTCCTCGACCAGGTCGGCCTTGCCCTCCACATCGCGGCGGAAGGTCGGCGGCGTCACGGTCCAGGGCGAGCCGAGCACGATGTCGAAGCCCAGGGCGCTGAGGATCTGGCGGGTCTGCTCGGGCGTCACCGCCAGGCCGGACAGCTGCTCGACATAGTCAGGCTCGAAGGCGAAACCGACCGGGGCGGCCGGGGCCTCGCCGGCCACCACTATGTGCGAGGGCTCACCGCCGCACAGCTCGAGGATCAGCCGGGTGGCCAGCTCGACGCCGGGAACCACCGAGCCGGTATCGACCGTGCGGGCGAAGCGGTACTGGGCGTCGCTGTTGATCCCGGTGGTGCGGCCGGTCTGGGCGACGCGGATGGGTTCGAACCAGGCGCTTTCGACGAAGACGTCGGTGGTCTCGTCGCCACAGCCGGTGCTTTCGCCGCCCATGACGCCGCCCAGGCCGATCGGCCGCTCGCCCGTCGCATCGGCGATCACACAGATCTCGGGGGTCAGCTCATAGGTCTTGCCGTCGAGGGCGATCAGGTGCTCGTCGCCGTTGAGGCCATGACGCCCAAAGCGGGTCGAAATCTCGCTCCCCGACAGCTTGGCCACATCATAGACATGCAGCGGCCGGGCGCGGTCATAGCTGACCAGATTGGTGATATCGACCAGGGCGCTGATCGGGCGCAGGCCGATGGCCAGCAGGCGGTCCTGCAGCCACTTGGGCGACGGGCCGTTCTTGACGCCCTTGATCAGGCGACCGGCATAGACCGGGCAGGCCTCGCCATCGACCTTGATCGTGATCGGGCAGGGGAAGGTTCCTGGCACCGGCGTGATCGACAGGTCCTTCAGCGTGCCGACGCCAGCGGCGGCCAGGTCGCGGGCAATGCCGGCGACGCCCAGCCAGTCGGGACGGTTGGGGGTGACCTCAAAGTCGATGACGGCTTCCAGGCCCAGGGCCGTGGCGGCCGGTGTACCGACCGTGAGGTCGTCCGGCAGCTCCATGATGCCGTCGCTCTCGCTGGCGGCTTCCAGCTCGGAGGCCGAGCACAGCATGCCGTTGGAGACCACGCCGCGCACCGGCTTTTCGACCAGGGTCACGCCGAGGCCCGGCACATAAGCGCCGATCGGGGCATAGATGGTGGTCAGGCCGGCGCGGGCATTGGGCGCACCGCAGACGATCTCCTTGCGACCATCGACGGTGTCGACCTGGCAGACGCGAAGGCGGTCGGCATTGGGGTGCTGAACGGCCTCAACAATCTTGGCGACCGTGAAGGCCGCCAGCTTGGTGGCCGGATCGGTAACGTGCTCGACCTCGAGGCCGGCCATGGTCATGGCGGCGACAACGTCGGTGGCGGAGGCCTCGGTGTCGAGGTGGTCCTTGAGCCAGGAGAGGGTGAATTTCATGGGTCAGTCTACGATGAAAAGCTTGGCGCCGACCGAGGTCGACGAGCGGTGGGCGGGGTCGCCGAAGTCGGAGACGTGATAGCTCATGCCGGCGGTCAGGACGGTCTTGCGACCATCCTTCAGCTCGCTGGTCAGTTCGCCTTCCAGCACGAAGATCACATGGCCGCGGTCACACCAGTGATCGGCGAGATAGCCCGGCGAATAGTCCACACGACGCAGGCGCATGTCGCCGACGTTGAGTGTGCGCCACTCGGCCTGGCCGGTCTCGCCCGGATGGAGCGTCGGAGTGATCGCCGCCCAGTCGACAGCCGTGAAGGTGCTGGCGGGAAGCTGCATCAGCTGAGGCCGCTGGCGGCGTTCGGCGCGGCGAAGGCGCTGAAGCCGTAGTGGGCCAGCCAGCGGCTGTCGGACGACCACATGTCGCGCAGGTCGGGCATGCCGTATTTCAGCATCCCCAGACGGTCGACGCCCATGCCGAAGGCAAAGCCCTGGTACTCGTCCGGATCGATGCCGCAGGCCCGCAGGACATTGGGGTGAACCATGCCGCAGCCCAGGATCTCGAGCCACGACGTGCCCTGGCCGATCTTGATCTCGCCGCCGCTGCGATCGCACTGCACGTCCATCTCGGCCGAGGGCTCGGTGAACGGGAAGTGGTGCGGACGGAACTGGGTGGTCACCGCGTCGGTCTCGAAGAACCGGGCCAGGAAGGTCTCCAGGGTCCATTTCAGGTGGCCCATATGGATGCCCTTGTCGATCACCAGACCCTCGACCTGGTGGAACACCGGCGTGTGGGTGGCGTCGTTGTCGCAGCGATAGGTGCGGCCTGGGGCGATGATCCGGATCGGCGGCTTTTGCGACACCATGGTCCGCACCTGGACGGGGCTGGTGTGGGTGCGCAGCAGCATCCGCTCGCCCGATTCCTTCGGATTGAAGAAGAAGGTGTCGTGCATTTCCCGCGCCGGGTGCTTGGGCGGGAAGTTCAGGGCGGTGAAATTGTGGAAGTCGTCCTCGATGTCCGGGCCCTCGGCCACGGCGAAACCCATCTCGGCGAAGATGGCGACCATCTCGTCCATGGTCTGCATGGTCGGGTGGACTGAGCCCTTGCGGCGATAGGGGGGCTGCAGGGACAGGTCCAGGGTCTCGCTGGCCAGCCGCGCATCGAGTTCGCTAGCCTCCAGCGCGGCCTTCTTCCCGGCGATCGCCGCGCTGGCGACATCGCGCAGGGCATTGATCGCCGCGCCGCGATCCTTGCGCTCTTCGGGGCTCATCGCGCCGAGGGTTTTCAGCAGGCCGGAGATCGAGCCGGTCTTGCCCAGGGCGGCGACGCGCACGGCGTCGAGGGCGACAAGGTCGGTGGCAGCGGCGACTTGCGCCAGCACATCGGATTCGAGGGTTTTGAGATCGGTCATGACGGGCTTCCGTCTAGAGCATTCGGGCGGGGCGGAGTAGGGGAGCGCGCAGCAAAAAGCCCCCCGGTTCGCACCAGGGGGCTTTTCAGATCGCAATCGGATCCTGGGATCCGAAAAAGACCTTAGGCGGCCAGGGCGGTGCGGACCTTGTCAGCAATGGCCTTGAACGCAGCAGGGTCGTTACCCGCGATATCCGACAGAACCTTACGGTCGATCACGATACCCGCCACGTCCAGGCCGTGGATAAACTGCGAGTAGGTGAAGCCTTCGGTGCGGGCGCCGGCGTTGATGCGCTGGATCCACAGCGAGCGGAAGGCGCGCTTGCGGACCTTGCGGTCGCGGTAGGCGTACTGGCCGGCCTTGTCGACGGCGGCCTTGGCGGTACGGATGGTGTTCTTGCGGCGGCCGTAGAAGCCTTTCGCCTGCTCAAGAACCTTCTTGTGCTTGGCGTGGGCGGTGACGCCCCTTTTGACGCGAGCCATGTGTCAGCGCTCCTCTTAAAGGCCGTAGGGCAGGTACGAACGGATGGTCTTGGCGTCGGATTCGCTCATGACCTTCGTGCCGCGGTTTTGGCGGATGTACTTGCCGTTGTGGCCGATCAGACGGTGACGCTTGCCGGCGACGCCGGCTTTCAGCAGGCCCGTGGCCGTGATCTTGAAGCGCTTCTTAGCGCCCGACTTGGTCTTCAACTTAGGCATTTCGCGTCGGAGCTTTCGCCCCGTCCTCTGGGATAGCAAGACGAACCGCCATGGCATGCCAATAAGCCAGGCGGTTCCGGAAAGGCGGGGTTAGTACGGGAAAGAGTCGGGGAAGGCAAGGGCGGAGGGGGTTATGGTTCAAGCCGCCGTCTTTGCCCGTTTCGCCAGACTGGCCGCCAGCCAGATCGCCGGCAGGGTCAACAGGGCCCCGAACCAGTAGGGGCCGGCGATGTTCAGGCCAAACAGCGGACCTGCCAGCAGGGGGCCACCCATGCGGGCCAGCGAGCCTGCGGCCATGTTCAGGCCCAGCATCTCGCCCTGCTGGTCCGGCGGGGTAGCGCGCGAAATCAGGGCGGCGACACAGGGAAAGACCAGGGACTGTCCCATGGCCGTCAGGCCTACGAACAGCGGTACGACCGTGCCGCTGGTCGCGAAAGGAGTCATGGCCAGGCTCAGGGCAATGATCGACAGGCCGGTGGTCAGGACCAAAGGCTCGCCAAATCGCCGGGCCAGCCGGCCGGTCACGACACCCTGGCCGATCGAGGCGACGATCCCGATAACGGCGAAACACAGGCCAACCTGGCGCGGGCCCCAGTCGAAGCGGGCATGGGTCCACAGGCCAAAGACCGATTCCATGCCCGCAAAGGCGGCGGTCGAGACCAGGGTGACCAGCAGGACGCGCGACAGGACAGGATGGCTCCTGGCGGCCTGCAGGGCTTCGCGGCGATGGGGGCGCGGCGCATCCGGTGCGCTGGGCGCGCGACTTTCGACGACGAACAGGAAGACGCCTAGGGCGGCGAGGGCGGCCATGCCGGCGGCCGCAAAGAGCGGGATCTGGAAGCCGATCTGTCCAGCTTCCGGATGGGCGAGAAGGCCGCCCAGGGCCGGTCCGACCACGAAGCCGGCCCCAAAGGCCGAACCCAGCAGACCCATACGCCCCGCGCGCTTCTCCGGCGGGGTGACGTCCGCCATATAGCCTTGGATGGTCGAGATATTGCCGGTGGCAAACCCGCCGATCAGCCGGATGGCGAAGGCGGCCAGGATGTTGGGGGCAAAGGCCAGGGCGATATAGGACAGGGTATTGGCCAGGATGGTGACGATCAGCACCGGCCGACGACCGATGCGGTCAGACAGTCTTCCCCAGAAGGGTTCGGCAAAGAACTGGCCCAGGCTGTAGGCCGAAAACAGCGCCGTGATCTGCCAGGGCTCAGCCTTCAGCGACTGGGCGTAGAAGGGTAGCAGCGGAATAACCAGCCCGAACCCGACCAGGTTGATGAACACCACCAGCAGCAGGACATACAGCGCGCGGGCGCTATGGGCGGACGGCGCGGGGGAGGCGGTCTGGGACATGGTCGGCGCTTTCGAAGGGCCGCCGGAATACGCCCATTCGCTGTCGTCCGCGACGGCAATCTGGCAACCGCGACGACCTGGCGCGCCGCCCCCGAACGCAAAACGCCCCGGCCAAGGCCGGGGCGTTTGTCTATCTGACCGCTGGCCGCCCTATTTGGGGGCTAGGATCATGATCATCTGCCGGCCTTCCATGCGCGGCTCGTACTCGACCTTGGCGATTTCCTCGAAGTCGGTCTTCACCTTGATCAGCAGCTTCATGCCCAGTTCCGGGTGCGCCATTTCACGGCCGCGGAAGCGCAGGGTCACCTTGACCTTGTCGCCCTCCTCGAAGAACCGGGTCATGGCCTTGGCCTTAACCTCGTAATCGTGGATGTCGATATTGGGCCGGAGCTTGATTTCCTTGAGCTCGACGATCTTCTGCCGCTTGCGCGCCTCGTTCTTCTTCTTCTGCTCCTGGAACTTGAACTTGCCGTAGTCCAGGATCTTGCAGACGGGAGGATTGGCGTTCGGAACGATTTCCACCAGGTCCAGGCCAGCTTCCTCGGCCGCTTCGAGGGCGGAGGCGGTCGGCATCTCGCCTTGCTTCTCGCCGTTTTGGTCGATCAGCAGGACGCGCGGGACGCGGATTTCATCGTTGATACGCGGTCCGTCTTTGACGGGCGGCGTTTGCATAGGACGGCGAATAGGGGCGGCTCCGGTACAGTTGAAGGTAGTCGCGCTGCGCGAAGGCGCGCGGCGAGAAAGTGATATATGACCTGTCGGGTGCCCCCTATCAAGCGGCGCGAGCCAAACAGGCGTCCGTGCGTCCAATCCATTTGGACGCAAGCTCGATCGACGGGCCGGCAGGGCCGGTTTTCAGACCCTGTATCGGCCGACTTTCCGGGGTCTTTGGGCCCCGAAGATTACGGCAGCAGGGACATGGCCGCGCTGGCCACAGTCGAGACCGGCAGGGCCTTGAGGTCGGGCGACCGGATGACCGCCACATGGCCGCGCGGGCCACAGAGTTCGGGATCCGAAGCGCCGGAGAACAGGGCGATCGTCGGGGCCCCCGCTGCGGCCAGCAGGTGCGTGGGGCCGGTATCATTGCCGACCACAAGGGCCGCCTTGGCCCCCAGGACGGCCAGTTGGGCAAAGTCGGTGCGTCCGGTCAGGTCGCGGGCCTGGCCGACCGCCTTCTGGATCTGCCGGGCCATGGCGCTTTCCTGCGGACCGCCGATGATGACGATGTCCAGCCCTCGCGCCTTCAGAAGCGAGCCCAGCTGGGCAAAGGCCTCCACAGGCCAGCGCTTTTCCGGCCGGTGCGCCGAGCCACCGGGGACGAAGAGCACATAGGGACGCGGGGCGGCGGCACCGGCAACCGGGCGCGCTTCCTTGTGGCGTCGCAGAATCCAAGACAGGTCCGGCGGCGGGGCATTGCCGGGTTCCACCGGAGCATCAGGCCAGATGCCCGCGGCGCGCAGCTGGTCGGCATGGCGCTCCAGCGTGTGCATCGACTGGCGGGCCGTACCGCGCTGGGGGTGCGAGCAACCAAAGGCGATGCCGCTCCACTGCGGCGGAAACGGCCGCAGGGCCTGATAGTACCAGTTGGTGCGGCTGTTGGTCTGCAGGTCATAGACGCGGTCGTAACGGGCCGTGCGCAGGCGGCCCAGCATCCGGGTGATGTCGCCGAAATCCATCGGGCGACCGTCGGTTTCGACGCTGTTGAAATAGGGGCTGAGCTTGGCGAGGGCTTCGAACGGGGGCGTGGTCAGAAGGGTGATCTTGGCCTTGGGATGGGCCTGGCGGATCTTCTTCATCGCCGCCAGTGCGAGCACGAAATCGCCAAGGGCCCCCAGCTTGATCACCAGGACCTTCTTGATTTCCTTACTCACGGTCTCCGCTCCAAAACTCTGGCTTCCAGTACGCGCGCATAGACGTTCAAGGTGGCTTCGCACATGGCGTCCACTGAATACAACCGCCGAGCACGGGCCCGGGCGGCCTGGCCCATGGCGTGTCGGTTCGACGGACCCGCCTGCCGGGCCGTCTCCAGGGCAGCAGCCCAGGCTTCGGCATTGCCCGGAGCCACCAGCCAGCCGGTTTCGCCCGGGACGACCGTCTCGCGCGCGGCACCGTGATCGGCCGCCAGGACCGGCCGTCCCATCACCTGGGGCTCGACCGCCGTGCGGCCGAAGGCTTCGGGCTCCAGGGACGGCGCGATCGCCAGGTCCGCCAACAGATAGGCGGCCGGCATGTCATCGCAATGGCCGACGATCTTCACATCGTCCTGCAGACCGGCGGCGGCGATCTGGGTTTCAAGCTCACCGCGATAGGCCTTGCGGCCCTGGTCATCGCCGACCAGCAACAGCAGGACCTCCGGGTCACCTGCTGCCTTTAGTCGGGCCATGGCCTCAATCAGCAGGGACTGTCCCTTCCAGCGCGTCAGCCGCCCGGCCAGCACGACCTTGAGCCGGGGCTCGTCGGCCGCCAGACCCCAGGCGGAGCGAAGGGTCTCGAGCCGCTCGGCACTGACCTGATCGGGCTCAAAGCGCTTGAGGTCCACGCCGCGCGGGATGGCCACCACCCGTTCCGGAGCAATCCCGTGTTCCCGGATGACATGGGCGCGGGTGTATTCCGAATTGGCGATGACCAGGTCACCCCGCGTCATGACCGCGTTGTACCAGCGCTTCAGATTGGAGCGGGCATTATAGACGCCATGATAGGTGGCGACGAACGGCACTTTGGTCGCGTGGGCGGCCCACAGGGCGCTGAAGGCCGGGGCTCGGGAACGGGCATGCACCAGAGTCACCTTCTGACGGCGGATCAGGTCGACCAGCCGAGCAGCATTGCCCAGCATGACCAGCGGGTTCTTGGTCTGGGCCGGCATCTGCACCAGTCGGCCGCCGTCAGCTTCCAGGCGGGCGGCCATGCGTCCGCCCTTTGTTGCGACCAACGCCTTGCCGCCTTGCGCCACGACGGCGCGAGCGACATCTATCGTCGTCTGCTCGGCTCCGCCCGTTTCCAGTTCGGGGGTGACCTGCAGCAAGGTGAAATCGGCGGGTAGGTCGGGCACGCGACTCTCGGCTGAGATGACGCGTTTAGTTAGCGAAAGGAACGAGGCCGCGCCATGACCGAATCCCCGGAGTTTCTGGTTCGCGACGACAATCAGCGCATCGCCTATCGCCGGGTGGCCGGCGAAGGCCCGATGGTCGTCTGGCTGGGCGGCTTTCATTCCGACATGACCGGGACCAAGGCCCAGGTCCTGGCCGATCACGCAGAGGCCACAGGCGGCGGTTATCTGCGCTTCGACTATTTCGGCCATGGCGAGTCCGACGGCCAGTTTCGCGACGGCACGATCAGCCGCTGGCGTGAGGACGCCCTGGCCGTGATCGACGATCTGACCGAGGGGCCGCTGGTGCTGGTCGGCTCGTCGATGGGCGGCTGGATCGCCTGCCTGGCCGCCATGGCCCGGCCCGAACGGGTCAAGGCCATGGTGCTGATCGCGCCGGCCCCGGACTTCACCGAGAAACTGATGGAGCCGGAACTGTCGCCGGACGCCAGGGCGGCCATCGCCCGGGACGGCTTCTGGATCCGGCCTTCCGACTATGACGACGGCGGCTACGCCATCACCCGGCAGTTGCTGGAAGACGGCGCGCGGTGGTCGATCCTCCAGGGCGAGGTTCCGATCGAGGTTCCGGTGCGGGTTCTGCAGGGCGGCGCCGATCCCGACGTGCCGTGGAGCCATGCGCTGACCTTAGTCAATGCCCTGAAGAGCGACGATGTGGTCTTCACCCTGATCCGGGACGGTGATCACCGGCTGTCCCGGCCGCAGGATCTGGAGCGGCTGGTTGCAGCGGTGGTCGAAGCGCGGTCACTGGTCGAGGTCGATGACGACCCGGTTGCACGGCGGCTGGCCAGGGCCGCCAGGGCGCGGGGCGCGAGCCTGGCCTCTGCGGCGGCCTGGGCGGCGGCGGATATCGGGCCGGACGAGGAGTAGGGGGCTTCGAGAGACTTCCCTAGAGGGTGAGCGCCTAGGCCTCGCGCTCCAGAATCGCCCTCAATCCCTCGCGATAGGTCGGATACTTGGGCCGCCAGCCCAACTCCGCCTTGGCCCTAGCGTTCGAGACCCGCTTGTTCTCGGCATAGAAGCGGCGCGTGGCGGGCGACAGGCCCAGGGCGTTGAAGGGCAGGTCGGGCGGAACGGCAATGCCCAGCAGCTTGGCCGCATATTCGATCACGTCCTGCGGCGGGGCCGGCTCGTCGTCGCAGAGATTATAGATGCCTCCGGCCCGGGGTTGGTCCAGCGAGGCCAGAAGGCCCGAGACAATGTCGTCCAGGTGGATCCGGCTGAACACCTGGCCCGGCTTGACGATACGACGGCCTTCGCCGGCGCGCAGGCGATCCAGAGCGCTGCGGCCTGGACCGTAGATGCCGGGCAGGCGGAAGGTGGTCACGGTCAGGCCCATGCCGCGTCCGACCTGGCGCCAGTCGCGTTCGGCCCCGACCCGGCGGGCTCCCTCGACCGACTGGGCCTTGAGGGGCGAGGTCTCGAACACCCAGCGACCCTCAAAGTCGCCATAGACGCCTGTGGTCGACAGATAGCCGATCCAGTCGGGAAAGGCCCCCGACTGGGCCAGGGCGGGGATCACCGATTCCAGGGCTGCACAGCCGCTTTCGCCGGGCGGGGCGGTGACCAGGACCGCCTTGGCCCCGGACAGGGCCGCCGCCATGGCGTCACGGTCATCGGGATCGGCAGGCTCGATCCCGGCCGCCCGCAGCTTCGCCGCCTGTTCCGGCGAGCGTGCCGTGGCGGCGATATCCCAGCCCCGAGCCTGCAGTGCCTGGCCGAAAGCCGCGCCGACATAGCCCAGACCGAACACGAACAGACGCAAGGCCGAAACTCCGCAACCCCGAAAAACAGGGGCTGAATGAGCCCCTGAAAGACCGCGCTCCGCAACCCCTCAAAGGGCGCTTGCCAAGGCGAGAACGCTCTGCCATAAGCCGCCTCCTCGTCGCGGGGCGGTTTTTTCGCTTCCACGATGCGGGCGTAGCTCAGTGGTAGAGCACAACCTTGCCAAGGTTGGGGTCGAGAGTTCGAATCTCTTCGCCCGCTCCATTTCTCCCGGTTCGGAGAGTGGAACGAGACCCGAGAAATCCGGATGCGGGCGTAGCTCAGTGGTAGAGCACAACCTTGCCAAGGTTGGGGTCGAGAGTTCGAATCTCTTCGCCCGCTCCAATTTCTCTTAGGACCCCGCAGATCAGACTCGTCAAGGCCGCCCAAAAAGCGGCGAGCCGCCTTTGGCCTCGTCTCGATTCCTGATCTAACGCTTTTGCATCGCGTTTCCGGGGAAGTTCATGACCAACCGCCATCCTGTTCGCTGGGCTGTTTCTGGCCTGATGATAGCCACCCTGATGACGGGGAGCGCCGCTTGGGCCCATCCTGATGGCGACCAACTGTCCCAGGCCATCAAGACCTATGAAGCGGCCAACGCCGGCGGCGAGGACGATGACGGGGGCGGCGCCGAGGCTGCGCGCTGGCGGCTGCCACCGGTAGGGCCGGCGGCCGATGCGGCCCGCAAGGCCAAGCTGTCCTATGCCCAGAGCCTGCTGACCGGCGTCATCGTCGAGCGCCTTGATCCCGATGAGCGCCTGACCCTCCAGTTGCTCAATTTTGCGATTTCCGAGCGCCTCGAGGGCCTGTCGTTCGATGAGTCGCGCATGCCGTTCAGCAGCGACGGCGGCTTCGACGTCACCTTGCTGTATCGCGCCAATGGCATGCGTCTGAAGAATGAGGCCGAGGCCGCCAAGTGGCTGGAGCTTCTGTCCAAAACCCCTGACTGGTACGACGCAAATATCGCCAATGCCCGGCGCGGCATCGATACCGGTTTCGTTCAGGCCACTCCCACCGCGCAGTCGGTGCTCGATCGCGCTAGGCGCATGGCGGCGACTCCGGTGGCGGAAGAGCCGCTGCTGGCGCCCCTGCGCGCGCTGCCGACCAGCGTGCCCGCCGACCGCAAGGCGGCCCTGATCGCGCAGGGCGAAAAGGTGCTGGCCGAAAAGGTCGCCCCGGCCCGAGCCGGCTTCGTCACCTTCATGGAGACCGAGTATCTGCCCAAGGCCGCCAAGAGCCTGGCCGCCGTCGATCTGCCCGATGGCCAGCGCTACTACGCCTTCCTGGCCCGTCGCCACACGACCACGACCATGACGCCGGACCAGATCCATGAGATCGGCCAGAGCGAGGTCGCGCGCATCCGCGCCCGGATGCAGACGGTGATGACCCAGACCGGCTTCAAGGGCACGCTGCCGGAGTTCATCGCCTATCTGCGCAAGGACCCGAAATTCTACCCGACCAGCCGCCAGCAGCTGCTGGAAAAGGCCAGCGAGATCGCCAAGCGCGCCGATGACCAGCTGCCGGCCCATTTCGGTGTCCTGCCGCGCCTGAGCTATGGCGTGCGACCGGTGCCGGCCAGCATCGAGAAGGGCTACACAACGGGCCGTTACTTCGGCGGAGATCCCAAGGTCGGACGGGCCGGGGGGCTGATGATCAATACCTCCGAGCTGAACCAGCGGGCGCTGTACGAGTTGCCGGCCCTGGTGCTGCACGAGGGCGCGCCCGGGCATCACACCCAGACCTCTTTGGCCCAGGAACAGACGGGTGTGCCCGAGTTCCGCAAGGGCCTCTATTTCAATGCCTTCGGTGAGGGCTGGGGCCTCTATTCCGAATGGCTGGGCGAGGAGATGGGGATCTATCGCGATCCCTATGAACTGTTCGGCCGCCTGTCGTACGAGATGTGGCGGGCCTGCCGGCTGGTGGCCGATACCGGCATCCACTGGAAGCGCTGGAGCCTGGCGCAGGCACGCGCCTGTTTCACCGACAATACGGCCCTGTCGCCGGTCAATATCGAGGTCGAGCTGGCCCGCTACGTGTCCTGGCCCGGCCAGGCTGTGGCCTACAAGATCGGTGAGCTGAAGATCCTCGAACTGCGCAAGCGGGCTGAAACCGCGCTTGGCGACCGGTTCGACGAGCGCAAGTTCCACGATGCGGTGCTCCTGCAGGGCTCACTGCCCATGGCGGTCCTGGAGCAGAAGATCGACGCCTGGATTGCCCAGCAACAGAAGCCCTAACCCCCGCCGCCCGCGTCAGGGCGGCAGGTCCGTCAGCAGTCCTGTTTCAGGCTCGAGGTTCACAGAGAGTCGGTTCGATGTCCCTGCCAGTTCACGTCAATGAGGCGCTTGTGCGCGACCTGCCCGACAACGGGCCGGTCGTGATGGTCAATTTCCTGCGCTTTCGCGAGCATTCTGCCGACGGCGATGGCACGGGCTGGGATGCCTATCTTCGGTACAGCGCCAATACAGTGCCTTTGATCAAGGCCCTCGGCGGCGCAATTCTCTGGAGCGGCAAGCCTGAAGGTGTCGCGATTGGCCCGCCCTCGACGGTTCTGTGGGACTACATCGTCCTCGTTCGGTATCCGTCGCGCGCCGCCTTTCTCGACATGGTCACGTCCGCGGACTACGCCCGTGGCAATCCGCATCGCGAAAATGCTGTGGCGGACCACCTGATCCTGGCGTCAACCGAGACCTTTTCCAGGTTTCCGGCAAGCTGAGCCGGTGGGCGGATCCTGCAGGACGGCGGGTCTCAGAAGGCGAAGCAAAACCCGTCCGTGCCCCCTAACTCCGCCGGCGAAAACACTCTAAGACTGCCGCAGATCCAGTGAGAAACCGGTGTCATGGCCAAAATCACAGTGCTCGGCGAATGCATGGTCGAGATGTCGCCGGACGGCCTGTCGGGCGACGGCGCGCCGCTCTACCGGATGGGCTTTGCCGGCGACACCTTCAATACTGCTGTCTATATGGCCCGGCTCGGTGATCAGGTCGCCTATTGCACGGCCCTGGGCCAGGGTGATCCCTTCAGTGACGGTGTCCTGGCGGCCATGCGGCGCGAGGGGCTGGATACCCGCCTGATCCGTGAGGTCAGCAATCGCCTGCCGGGCCTCTATGCCATCGTCCTGGACGACAGCGGCGAGCGGAAGTTCCACTACTGGCGTGAACGGGCCCCTATCCGCGACCTGTTTTCTGAACATACCGCCGACCAGTTGATCGAGGCGGCCAGGGCCAGTGATCTTGTCTACCTGTCCGGCGTCACCCTGGCGGTCATCGGCGATATCGGCCGGGCGCGGCTGAAGGACGTCCTGGCCTATGTCCATTCCCTGGGCGTGGCCGTGGCCCTCGACTTCAACTATCGCCCCGCCCTGTGGCCCGGTCCCGAGGCGGCCCGAGCGGCGCTGGACGGCGTGGTTCCCGCCTGTCGCTACATCTCTCTCAGCAGCGAGGATACGCGACCGCTCTACGGCCGAGAGGCCGAGGACCTCGCCGCGCAGTGGGCGGCAGGTGGGGGCGAGGTCGTCGCCCGCGACGAAAGTCATGCGGTCAATGTCCACAGGCCTGAGGGCCGCACGGCCACCCCGGCTCCACCCCGAGTGAAGGCACTGGACACGACAGGGGCGGGCGACAGCTTCAATGCCGCCTATCTGTCGGCGAGGCTTGCGGGATTGCCGATTGAGACAGCCGTGGCGCGGGCTCATGCCCTGGCAGGGCGCGTGGTCACCTGTCGCGGCGCGATTATTCCGGCTGGACAGTCTTTGGGCCTCGATGCTTTACCCGCCAACTAGGTCTGCCCGACACCCGGGCGTGTTGCTCTGCCGTCCCGAGCGGGTTTGAAGATTGAAGTCCCCCTTGCCGCAGACGACATTGACTACGCTAGTGGTTACGCCTCGCGAATCCGCCCTGACCGACCGCTTTCTGATCCCGGCCATCGCTGAGATCGAGCAGGCCCTGCTGTCTTTACGCGTCGAGACCGACCAGGCCCTCGGACGAGACGGTGCCCGCCGTTATGGCAAGCCCTATCCCCTCGGCTATTGCTGGGAGATCTCGCAAGATGTCGCCGAACGCTTGCGCAAGCGGCTCGCGCGCCCTGTCGGCCCGGGTGAGCGCGCCATCAGCGCCTTCCTCCGCAATGGAGGTTCCGGGCGGCATCTTTGGGGCGCACTGCGGGAGAAATACTTTCAGAACGCGTTCCAGTTCGGCGGGCTCTATATCGACGTCGCCAACGACACGGTTGATGTCAAAAAGCCCAAGATCGAGATCTTGCCCGTGCAGGAGTCCGGGTTCGCCGAGATCGAGGATGTTCCTCATTTTGCGCGGATTGCCGGATCCTACTGGGGCATGCGGATCTACGCCAATCATGCGCTTCCGTCCCTTGCTCCAGCCTTCCCCATGATCGGGATCAATCCCGAGGGACATGTCCGGCTGCAGTCCGGTTCGCAGTCCATGTTCGAGCGCCTCTGTGGTGACGGGTTCCAGAGGTCCGAGCAGTGGCTGGCGGAGGGCCAAGCTCCGCCGGCGGCGCTCGTCGAGGCGCTGCGCGCCCGATGCCCGTCCCATCTGCTGGCCGAAAACCCTGTCACTGGACAGGCCGCAGCTCTGGCGGCCTGTCAGGCTCTGCGGGCCGAAGGCGCGGCGACGGGCCCTGAATGGCGCAAAGCCATGCTCGCCACCTATCGCGCCATCGACCTTATCCCCGTTGTTGAACGGGGATAGGACAAAGTCGGACGTAGGGTTTTCAACGGCTTATTTTCCTACTTGTGCGTCACGATAGGAAAATTATCCTCATCGACGAAATTCAACCTAACATCGAGTCGTGGTCGCATGATCGCCCATTAGATTTGAGGACGCCATGTTGGTTCTTGCTCTCGAAGAGGTCTTGGGGGTCACACCCGATCCTCGCCGCGACCGCCTCGCGGTTGCCTTCGTCACCCATCTGGTCGCCCTGGCGACCGATGTCTCGCCCGGGGATATCGCGGCCCAGAAGCGCACCAGCTTGGCCGCGTCGCGCGCGCGGCAGATCGCCATCTATCTGACCCATGTCACCTTTCACTGGCCCTTGAACCGGGTGGCTTTTGCCTTTGGCCGGGACCGCACAACCTGTGCCCATGCCTGTCACAGGATCGAGGATCTGCGCGAGGATGCCGGGTTTGATGCCCGCCTGGCCGCACTGGAGGAATGCCTCCGCCAGGCCCCGCGTCGGGTTCTGGAGGGCGCGCTATGAGCGGAGCCCCAGATCTGGCGACCGAGCATCTGGCCCATCGTGCGGCCCGGCTTCTTGCCCGGCCGGGCGCGGTGATCGAGGCCGCACCGTTGGGCTATGCCGTGCGACTGGGACCCAATCGTCGGCGGCGTCCGATGCTGGTCATCGATGAGCCGGCCTTTGAGGTGCTGGTGCGGTTGGCGTCCTTGAAGCCCCGAGCCCAGGGTGGCTGGACCCTGGTCTTCGCGCCCTTAGGCCGTCCTGCGCCACCGCCGGGGCGACCTGGGATCATTGAGGGCGAGAAGCTGCTTGAGGAGCCGGGTGTTGGCCGTGCCGCCTTTCGGGCCAATCTGGGCGAGTCGCCCCTGGCCTGGCTGGCCCGGCGTCGCGACGGGCAGGGACGGCCCTGGCTCGCGCCGGTCGAGGCGGCGGCGGGTGAGCGGCTGCGCGAGGACTTTCATCGCGCCGGAACGGTCGGCCGTCTGACCATGTCCTGGGACGCGACGCCCCGGTCCGCTGGGCGTGGTCCCGGCCTGGAACCCGCCGAACGGGCCCGGGCCGCCAAGGACCGGATCGCGGCCGCGCTGGAAGCGGCGGGCCCTGGCCTGCGCGAGATTTTGGAGCATGTCTGTCTGGCCGGGACCGCCCTGGAGGCCGCCGAGCGTGCCCTGGGCCTGCCGAGGCGGGCAGGCAAGACGGTTCTCAAACTGGCCCTGCAGCGGCTGGTCAGCCACTATCGCATGGCCTGAGCTCTTTCCGACCTGGGCGCTTCAGCAGGTCTGGCTGACAAGGCCTGCAGGGCAGCGGGACCCCTTGATCCCGCCGCGCGCAGGTCGTCAGTGCTTCAGCATGTGCTTGATGTCGCGCATCTGGTCATGGCCCGACTTCACCGAGGCCCAGGCCTTCTGGATCACCGCCCGGGTGTGGATGTCGACATCGGTGTCCTTCATGGCCTTTTCGTACCGGGACTTGATGAAGTCCTCTCCGGACTCGACCTCGTTGATCACGGCGTCGTCACCCTTGGAGAGGCTGTCGCGCAGATTGACGAAAACCCGATGGGCTGCGGCGAGTATCGTGCCGTCATCCTTGGGTTCGCCGCCGAGCCGGCGGACCTCGTCCTGCAGCGCGGTGGCCACGGTGCGACGCTCCTGCGCCCGGTCTTGGAACAGTGTCTTGTACCGCGCGCTTTCGGCATCCTTGGCCGCTTCGGCATAGCCTTCGGCGCTGTCGATGGTGGTCTCGACCAGGCTGTTGACGAGCTTGATATGGTCTTCGTTGGTATGGGACATGGGGAGGCTCCTGGCTACGATTGCCTGCCTTAACGCCGGGGCGCACCAGGCGATCCCTCGGCCCTGTCAGTCCTCGCTTGTGTCCAGCCTGGCACCGACATGGGCAATGCCCAGATCCCGCGCCCGGGCGACCTGACGATGGCGTTCGGCATAGCGGGCCTTGCTGGCGTCGTCGCGCTGGTCATGGCAGGCGGGGCAGGCGACGCCCTCGACATAGAGCGCGGAGGTCTTCTGCTCCGGGCTGACCGGACGACGGCAGCCGCGACAGAGGTCGTGGGTTCCCGGCGACAGGCCGTGGCCGACGGCCACCCGCTCATCGAACACGAAGCACTCGCCGCGCCACAGGCTTTCGGCCTCGGGGACCTGCTCCAGATAGTCGAGGATCCCGCCCCGCAGGTGGAAGACATCCGCAATGCCTTCTGACTTCAGGAAGGCAGTCGACTTCTCGCAGCGAATGCCGCCCGTGCAGTACATGGCCACCTTCAGCGGTGGGGCGTTCGGACCCCGCTGGGCCTCCAGCCCGGCGCGGTAGCTGCGAAACCAGTCGGGAAAGGCCGAGAAGCTGGTGGTCCTGGGGTCCACGGCCCGTTCGAAGGCACCGATGGCCACTTCGTAGTCATTGCGGGTGTCGATCACCAGGACCTCGGGATCGGCGATCAGCCGGTTCCAGTCGGCGGGCTCGACATAGGTCCCGGCATGGCTCGCGGGATCGAGGTCCGGCAAGCCCAGGGTGACGATCTCCTTCTTCAGTCGCACCTTCATGCGATGAAAGGGCATGGTCTCGGCCCAGGCGGTCTTGGGCTCCAGATCGCTGCAGCCGGGGAGGGCACGGATATGGTCCAGTACGGACCGGATGGCTGCGTCGGTGCCGGCGATCGTGCCGTTGATCCCCTCTCGGGCCAGTAGAAGCGTGCCCCTGACGCCGACGGCGCAGCAGGCCTTTGCCAGCGGTCCCTGCAGGGCGGCTGGCTCGTCGAAAGGCGTGAACCGGTAAAGCGCGGCGACGCGGAAGGCTTTGGGATCGGACGTCATCTGCGCGAGGCCATAGGCGCTTCCCGCTTCGGCCTCAAGCGGGCCGTGGAACCAACCGGAACCCGGGCGGTTAAGCTGGCATGAGTATCCTGATCATCATCATCGTCGTCCTGGTCCTGCTGGGACTGGCCCTTTACGTCGTTCAGCGGTCGCCCATTCCCTCGCCCGTGAACTGGATCATCCAGCTTCTCCTGGTGGTGGTGGCGATCCTGTTCATCGGCAATCGAGCGGGGTTCTTCTAGGGAGCCTAACCGCGGGCACCCTGGCCCAGAACGGCCTGGGCATCGCGCTGGATGCGGGCGACCATGGACTTCAGCCCGTTCGACCGCTGGGAAGACAGGGCTTCCGACAGGCCCAGCCTGTCCAGGGCCGCCTTGGCGTCGAAGCTGGCAATGACGTCCGCGGGCTGGCCTGAATAGAGCCGCAAAAGGATGGCGATCAGTCCGCTGACGATATGGGCGTCGCTGTCGCCGCGGAAGTCGATGATCCCGCCATCCCGGGGCTCGGTCACCAGCCAGACCTGGCTGGCGCAGCCGAGAACCTTGTTGCTGTCTGACCGTTCTGCGTCGCTGAGCGGGGCCAGGTCCCGCCCCAGTTCGATCACATAGCGATAGCGTTCTTCCCAGTCGCCCAGCAGTTCGAACTCGTCGGCGAGTTCTGCGAGAGCGGCGTCGATGGGGCGTGTCATGGCCGCCACTTAGGCGCGCGGCGGGGCGCTGGCAAGCGTCAGGCTTCGGCGAGCGTGACCTGTGCCGTCAGGCCGGCTCCGGGACGCGAGGTCAGACGCAATCCGCCACCCATGGCCCGGGACAGAAGATCGACGATCGGCAGGCCAAGGCCTGCACCCTCGCTGGTTCGGGTCAGGGTGGTGCCACCCTGTTCGAAGGGGCGCAGCAGACGTGGCAATTCTTCAGGCTCGACACCCGGACCCTGATCGACCAGAGCGATCTCGACCAGGCCGCCTGGCAGGGCCTGGGCGTAGATGCAGACCTCGCCCCCTGCCGGCGAATGATGGATGGCGTTCTGCAGCAGATTGCCCAACAGGGTGCGCAGGCCGCGGCTGTCGGCCATGACCGTCGGCAGGGTTCCTACCCCTGGAACAGTGACAGTGACCTGACGCTGGGCGCTCTCGGTTTTGTACTGTTCGACAACGTCCTCAATGGCCTCATCCAGGCCTTCGGGCGCAAGGTCGAGGTCGGTGACATGGCCCTCGAGCCGGGCAATTTCGACGATCTGATTGACCAGCTTCAGCAGCTTCAGGCCGCTGTCATGGACGATCTCCGCATATTCCCGGTACTGGGGCGCGCCGAGGGGACCATAGAGCTCGCGGGACAGGATCTCGGAAAAGCCGATCACGGCATTCAGGGGCGTGCGGAGTTCATGGCTGACCATACGCAGAAACGAGCGCTTGCGGTCGTCCAGCGCAGCCCGACGACGCCTGTGAGCCGCAGCGCGTCGCTCGGCCTTGGCGTCATAGTCGGGTGATGCGTCGAGGGACGCCGGTTCAGGCATGCGATAGGCTCCCGGACCTTCTGTCCGCTCTGGCGCAGTCGTAACCTTACCGGGCAGGCGCTTACGATTCCGTTTCCGTCCACAGGCCGGGCACCGGCGAGGATCGCTCGACGATTGAGTGGTCTGGAGGGAAGGCTTCAAGCGCGTTAGGGTTGGGAGACGGCGCTGATGGGTGCCGCATGGAAAGAGTCGCTCGGTTTGGAATTCGAACTGCTGCCCGACCCGTACAAGCGGACTGCGCGCTCAAAGCGCGGCCTCGGACCTGCGCGCCTGTGGCGTCTGGGCTGGCTGGCGGCGATCGCCCTGGCCGCGCTGGCGACAGCCCTTCTGCCTGGCCAGTTCAGTTGGCCGGTGTGGGCAGCGTTCCTGGCGGGTGCGGCTCCAGCCCTTCTGTCCCTGCCGGTCTCGGGCGAGACCCCGCGCGAGGACGACCGGATACAGTCGATTCTGCTGGTTTTGTGGGCGGTGGGCGGATCTGCCGCAGCCATGCTGACCGGCGGCGTCTCCGGGGCCATGGCAGCCTGGTGTCTGGCCCCCGTGGCGGCCGCCTCTACCCTCGTCTCGTCGCGTCGACTGGCCGAAGGTGCCGCTCTCTCTCTGATCGGTGGCAGCGTCGCGGCCCTGGCGCAACTTGCTGGTTTGACACCGACCCCGCCGACCGGGGCTCTGGCCTTCATTCTCGGCTTTCTGGCCCTGACCACTACCGGCCTCGGCCTAGCCTCTGGCCTGCTGATCGGCCATCGCCGCTTCGGCGCGCGGGACGTCCGCCATACTGCCGAACTGGCCGCCCTCGAGGTGATGCTGGACGGCCTGCCGCAGCTGGCCATCGCCGTGACCACCAAGGGGCGGGTGACCGACGTGCGCGGCACGCCCCCGCCGGGGGTGATGGTGCCGGACATCGCTACGCGCGGTCTGGCCGCTGCCGCCGCACCCAATGACCGCCAGCGGATTGGAGAGGCTATCGCCCGGGCCTTCCGCGAGGGCCAGATCAGCCTGACCTTCAATCCGGCCCTGGGCGTCGAGAGGATTGTCGCGCTCGACCTGCAGCGCGTGTCGCCGGTGATGCTGGTCGGCCTGCTGCGCGACGTGACCGTCGAGCGGACCCGAGAGACCGATCTGGACCGCGCCCGCGCCGATGCCGAGGCCCTGGCCGCCGGCCGCGCCCGGTTCCTGGCCAATATGAGTCATGAGCTTCGCACGCCGCTGAATGCGATCATGGGCTTCTCCGACATCATGCGCGCCCGGATGTTCGGCCCGCTCAGCGACCGGTACGGCGAGTACGCGGAACTGATCCACGAAAGCGGCGGTCATCTGCTGGACCTGATCAATGACGTGCTGGACATGTCCAAGATCGAGGCCGAGCGCTTCGAACTGCAGCGGGGCGTGTTTGATGCCCGTGAGGCGATGACGGCGGCCATGCGGCTGATGCGCGTCCAGGCTGACGGAGCCGGGGTGCAGTTGCGCGGCGTGCTGCCGCCCAATGATCTCGAGGTCGATGCCGATCGCCGGGCGCTCAAGCAGATCGTCCTGAACCTGATTTCCAACGCCCTGAAGTTCACGCCGCGCGGCGGTCAGGTGACGGTCACGGCCGACGGCTATGACGGCGTGCTCGAGATCGTGGTCGCCGACACCGGCGTCGGCATCAGTCCGGAAGACCTCGAACGCCTGGGCCGTCCCTATGAGCAGGCCGGTGGCGCTGATCAGCGAGCCAAGGGCACGGGGCTTGGACTGTCTCTGGTTCGCGCCTTTGCCAAGCTGCATGGCGGCGAGATGCATATCGAAAGTCGGATGGGCGCGGGCACCAGCGTCTCTGTGCGCCTGCCGGTACTTCTGGCACCTCTGAAAGCCCCGACCCCACCGTCCGAGCCGCCGTCCGGACCGGAGCCCACGGACACGCCGCCGAACCCCGAGCCGCCAACCAGCCTCGGCGACAATGTGATTGCGTTTTCGCCGCGCTAGGGGGGGGCGATGGTCGCGTAACGGCCGCGCCAGACCTAACGCAAGAACGCCCGGCCCGCCGCGAAGTCCCCGACCTCGACATAGGCCTTGCGCACCAGATCGCCGCCATTGCGGCCGGCGAAGGTGAACTCCAGGATCACGGCCTCGCGCGGGTCGAGCAGAGACAGGGCTTCTGCCGCCGCCATCGGGAAGCGGAAACCCATCCCGGTCTTGGCCCCGGTCGGCAGCAGGGTCAGGGCCGCTTCGTCGCGGGTCTCGGCATTGAACACCTGGCTGGCCGAACGCGGCGCGACCTTGGCTGACAGGCTCCGGCCGCCACGGGCGTCGATATAGGGGCCCTGGGTGCGGGCCGGATCGCGCATCACCAGGCGGGCTGCATAGGGCTGGGCTCCGTCTGCGAAGGTGGCCACGGCCATTACCGCCTTGGCGCGGCCGGCCAGGCCGAAGATTAGCCGGTCAGGGCCGAAGGTGCTGGGTTGCGACAGTCGCCAGACCGGGAAGGTTGCTGAGACGGGCCGGTCGGCCTGCCAGCTGGCCACGTCGCCCGGATAGGTCATCTTCTGCAGGGTGGCATAGGCTTCAAAGGCTCCGCGCACCCGTTCGGCGGCGGTGGTCAGGTCCTTGGAATTGCAGGCGGCAGCGGCGGCCTTGGACCGGGCGCGGCCTTCCAGGGCCTCGACCTGGGCCTGGGTGGCCCCGGACCTGAGGGTCGCACCGCGTGCCTGGGCCCGCGCGGCGTCCAGGGCCGAGCCGATGGCGGGGGCAAACAGACGGCACCGGCCGTCGGCGGCCGTCATCAGGGTCCGTTCATAGAGCTGATCCGCGGCATTAGCGGCGAACAGGATGCCGGGGAAGAGCGCGACCGTTCCGCCGATCACCAGTCCCGTCCATTGCGCCCATCGACCTTTGGGGTACGTCATCCGCGTCGTTTCTCGTATGCTTGCCGACTTGAAGGGCCGAACCTAGCGGCCTCGGTATTGCGGTTCGGTTAGCATGCTCCTTTCGACGGATATCTGGGTCAGCGCGCTGATCCGCCGGGCTGAACTGGCGGGGGCTTTCGCCACCGTGGCGCGCAAGGGCGATGCCCGGGCCGGGGCGGTGCTGGTCAAGGCCGTCGATCGCCGCGAGAACAGGGCCCGCCTGTTCGCCGAGGCCACGCGTGGCGACGGCGAACGCTTCTGGATGCAGCCGATCAAGTCGGATTTCGAACCCGATCTGGATGCCTATGCCGAAAGGGCGGCACGGATCGATCCCGACATCTGGGTGATCGAGATCGAGGACCGCGACGGACGCCACTTTCTGACCGAGACGGTGGAAGCCTAGTCGGGACAAAGCGGTCCCGCCGCCTGCGCCAGGGCACCGGCTTTAGGCCTAAGTTCCGTTAACCGCGCTCCTAAACCAGACTTAAAGCCCGACCGGTGCAATCTCTGGGCGTCCCGTCGCAACAGAGATCAACGCCGCTCCACCATGCTTTTTTTGATGAACGATGTCGTTTTCAGCTTCGATGCGAGCGAACTTGCGCCGCCGGTGCCGCGCGATCGTTTTTCGAAGCTCACCCTGAGCTATGTCGGTGAGCTGGGCCGTGAACTGTATGCCGAGGAGCCCTTGCTGCACCGGAAGGACCCGGAGCGGGCCAAGCGTCTGGCCTCGCTGATCATTTCCAAGGCTCCGGAAGTCAATGCGGCCCTGTTCATCGCCCCTGGCCGTGGCTGCCTGCCCAGCATGGTGCAATTGCGCTATGCCCAGCTTGGCCTTGATGTGATGGGCGCGCTCCTGACCCGTCAGAAGGAAGGCTTCCTGACCAATGTCGAGGCCGATCGCCAGGTCTGGCGTCGACTGGCGGCCTAGCCGCACCCTTTCAGAGCTCCCCGTCATGTCCATCGTCCAGCGCGCCTCTGTCGAGGCGGCGTGCCTGTGACGGGTGAGAGCCTGAGGCCATCGAGTCGGACCAGCAGGGCATTTTGGTCGCCTGCCTGAAGGCCGAAGGTGACAAAAAGGGCGCGGAGCGATAGGTCCCCCGGATGAGCACTTCTCCTGCCACGCCCCTGTCCCCGGTGTTTCAAGCCGCCCGTCGGCGCACCTTCGCCATCATCAGTCACCCTGACGCCGGCAAGACCACCCTGACGGAAAACCTGCTGCTGGCCGGTGGGGCCATCCGCGCGGCCGGCGCGGTGCGCGCGCGCGGCCAGACCCGCCGTACCCAGTCGGACTGGATGAAGATCGAGCGCGAGCGCGGCATCTCGGTGTCGGCCTCGGTGATGACGTTCGACCACGACGGTCTGATGTTCAACCTGCTCGATACGCCGGGCCACGAAGACTTCTCGGAAGACACCTACCGCACCCTGACCGCCGCCGATGCGGCAATCATGGTGCTGGACGCCGCCAAGGGTATCGAACCCCAGACCCTGAAGCTGTTTGAGGTGTGCCGCCTGCGCGACATCCCGATCATCACCTTCATCAACAAGATGGACCGCGAGGCCCAGGATCCGTTCGAACTCCTGGATGAGGTCTCGTCCAAGCTGGCTCTCGATCCGGCACCGCTGTTCTGGCCGGCCGGATCAGGCGGCCGCTTCAAGGGCATGCTGGACCTGCGCAAGCAGACCTTCATTCCCTATGCCAAGAAAAGCTCCAATGACGATGAAGGCCATCCCGATCCGGTGGCCATCAACTCCAACGCCATCAGCCGCTTCCTTGACCCGGAGGAACAGGCCGAAGTCGAGGAGGGAGCCATGCTGGTGTCCGAGGCCGCCAAGCCGTTCGACGTCCAGAGCTTCCTGGAAGGCCACATGACCCCGGTGTTCTTCGGCTCGGCCCTGCGCCATTTCGGCGTGGCTGAACTGCTGGCCGGCATCGGGGCCTACGCGCCCGCGCCGCATCCGGCCAAGGCCGTGCGCAATGGTGCCGAGACCCATGTCGCGCCCGGTGACGGTGAGGTTTCGGGCTTCGTCTTCAAGGTCCAGGCCAATATGGACCCCAATCACCGCGACAGGATCGCCTTCCTGCGTCTGACCAGCGGCCGCTTCACGCGCGGCATGAAGCTGAAGGCCCAGAACACCGGCAAGTCGATGAGCGTCAATGCGCCGGTGATGTTCTTCGCGTCCGACCGCGAGCTGGCCGAGGACGCCTACGCCGGCGACGTGATCGGCATTCCCAACCACGGCGTGCTGCGGGTGGGCGACAGCCTGTCGGAAAGCGGTCTGCTGCGCTTTGCCGGCCTGCCCAACTTCGCCCCGGAAATCCTGCGCCGGGTGCGGGTCAAGGATCCGCTGAAGGCCAAGCACCTGAAAAAGGCGCTGGAGGGGCTGGCTGAGGAGGGCGTCACCCAGTTGTTCCGTCCCATGCTCGGAAGTTCCGACTTCATCGTCGGGGCCGTGGGTCAGCTGCAGTTCGAGGTCATGGCCGACCGGCTGGGAGGCGAGTATGCGCTCGACGTGATGTTCGAGCCCAGCCCCTATGCCGAGGCCCGCTGGATCAGCGGGGCGCGCACCGATGTCGAGGACTTCCAGGACAAGCACAAGACCGCCATGGCTACCGACATCGACGACCAGCCGGTGTTCCTCGGCAAGTCGTCCTGGGAAATTGGCTATGTCGCCGAACGTTTCCCAAAGGTGCGGTTCGACCGGACGCGCGAACGGGGATAGGGGCGGGGCCTACACGATCCGGCCTCGGACTAGTTTTCGCGTTAAGGTGGAATTCCATCGTCTCAGCGAGGCTCCGAGGCTGGCTGAAGGCCTGAAGAACCGCTAGGTTTGAGCCATGCCAACTCAGATTCCTACTGTCAGAAGCTTCTTGTCAACCGGCGCTGACCTGCCCGGCGGCCTACTCCTGGCACCACTCCGCGTTCATGAAGACCAACGCGGCACATTTGCCGAATTCTATCGGGAAGAATGGGGTTTTGGGCCTCGGCCACTGCAGTGGAATTTGGTGAACTCGGTCCCCAATACCCTGCGGGGCGTGCACACCCATGCCGACCACTATGACTATCTGATCATCATCGCAGGCGAGATGGTCCTGGGGCTGCGTGACAGCCGGGTCGGATCCCCGTCCTTCGGCTGGGCCACTACGGTGAGGGTGACAGGCGAAGACCCGCATATTGTAGTCATCCCGCCCGGCGTCTCGCATGGGTTTTGCTTCACCAAGCCCAGTACGCACGTCTACGGGGTCACGGCCCATTTTGTCCGACCGGAAGAGTCGATCTGCCGCTGGAACGACCCGGACCTTGGATTCGACTGGCCCTGCACAGATCCCTTTCTGTCGCCGAAGGATGCGGCCGCCGGTTCTTACAAGGACATGCTGGCGCGGTTCTCCCTTCTGCCCCTGGACCAATGATGCGGATCGGACTGGTCGGTTGCGGCCGTTGGGGGCGCCACATCCTTCGCGACCTGAAGGCTGCCGGCGTCGAGGTTCATGTGGCGGTGCGTGGCGCTGAATCCCGGGACCGCGCGATGGCGGGCGGCGCGAACGGCATTGTCGACGACGCTGCCGAACTGCCCGAGATGGATGGCTATGTGGTCGCGACGCCCACCGCCACCCATGCTGATGTGCTGGAGGGTCTTGTCGGCACCGGCAAGCCCCTGTTTGTCGAAAAGCCGATGGCCAATGACCTCGCGAGGGCGCGTCGTCTGGTCGAGCAAGCCGGTGAGCGGCTCTTCGTCATGGACAAGTGGCGCTACCATCCCGTGATCGAAGCCATGCGCGAAGAAATCGCCGCCGGAAATATTGGTGACGTCCTCGGCATCAACCTGATCCGCCAAGGCTGGTCTAACCCGCACAGGGACGTGAGTGCGCTTTGGATCCTGGCTCCGCATGATCTTTCGATCGTCCTGCATCTTACGGGTCGGATTCCACCGGTGATTGCCGCGTTCCCGGCGGCAGACGGGCGGGCTGATCTTGGCATGACGGCACACCTGGGCGGACCAGGCCTGCCCAATGTGATGCTGGATATCGGCATTGCCAGTCCGGAGCACCGTCGGCGATGCCTGGTCATCGGGAGTCGGGGCTGTCTGGAGCTTCGGGATGGTTATGAAGAGCGCCTCTTCATTCGAGACGGTGCCCCCGGCGATCCGGCGGCGCAGGAACGCATTCGAATGACCAGCGACGTCATGCCCCTGAGGGCGGAACTGGATCGCTTTCTGGACTTTGTCGCCGGCCAGGGTCCGGCCCCGATGAGCTCGGCCGCCGAAGGCCTCCTAATTGTCGAACGACTGACCGAAATCGAGGCCATCTTGAGCGCCGGGAGGGCCTAGCATGGACGAGCCCCTGTTCACGATCCTGCTGCCCGTTGTGCGTCCGCCCGACCTGCTACCCTTTGCGGTCGCGTCCGTGCAGGCTCAGTCCGAGTCCAGGTTTGAACTGATGATCATCAGTGACGGTGCCCCGCGGGAGACCCTGGCTGCAGCCAGGCGAATGGCGGTGGCCGACCACCGGATTCGGGTGTTTGATTTTCCCAAGGGGGAACGCCACGGCGAAGCCCATCGCCATACCGTTCTGGAACAGGCCCGGGGCCGCTTTGTCTGCCAGATCGGTGATGATGATCAGTGGTTGCCCAACCATCTGACTGAGATGGGCCTGCTGCTTGAGAAGGTCGGGTTCGGCAATCTGACCCATGCCACGGTCGAGGCCGATGGGACCCTGTCGTCTACGGCCGGTGATCTTTCGCTCGAAGGCCTGCGTCGACTCATGTGCGAAAAGGATTTCAACCTCTTCGGGCCAAGTGCTGCAGGCTACCGGCTTGAGGCCTATCGCGCTCTCGCGGTCGGCTGGTCTCCGGCTCCGGAAGGGCTTTGGACCGACCTTGCCATGTGGCGGAAGTTTCTGGCCGCGCCTGGCATCACGGCCGGAACACGGCAGTCGGTCACATCGGTCCACTTCGCGGCCTCGCTCCGCCGTGACTGGCCGATGGAGCGTCGGGTTGCTGAGGCAGCCCACTATGCGGCCCTGATCGCCACTCCGGCCGGGCAGGACGCGATAAGGCAGGCCGTGACCAGCGCCATCGTCACCCGGTTCTGGGCCAGCCGTGCTCAAGAGGTCGCCTTGGCCGAACGGGTGGGGACATTGCAGCAGCGCGTGGTCAGTCTTGAGGCCGAGATCACGATGCTGAAGTCCGGTTCGTCGCCCCCCTAACCCGGGAACTTCAGCAGGTTGGGCTTGGGGATAGCGGCCTTGAAACTGCCGCGGGTCTTGGCCGTGTCGAGCCCGAAATCGGCCCAGGCGGACAGAAAACCGGCGGACGGCTCCTCGGTCGTCAGGGGCGCGAGGGTCAGGACGGGGCGCGCCGCGACCGCTGCGCGCGCGGCCACCCAGGCCTCGGATTCGGCAGTGGCATAGGCCCCGTCGGCGCTGACCAGTTCGGACGGCAGAGCCGGGTCATCGAGATAGAGGGTCACCGCGGTGTCGGCGGGCTGATCTGCCAGGCTGGCCAGGGCCTCGGTCAGGGCGGTGAGGGACATCCTAGCGCGGGTCGTGCGTCGCTCGCCGCCGGCTGCACCCTTGATGGCCTCGGGTCCGGTCAGGCCCTCGGCGCGCCGGACAAAGGACCAGCCGCCATAGCCAGGATCGGGACGGCACAGGCTGGCGGTCCATAAAAGGATGGTCATGACGAGCTCCCTGGCAGGTTGTCCGGAATTCTAGCCTGTTTCGCGGGGCAGGGGAGCCAGGTCGGAGCCGCCAGGCTGGAACAAAAAGTAAACGAGGCCTTAAAACTCATGGTTAACGTCATTTTCACCATCATGAACAGGATTCGAATATCGATGGTTGGTCAAGGGGCAGGGTAAGGTGGCTTAAGCAAGATTTGTGCCATTTTGGCGCAATAATGCCAAAAACAGCCTGCATGGTGCCGATTTGCCGATAGTCCCCGACTATTTATGGTTAACGGCCTGTAAACACCTATTAACCACTTGTTAAGTTCGTTGGCTCCGGCTTTGCTCCTAACGCGTTGAACCCTTGCCGGACGTCCCGGTGTGGGACGGTCCGTGTACGGGGATGCGCGTCGATGTTCGAGTTCGGTCGTGATCTGAAACGTCTCTTCGGCGTCGATGCCGGTTCGGAGTCCCGGGCGACGGGCCATCGCGAGGGCCTCACCGGTGGCGACACCTCGCTGCTTGAACTCCTCGACATTCGCCTGCTGACCAATGAGGCGCGTTCGGCCGATGTTGCGGCGGGCCGGATCGGGACCCGCGATCGCGGCGCACGCCTGCTGGAAGCGGCGGTCACCTGGCGCGAACTGGCCCGTCGCTCCGGCGATGCCGCCGCCCTGCGCAAGGCCGCCTCTCATGCCGAGGCCGCCGGCAAGATTTTCGAGAGCGAGCGCCGCCTGGAGGCTCTGGCGACAACCCGCTGCGAGCAGGCTGTCCTGGCCATTCTGGGGGCCGATCTGTTCGGTGACGAGGGGCTGAATGCTGCGGCCGGAGCAGCCCTGACCCTGGCGCGGACAGCGCCGGGCCAGCGCTGTGGCCTCGCCATGGCCCTGGTCGCCGGTCTCGACGGCCGGGCCGGGCTGGCCGAGAACAATCTTGATCGGGCCCTGGCTGCGGTGCAGGCCTATGACGCCCCACTCCGAGCCCTGGCTGCCGCCAAGCGCCTGAAAGGCGGCTCCGCCCGCCTGCTGCTGGCCGACCAGCGCGCGGCACGTATTGAACTCATCCTGACCTGCGGTGCGCGCCTCAAGGACCGCGCCCTGACCCAGTTGGCGATCACCGAGGCCACAGCTGCCGCCTCGGCGCTGGATCCCGATTTCGAGCCCCTGACCTGGTCGCGACTGGAGGGCCTGCGCGGTGCCGCCCTGGTGCAGCTGGGCGAACTGGACGGCGAACTGGCTCAGATCGCCGACGGCGTCGCGGCCCTGACGGCGGCGCTGGAGCCGCTGTCGATGGAACATAGTCCGATGGACTGGGCTCGTGCCCAGGCGGCGCTTGGTCAGGGGCTGCAGTCTGTAGGGGAGGCCACGACCTCCGAACGCGCCTTTGAGCAGGCGGTCAATTGCTATGACCGTGCCACCCAGGTGCTGAAGGTCCAGCCGGCCCTGGCCCTGCGCGCCATCGTCGCCAACAACCGCGCCCTCAGCCTGGCGCGCTGCGCTGAACTGACGGCGGACCTGGCGGTGCTCGATGCGGCCGAACTGGCCTTCAAGACCGAACTCTCGGCCCAGCCCGGGACGCGCGATCCGGCCTCCTGGGCTGTGGCCCAGATGAACCTGGCCCGCCTCTATGAAGCTCGGGTCGAGATCACCGGCCGGGATGACGGCCGGCTGGACCGGGCGGCTGTGGCCCTGGCCTGCGCCTTTGACGTCTTCTCCGAGCTTGGCCTGAGGTCCCTGACCGATCTGGCGGCACAGGGACTGCAACGGTTGAAGGCGGCTCACGCTCACTGACCCGGATCGGGACACAGGGGGCGACCTGGTCGCCTCGTCGAAACAAGGGTCGGCGCGTCGCGAGGGCGGCGGGACCGGCCAGGACTTATAGGGACGAAATCGTGATTGCTTCGCTTGTTCTCGCCGCTGCTCTTTCCAATTCTGCGCCGGCCAAGGCCGATCCGGACCTGCTGATCCCGGCGTCCCAGCCGCGCGAAGCCGTCGCCATTCTGAACTGCCTGGTCACGGACGATGGCCATCTGACCGCCTGCACCGTCGAGGGCGAAAGCTCACCGGAACTGGGCGTCGGCGACGCCGCCCTGAAGATGGCCTCCCAGTTCCAGGTCGACCTGCTGGGTCCTGACGGCAAGAGCCGGGCCGGGTCCTACATCCAGGTTCCGGTGCGGATCCGGATCCGCTAGGCAGGCCCGATGGCTCCGGTCTTCCACGCCACAGTGGGATGACCGGATTTCCGGGCCCCTGGCCTCGGCAGCGCATTGGCTTGACCGGCCCCGATCCCCGCTCCGCGGCCAACCCCTAACGCCCTGTTAACCATACTCGCGGCATTCTGAGCCCTCGATTCCCTGCCCGGTCCGGGCGCGCGAGTGAGGCTTCTGGATGACCGGTGCCGAAGTTCTGGATGTCGGTCGCGATGCGATCTGGCTGACCCTTCAGCTCTGCGCGCCTGTGCTGATCGTCGGCCTTGTCGTCGGCGTGGCCATCGGTCTGTTCCAGGCCCTGACCCAGATCCAGGAAGCCACCCTGGTCTATGCACCCAAGATCGTGGCGATCTTTGTCTCCCTGCTGATCTTCCTGCCGCTGATGGGGGCCCTGATGTCGGGCTTCATGCGCCAGATCGCCGCCCGCATCGCCGGCATGTAGGGGAGGCGAGGGCCGCTTGGACTCCTACGCGACAGCCGCCCAGGTCTATGTCGCCGGCCTCGTCTTCGCGCGGGTCGGGGCCATGGTCATGCTCATGCCCGGGATCGGCGACGACTCGGTGCCGCCTCGCATCCGCCTGTCCTTCGCCCTGCTGATGGCCCTGCTGCTGACACCGCTGGTCCAGAATACCGTCGGCGGCGTGCCGACCAGCGTCGGCGGCCTGTGGGGTCAGGTGATCCATGAGATCCTGATCGGCCTGATGATCGGCTCGGTGCTGAAGCTGTTCTTCACCGCCATGTCGACGGCCGGCGAAGTCATTTCGATGCAGACCACCCTGTCCTTCGCCCAGACCACCAACCCGTCGATGGGCCAGTCCAGCACGGCGGTGGCGACCTTTCTGTCGATGCTCGGCCTGACCCTGATCATGGCCACCGACCTGCATCACCTGTTCATCGGGGCGATCGTCAAGTCTTACGACCTTTTCCCGTTCAGCCGCGCCGTGCCGGTCAATGACGCGGCGACCCTGGCGGTGCGCACCGTGGCCGACAGTTTTTCCCTCGGCGTGCAGCTGGCCGCTCCGGTGATCGTGTTCTCCCTGGTCTTCAATCTGGCGGTCGGCCTGGTCGGACGGGTCATGCCGGCCTTCCAGATCTTCTTTGTGGCCTCGCCGCTCAGCGTGATCCTCGGACTGTCTCTGCTGGCCCTCAGCCTTGGCGGCATCGCCATGGTGTGGACAGACCGCTACCGCGACCTCCTGTTGATCTTCAACTAGGGGCGGGCCATGGCGGAAGACACAGATAAAGAGTCAAAAACAGAAGAACCTTCAGCGAAGAAGCTGTCGGACGCCCGGGCCAAGGGAGACGTCGCCAAAAGTCAGGACGTTCCTCAGTTGGCTTCGCTTCTCGGGGCCGTGATGGTCATCCTGATGGCCGGTGGCTGGCTGACCCGCGACCTCTCGGCAGCCCTGGTGCCGTTCCTGGCCCATGCCGGCCAGATGGATGTCAGCAGCGGCGGGGCCGTTGTGATCGCCCGCCAGGCCATCATGGCCGCTTTGCCGCCCCTGGTTCTGGTGATGGTGGTGACCGCCGTGTTCGGCTTTGTCGCCCATGTGGGACAGACCGGCTTCATGATGACGCCGGAGAAGATCAAACCCGACTTCAGCAAACTCGACCTGATCAAGGGCCTGGGGCGTCTGTTCGGCATCGACGGCCTCGTGCAGTTCGCCAAGTCGGCCCTGAAGTTCATCCTGACCGGCGTCATCGCCTATTATGTGCTCAAGCCGCACACCGGCGAGGTCATCAATATGGTCGGTATGGATCCGTCCGCGATGATCCCGGTGGCGATGAAGCTGGCCACCAAGCTGTTCCTGGCGGTGCTGATCCTGCTGACCATGACGGCCGGCTTTGACTGGTTCTGGCAGCGTCAGCGGTTCATGACCCGCATGCGCATGACCCTTCAGGAGGTCAAGGACGAGTACAAGCAGTCGGATGGTGACCCGCACATCAAGGCCAAGCGCCGTCAGATCCAGATGCAGCGCTCGCGCCAAAGAATGATGCAGGCCGTGCCCAAGGCGACTGTCGTGGTCATGAACCCGACCCACTATGCCGTGGCCTTGAAGTACGAGCCGGGCGAGACGCCTGCGCCGCTCTGCGTGGCCAAGGGCATGGACGATCTGGCCCTGAAGATCCGTGCCGTCGCCGAGGAGCACGGCGTGCCGGTTCTGGAAGATCCGCCCCTGGCGCGCGCGCTCTATGCGACGGTCGAGATCGATGAAGAAATTCCGGCCGATCATTTCGAAGCCGTGGCCAAGGTCATCGGCTTCATCATGAACGGCAAGAAGCCCAAGCCGCGGGCCCGGCCCCTGTGACGGGACGTGACAAAACCGCAATTCAGACGCCCTCTGACCTTGCGTTACATAAAGAGTATCCTCGGGTTGGCTCGAAGTGAGTCGCGACCTGCGCGCTGAACAAGGATTGCCACCGTCCATGGCCGAACTGCCCGTCCAGGACATCACTGAAACCGGTGCCACGCGCCGGCGCTTCGACCCCTATATCTGGGGCGCAGCGATCTTTTTCGTGGCCGCTGCCGGACTGGCTGCCGTCCCGGCCCTGCGCGCCGGTCCCGCCACCCTTGCCGGACTGCTGCTGCTGGGCGGGGTCGCCGGCGTCGCGATCCTGGGCCTTGTCGCCATCCGGGCCTCGGCCCACCACGAGAGCGACCTCGACGCTGCCGAAGGTTTCATCGACGCCCTGAGCGAACCCACCGCCCTGGTGGCCGCCGACGGACGGCTGCTCGCCGCCAATGCCGCCTGGCGGCAGATCATGGGAGACGCCCGGCGCCTGCCCAAGGGCGTCGCCGGCTCGGGTCTGTTCGCAGCCCTGGTCCGCGCCCGCAAGGGCGAGGTGGCCGAAGGCCTGCTGCGCGTGGACAGCGAGGACCGCGTTGCGACCGTGTCCCGTCTCGCCGGCGGACGCCTGCTGGTCCGTCTGGCTCCGCCCGCCGTTGTCGCCAGCCTCGCGGCCGAGGCTCCGCCCGTGGCCATCGTCGAGACAAGGGCACCGCCGCCGGGATCGCTGGACGCCTTTTCCGGGGCCTCACCGTTCGGCGCGGCCTTGCTGGAAGGGCTTGATCCTTTCAATTCCCGTATCCTCGAGGCCAATCCGGCCCTGTCGGCCATGGCGGGTCCAACCGCCAAGGCCGGGGTGCTGTTTGGCGACCTGATCGAACCGACAACCCGCGCCGAGGCCGAGAGCCGCATGGCCGGCGGCAAGGCCGGTCCCTTCGAGGTGCGGCTGTCGCGCGACCCGACCCGCATCGCCCACCTCTATCTCTACCGGGCCGAGGGGCGGCTGGTCGCCTATATGATCGATGTCTCCGAGCAGAAGCAGATCGAGCTGCAGCTGGCTCAGGCCCAGAAGATGCAGGCCATCGGCCAGCTGGCCGGCGGCGTGGCCCATGACTTCAACAATCTGCTGACGGCAATTCAGCTGCGCCTGGACGAGCTCCTGCACCGCCATCCCGTCGGTGACCCGTCCTACGAAGGCCTGAACGAGATCCGTCAGACAGGGGTCCGGGCTGCCGATCTGGTTCGCAAGCTGCTGGCCTTCTCGCGCAAGCAGACCGTGCAGCGTGAAGTTCTGGACCTGGGCGAGCTGATCTCGGAATTCGAGGTCCTGCTGCGCCGCCTGCTGCGCGAAGACGTCAAGCTGATCACCGACTATGGCCGCGACCTACCGCAGGTGCGGGCCGACAAGAGCCAGCTGGAAACGGCGGTCATGAATCTGGCCGTCAACGCCCGCGACGCTGTACGGGCGGCCAAGGGCGGCGGTATTGTCCGCATTCGCACCGCCCGCCTGACCCAGGACGAAGCCGTGTCTCTGGGTTTCCCGGGTGCCGAGGGCGATACGGCCTTCATCGAAGTGTCTGACGATGGTCCGGGCATTCCCCCCGACGTCATGGGCAAGATCTTTGACCCCTTCTTCACCACCAAGCCGGTGGGCGAAGGCACGGGCCTGGGCCTGGCTACCGTCTATGGCATCGTCAAGCAGAGCGACGGCTGGATCCATGTGCACAGCCGCCCTGACGAGGGTGCGGCCTTCCGGATCTTCCTGCCGGTCCATGTGCCCACCGCTGCCGCGATCGCCGAAGCGGCTGCTGTGGCCGCCGAGCCGCCCAAGGCCCGTCCGCCGCGCGATCTTTCAGGGGCCGGCCGCATCCTGTTCGTCGAGGACGAGGACGCCGTCCGCGGCGTGGCCGCCCGCCTGCTGCGGGCGCGCGGCTATGAGGTGCTGGAGGCCTGCGATGGCGAGGAAGCCCTGCTGATCGCCGAGGCCAATGCCGGCACGATCGACCTGCTGATTAGCGATGTGATCATGCCCGGTATCGACGGTCCGACCCTTTTGAAGAAGGCTCGCGGCTATCTTGGCAATGCGCCGGTGATGTTCATCAGCGGCTATGCCGAGGCCGAGTTCAGCGACCTGCTCGAGGGCGAGACGGGCGTGACCTTCCTGCCCAAGCCCATCGACATCAAGACCCTGGCCGAGCGGGTCAAGCAGCAGCTTCAGGCCGCCTAGCTAGGCGCTCGCGCCGGCTCGGCCCTGTCGGTCGGGCCAGGACTGACGGTCGCCAATGGACCGGTCAGGGCCCGGCGAAGACCTGAACCCGGTGACGCTTCCGACCAAGTGTCCTGCGACGATGAGCGATCATCGCCCCTGCAGCGGGGCGAATGGGCTCGCCTACTGGCCGGGCCGGTAGGTTCGCTCAATGTGGCCCTTCAGGTCTTCCGGATAGAAGTACACGTCTCGCAGATTGCCGAGACTGTAGCGCAGCGCTTGGTCATTGAAGTGCGGCGAGGCCGGATCACCGCTTTCGCCGCCGGCCGAGATGGCACGGGCCCGCACCCTGTCGCCGAATTCGACCACCGCCACGAAGCTGTTACCCAGGGTGCCGTAGTACTTTTTGGTCCCCGGCCAGCGCTTGGCACCAAACGAGGCCAGCGAGCCCCACTGGGCCGAGGTGAAGGGCACGGCAATGCTGGGCTGCGCGTCATCGAAGGGCTGGACGATGTCGCCCGTGAGGCGCTGGAAGCGGTTGATCTGGCCCCAGGGCGTGCGCCAGGAGCCGAAGTCGGCAGTGAGGCGATCCGAGGCTTCGGCCAGGGCCTTCAGCTTCTCCGCCGGCGTCGCCACATCGGCCATATAGTCATAGACATTGACGCCCTTGGCCTTGGCCGCAGGTGCGGCCGTCGTCCACAGGGCCTCGCCCCAGAAGACCGCGAGGGACGTCGCCTCAGATCTGGTCGACCACTTGAAGTCCCAAGCTTTCAAAAGGGCGACCTGATCGGCCAGCCTGGCCTTGAGCGGATCATCGCTCGCGGTGGCGTCATAGGCCGCCGTCAGGGTCGGGACCAGTCGTGCGAAGGCGGTCAGATAGGGGTCATAGGCCGCGCCGAGCAGGCCGGGCAGGGTGAAGTCCTTGCGGTCCTGCAGCACCCGTATGGCATGCAGGCCACGCGGGTTTTCGCCGAAGGTGTCCATGTATTTGGGGAAGTCGGCCTGCCGGGGGCTGTCAGGGCCGGCCGCCGAATAGGGCCAGTTATTGGTGTTCATCGCCCAGCCATTGGCGGGGTTCACGACCCGCGGGGCCTCGTCGAGATCATGCAGGCCTTTCCAGTCTGTGGCCGGATCCGCCCCGTCGACCGGCTGGGTATAGTCAAAGCGGTCGTCGCGCCGGGGAATGAACTGCGGGTGCAGGTAGGCGATGGTGCCTTTGGAGTCGGCAAACAGGGTGTTGTTCGACGAATTGGCCTTCAGCGCCGCCACCTTCATGAACGCAGCATAGTCGGTGGCCTTGGTGCGCAGGAACGACTGCTCCAGCGCTGCCACGGGCTTGTTCATCAGGGCGACGCTGATCCACTTGCCACCGGCTTCGCGCACGATCGGGCCGTGGTGGGTGCGATAGACCGTGAAGCGCCGCTCCGCCCGGGTACCGTCGGCCGCGCGGTAGGGGATGACGATGGTCTCGCTGATGACCGGCCGAAGGGCCTTGCCATAGCGGTAGAAGCGTTTTCCGTCTTTCTCGACGAGGGTTTCCACAAATTCGTCGACCACATCGACGCCGCTGGAGGTGTGCATCCAGCCCGCCGTGGCGTTGAAGCCCTGGTAGATGAAGAATTGGCCCCAGGTCGCTGCGCCATAGGCGTTCAGGCCCTCGTCGCTGCGCACCTGCTGTTCTGAGCGGAAGAAGAACGAGGTGTGGGGATTGATCAGCAGCAAGGCGTTGCCGGCCAGGGTATGGCTCGGCGCGATGGCGATCCCGTTCGAGCCCGTGGGTTCGCGAAAGGTCAGCCCCTTTTCGTCGTCGGTCAGGGCCAGCTCGCGCTTGCCGTAAAAGGCTTCCAGCTGGCTGAGCGAGATCCGCTCAATATCGCCGCCGATGCTGCCTTCCGAAAAGCTCAGGGCCATCCAGGGTTCGAACCGCGTGATCGTGCGCGGCTTCACCTTGGGATGGGTGGCAAGATAGTAGTTCAGGCCATCGGCCCAGCCGTTCATCAGCGCCTTCAGCCAGGCCGGGCTGGCGGCGTAGTCGGCCTTGAGCCGCACTGGATCGATGAATAGCCGCTGGCGCAGGTCGCTCCAGATCGCCTTTTCGCCCTCGGCTTCCGCCGTGCGGCCCAGGGACGTGATGTAGTTGGTTTCAACCCGGTTGAAGTCATCCTCGGCCTGGGCATAGGCCATGCCAAATACGGCGTCGGCGTCAGTCTTGCCGTGGATGTGGGCTATGCCCCAGGTGTCGCGGATGATCTCGACCCCGGCGGCCCGGGCCTTCAGGCGGTTCAGGTCGTCGGCCGCGTGAGCGGGGAGGGCAAGTCCCGCAATCAGCCCAACCCATGCCAGCCTGCTGAGTAAACCCATCTGAACCCCCGCGAACCTGCACAGATTCAGGCCCTCGAGCATCTCTATGGGACGAACAGCCGTTTGCCAAACAGGCCAGGCCAGCCGAGCCTATTCGGGGGGACAGCCCTTGAACTCGCCGACCTTGCTGACGGACAGGCTGGACAGGTCCAGTGCCATCAAGGGGGCCATCGATGACCGGCCCATGCCGCTGAACAGGTCCAGTTTCAGACCCTTGATCGCCCCGCCGATGTCCGAGGCGTACCAGTAGCCGTCATGGGTCGAACCATCAGGCATCGGCAGGCCGACGGTTTCCTTGATGAACAGGACGGTCCGGCGCGGGATGACGGTCTTGTCGACCGCGACCGTGCGCATGGCCACGACCTTGCAGCCGAGGGAGTCGAGACTGCGAATGCCTTTGGCACCCGCATGATAGAGGGTCGCCCGCATCTTGTACTCAAGCGTGCCGGGAATGGTGCCCGTGAGAGCCCCCGTGATCAGGTCGCCCAGCGGGTCGGACCGCGACTCGGAGTCCGGGCTGGCGGCAAAGGCGGGGAGGGCGGTGGACATGGCCAAAACGGCCAAAATTCCGGCGAGCGTGCGACGCATCGAGGGAATCCTCTTATCGGCGTATCTGTCGGGCGCGGTCTGGATAGTCTGATCACGGCTCCGTGACAACCCTCGTAAGGCGATGTGATGACCCTGCGCATCTACGGCGACACGAAATCGGGCAACTGCCTGAAGGTGAAATGGACCGCCGAGCGGCTGGCCCTGCCCTTTGACTGGATCGAGATCGACATCCTGCAGGCGCAGTCGCGGACGCCGGAGTTCCTGGCGATGAATCCGGCCGGTCAGGTCCCGGCGGTGATTCTCGACGATGGTCGCGCCCTGGCCCAGTCGAACGCCATCATGCTGCACCTGGCCGAAGGGTCGTTCCTGATCCCAAGTGATGGCTTCGAACGCGCCAAGATGTACGAGTGGCTGTTCTGGGAGCAGTACAGCCATGAGCCCTATGTCGCGGTGGCCCGGTTCCAGGTGGCCTATCTGGGCCATCCGGTCAGCGGACTGGACCCCAAGCTGGTCGAGCGCGGCAACAGCGCTCTCGCGCGGCTTGAAACACAGCTGCAACAGACTCCCTACCTGATCGGGGAGCGGCTCAGTCTGGCGGACATCGCTCTGGTGGCCTACACCCAGGTCGCCCATGAAGGCGGGTTCGACCTGTCGCTCTATCCGGCCGTCAAGGCCTGGGTGGGGCGGGTCGAGGTGGCCTTGGGCCTTCAATAGTTTCGCGGAGTTTCCATGTCGCGCCTGTCGTCCAGCTTCAAAGTCCTCGCCCTGGCAGCGGTCCTCGCCGCACCCGCCCCGTCGGCCCTCGCCTGGGGCTCTTCCGGGCATCGCCTTGTGGGGGTGCTGGGAACTCAGGGCCTGCCGTCGGATGTGCCGGCCTTCCTGCGCACACCTGAAGCCGTGGCCGCGATCGGCGAGTATGCGCGCGAACCGGATCGCTGGAAGGGATCAGGCAAGATCCATGATCATGATCGCGACTCCGCCCATTTCCTCGATGTCGACGATCAGGGCCGCATGTACGGCGGCCCGATGTTCACGGTCGAAACCCTGCCGGCCACCCGCGCTGACTATGAGACCGCCCTTCGCGCCGCCGGGGTCGACAGCTGGAAAGCCGGCTATCTGCCCTATGCGATCATCGATGGTTACCAGCAGCTGGTGAAGGACTTCACCTACTGGCGGATCCTGGTCGCCGCCGAAAAGATGGCGACCGATCCGATGAAGAAGGCGTGGTACGCCGCCGACCTCAAGCGTCGTGAGGCCCTGCTGCTCCGCGACCTGGGCGTTTGGGCCCATTATGTCGGCGACGCCAGCCAGCCGCTGCATCTGTCGGTGCACTATAACGGCTGGGGCGACTATCCCAATCCGAACGGCTACACCAACTCGCGCTCGATCCATTTCAATTTTGAAGGCCCCCTGGCCAAGGCCGTCGGCGACGAAGCCCAGGTCAGGGCGCTGATGCCGGCCTACAAGGATTGCGCCTGCTCGCTTGAGACCCGCGTCGTCGGCTATCTCACCACGACCTGGAAACTGACCGAGCCGCTTTATGCCCTCGAGAAGTCTGGCGGTATGGTCGAGACCGATCCACGGGCCCGGGCCTTCGTTCAGGACCGACTGGCGGCGGCCGCAGCAGCCCTGCGCGATCTGGTCACCGAGGCGTGGCGTGACAGCGCCAATGGCAAGATCGGCTACCGGCCGGAAATCAGCGTCGCCGACGTCGAAAGTGGCAAGGCTGATCCCTGGCTCGACCTCTACGGCAAGGACTGACGGCTTGCTCGCGTTCGGCCAACCTGAGCCGGGCCTGGACTACCGCGCCCGTCCCGCCGCCTTTGGGATCGTCGAGAACAGCGTTGGCGCGATCGCGCTGGTGCGGGTCAGCAAGCCCGGCAAGTCGCCCTATTTCGATCTGCCGGGGGGCGGCGTCGATGCCGGCGAGACCGAGCCCCGGGCTATCGTCCGCGAGTTTGGCGAGGAGACGGGCTTGGTGGTCGAGGTCGACGACCTGGTGACCACGGTTTCGCAGTATTTTCTGAAGTCCGATGGCCAGCTCATGCGCAACTTCGGCGGCATCCACACCGCGCGGCTCGTCGGACAACAACCGGACCTCAAGGTCGAAGATGACCATGAACTGGTCTGGCTGGACCCGCGCGATGCCGTCGTCGCCCTGCGCCACGACGCCCATGCCTGGGCCGTCGCGGCCTGGATGCGGCGCGGCTAGCTAGAACAGGCCAACCGGACGCATGGCAAAGTTCGTCGGTGCGGCCCGCTGCGCCTTGCGAAGGTCGGACAGCTGGGTGCGGCTCAGTTCGCCTCGAAGGTCTGACGCGAAATCCAGATAGCAGGCGCGCACCGACAGGCCGCGCAGCTTTTCCGCGGTAATGCGGGTGGCACAGACCTGGTCGGCGGCTCGTTCTGCCCGGCTCAGAAGCTCTGCGGCATCGGCCGGGTGTGACAGGGTCAGGTCGCCGACCAGGATCCTGGCCACGGGCTGTGGCTGGGCAGCATGGGCTGCGGTCAGGCCGATGATCGGGGTGGCGGCCAGGGCCAGGGCGGCGACGGCGGCCAGGCGGTTGATGAACTTGCTCATGGTGGAGATCCCTCGATGTGCGCCGGGCGCGTTCTGTTGTTCGAGGGTGTAGAGCCGGACGGACGCCTTGACCCGTTACGACTGAGTCATGACGTCGATTTAAGTCTATGAAAATAAAGTCATAATTTGGATCGTACGGCTCAGGCAGCGGCGAAGTCGCGGGTCGGGCTGGCCTGGCTCTGGCGGATGGGCAGGCTGAAGCTGACGGTAGTGCCTTCGCCGGGCGTGCTGGCCATGTCCATGGCCCCGTCATGCATCTCGATCAGGGATTTGGTCAGGGCCAGGCCCAGACCGGTGCCCTGGGTGGTCTTCGACAGCTGGCTTTCGACCTGCTCGAATGGCTTGGCCAGGCGGGCCAGATCCTCCTTGGCGATGCCGATGCCGGTATCCTGCACCGAGACCCGCAGGCGATCGCCCAGGGGATCACGGCGGACCTCGGCGCGGATCGTGACACTACCGGAGCGCGGCGTGAACTTGATGGCGTTGGACAGCAGGTTGAGAAGGACCTGCTTCACCGCCCGGTAGTCGGCCTCGATCTCGGGCAGTTGCGGGAAGTCGATGACCAGTTTCAGACCGGCGGCCTCGGCCCGATTACGCACCAGGCGCACGGCGTCCTCGGCGACATCCTCAAGGTTCAGCGGCTCGAACTTCAGGTTCATCTTGCCGGCCTCGATCTTGGACATGTCGAGGATGTCGTTGATCAGGGCCAGCAGATGCTGGCCGGAATTGTGGATGTCCTGGCTGTAGCCCTTGTAGCGCGGATCGCCCAACTGCCCGAACATCTCGGTCATCATGATTTCTGAGAAGCCGTTGATGGCGTTCAGCGGCGTCCGCAGTTCATGCGACATGTTGGCGAGGAACTCGCTCTTGGCCTTGTTGGCCCCTTCGGCCTTGACCTTTTCCATCTCATACTTGCGCGCCAGTTCGGCCAGTTGCTCCTGGCTCCGCTCCAGACCGGTCACGGCGTTCTGAAGCTGCTCCTCATTGAGGCGTCGGGCTTCTTCCTGGTTCTTGATGGCGGTGATGTCGGCCGCGGTCATGACCAGGCCGCCTTCGGCCGTTCGCCGCTCGCTGATCTGGATCCAGCGCCCGTCCATCATCTCGGCCTCGCGCACCCCCTTGGCACCGTCCGGTGCGGGGTGGTCCTGCTTGATGGCCAGCGCCGCGAAGCGGTTGACCTCGGCGCGGGCGGCACCGGGCTTGAGCAGCTTGGGCTCCAGGGAGAAGACATTGCGATAGTTGCGGTTGCACATCAGCAGCCGGCCCTGGCGGTCCCAGAGCACGAAGGCCTCCGAAACGCTCTCGATGGCGTCCCGCAGGCGGTTTTCGGCGGCCTGGGCCCTCGCCTGGGCCAGGCGCTCCTCGGTGACATCCAGGGCCACGCCGATGATGCGGACATAGCCGTCCACGCCCGGTGTCCCGAAGCCCTGGCCGCGGGCGTCAATCCAGATCGAGCGGCCGCCCTGCTGCATGGAGGGCACACGAAACGAGACGTCGAATGCGCCGAAGGTCGCGGCATTCGCCAGGGCCTGGCGGACCCGTTCCTGATGGTCGAGCGAGATGCGGTCCAGCATGTCCTGACCGGAAACGATCCCGCCACCGCCCCAGCCGAACATCACGCCGGTGACGTCTGACAGAAAGACCTGGTCGCCGCGCAGATCCCATTCCCAGATGCCGCAGCGGGCAGCTTCGACGGCCAGACGGAACCGCTGCTCGCTGTCGACGAACTCGCGATGGGCCGCCTCGGCCTTGCGGCTCTGCATCATCAGTAGAAGGGCAAGGGCAATGCCCACAGCGAGGGGGGCCAGCAGATTGAACGCGCCCTCCATGACCTGCCGATCCATGTTGGCGACGGTTCGCGAAGGCGCGCCCGCCACGGCCAGCAAGGTGCCTTCAGCCAGGGGCTGAACGGCGACGTCCAGCAGGGCCCCGTTGGCGGTCTGTCCTCGCAGGGCTGCGCTCTGGTCACCGACATCTTCGATCGACAGAGCGAAGGCTTCGCGAAAGGTCTGCAGGCCGCTGATAGACCGGCCCCGGGTCGCTACCAGCCGGCCGTCGGCCAGGGCGAGGGCGCGGGCGCCGCTCTTGCCGGGATCGACAAGCAGACGACTGGGATCGCCACTGGCGATGATGAAATTGCGTCCGGTCGAGACAGGTGCCACTGCCGCGACATAGAGGCGGCCGCTTTCGCCGGCGGTACCGATCCAGGTGGAGCGCCCCGAGGCCGAAGCGGCTCGGGCCGCCGCCTTCCAGTCCGCCGCTTCGTCGCGGCCGGAGACAGCCAGTATGCCGGATGGTCCGGCCACGGCCACGGCCATGGCTTCGCCACCGCTGGCCCGCAGGGCGATCTCGGCCGCGTCCATGGTGTCGGCCGGGTCACGCTTGAGGATGTCCGAGGCTGCTGACAGACCGGCGCGCTGTGCGGCGAGATTGGTTTCGATGCGGCTGGCCGCAAGGCCCGCCTCGGCGGCCAGGGCCGCACCGCCCGGTGCCCGCGCGACGTCCTGCTGCAGGCGCTTGACCCCAAAGGCCGTATAGACCGCCAGCAGCAGCAGGGCGGCGAGAATGGCGACCCGGACATAGACCTGCGACGGCGCGCGCGCGGTCATCGACCGCACGACACCTGCCGCGGAAAGGCCGGCTCCTGCCGATCTTCCGGGTCTTGGATCCCCAATCCTCAAAAGCCCAAGGCTCCCCGATTACATCGCCGCGAGTCACTTCGCCGCATCGGGTGAATCTAACGCACGCCCAAGGTTCCCGTCACGGTCGAACGGCAGATTTGGCTCGGTATGAGCTTATTGGTCGCAATCCGCTGGTCAGGGTTTCAACTGGCCGGCCCTAGTCGAGGGCCTTGCTGGCCAGTTCCAGTACGTTCTTGGACAATCCAGGGTGGGCAGCGACGCCACTGAGCGCTTCGCGCATCTGGGTTCCCAGGGTGTCAGGATAGCGCCGCCACCCCCCCAGGGCTTCGACCAGACGGGCAGCGGTCATCGGGTTATAGGCATCCACGGCCAGGATTTTTTCGGCCAGGAAACGATAGCCGGCACCAGACGGGTCGTGGAACCGGGCCGGATTGAAATTGGCGAAGGTCGAAACCAGGGCCCTGAACCGGTTGGGATTGGTGGCGTCGAAATCCTCGTGCGTTGTCAGGGCGATCACCCGGTCCAGGGCGCTGGCCGACGGATCCCGGGCCTGTAGGGCGAACCACTTGTCGAGCACCAGTGGCTCATGCCGCCACTTGGTGTGGAAGGCGGCCAGGGCCTTGTCGCGAGCCTCGCCACCGATCTGGACCAGGGCTGACAGGGCACCCATGGCGTCGGTCATATTGGCCGCTGCTTCAAAGTGGCCGACGATGCGGTCGACATTGAGGGCATGCGGGTCGGCCGCCAGCAGGTCGGCGCAACCGTTACGAAGGGCGCGCATTCCGGCCGATCGGGCATCGGCCGAGAAAGCGCTGCTCGCCTGCAGTTCACCATGCAGCCGCCGCAACAGATCGCCCAGATGAACCGCGATGCGGGTGCGCAGGGCGCGGCGGGCAGCGTGCAGGGCTGCCGGATCCGCAGGTTCCATGGCCAGGGCCAGGTCCGGCTCGCTGGGCAGGGCCAGGAGCAGGGCCTTGAATGCCGGTTCCGAGGCCTCGTCGACCAGGGCCCTGCCGAGGGCCTCGGCGTAGCGCTCTTCGCCGACCTCATCGGCCGATCCGGCCGCCCGGGCCAGGATCAGGTCGCGGGCCAGGGTCTGACCGGCTTCCCAGCGGTTGAACAGGTCCGGATCTGCGGCGAACAGCACGTAACCGTCAGCAGGCCGGGCGTCGGTGGTCAGGTTCACCGGAGCTGAAAAGCCCCGCAGGGCCGAGACCACCGGTGTTGAGGCAATACCTGCCCAGCGCACGGTCTTGGTTGAGGTGTCCAGAACCACCACCTCGCTGTCGCGCAGCGGGGCACCGTTGGCATCCAGCAGGCCGATGGTCACCGGGATGGGCAGGGCCTTCTTGGCCGGCTGACCGGGGGTTTGCGCGGTGGCCTGGGTCAGACTGATTTCCAGGGTCCTGGCAGCGGCATCATAGGTGCTGGCCAAGGAGACCGAGGGCGTGCCGGCCTGCTCATACCAGGCGAAGAAGTCCGAGAGGTCGCGGCCGGTGGCGTCGGCGAAGCAGGCGATAAAGGCCTCGACCGTGGTCGCCTGACCGTCGTGGCGTTCGAAATAGAGGTCGCTGCCGGCCCGGAAGGCATCGTCGCCCAGAAGGGTTTTCAGCATGCGGATGATCTCCGCGCCCTTCTCGTAGATGGTCGCGGTGTAGAAATTGTCGATCTTCAGATAGCTGGACGGTCGAACGGGGTGGGCCAGGGGGCCGGCGTCTTCGGCGAACTGGCGGGCGCGCAGGGCCTTGACGTCCTTGATCCGCTGCACGGCCGCCCCGCGCTGGTCGGCCGAGAAGCTCTGGTCGCGGAAGACCGTGAAGCCTTCCTTCAGGCACAACTGGAACCAGTCGCGGCAGGTGATGCGGTTGCCCGTCCAATTGTGGAAGTACTCGTGCGCCACGACCGCCTCGATCCGTTCGAAGTCGAGGTCGGTGGCGGTTTCCGGGTCGGCCAGAAGCAGGGAGCTGTTGAAGATGTTCAGCCCCTTGTTCTCCATGGCCCCGAAATTGAAATCGCGGACCGCCACGATCATGAAGAGATCGAGATCGTACTCGCGGCCGAAGGCCTGCTCGTCCCAGGCCATGGAGCGCTTGAGGGCGTCGAGGGCATAGGCCCCCCGCGGGGCCTGGCCGGGATCGACGAACACCTTCAGGGCCACGGTGCGGCCACTCATGGTGACGAAGCTGTCCTCCAGCACATCCAGTTCACCGGCCACCAGGGCAAACAGATAGGCCGGCTTGGGGAAGGGGTCGTTCCAGACGGCATAGTGGCGGCCGCCCCCGAGCGCGCCGCTGTCGATCAGGTTGCCGTTGCTGAGCAGGTGCTGGAAGGCCTGGTCGGCTTCGATCCGAACGGTGTAGCGCGACAGGACGTCAGGCCGGTCCGGGAAATAGGTGATGGTGCGGAAGCCCTCGGCCTCGCACTGGGTGCAGAAGCGGCCGCCGGACATGTAGAGACCCATCAGCGCCTTGTTGGCCGCCGGGTCGATCTCGACCTCTGTGGTCAGCACAAAGGCGTCTGGCACGGCCTCAAGGGTCAGGAACTCGGCGTCTTGCCGGTAGGCTGAAGAGTCCAGGGCATGGCCGTCCATGGACACCGAAATCAGCTTCAGGCGCTCACCATTGAGGACCAGTGGCGCGCCCGCTTCGCCCGTGCGGCGGATTTTCAGTGTGGTCACGACCCGTGTGGCCGAAGGGTCCAGCCTGAAGTGCAGATGGGTTTCTTCGATCTCGAACGGGAAGGGGCGATAGTCGACGAGCCGGATGGCCTGGGGCGTTTCTGTGCGCATGGGAACAATCTAGAGGGCCGGGCCGACGCGCGCGATAGCCCTTAAGTATTTAGATCGAGCCCAAAAGCCCCATTTTCAGTGCGGACTTGTTCCGGATCAAAGAATGAGCGCCTGAGTCGGCGCAATTCCCCCTTCGGGCGCCCCAAATGCAGCGCCCGGTTCGAGAATAAGGGGATAAACAATGACCGTTGCGACCCGTCTGGCCCTGGCCTGCGCCGCCAGCCTGCTGGCCTTTTCCGCCGCCCATGCCCAGGAAGCCGTCAAGCCGAAGGCCAAGGGTGATCTGGTTCTGAACGTCCGAGTCACGGATGTCGCGCCCGACGCCGGCAATGCCATCACCACGTCCGCCGGTGCCGCCACGGGCCTGAAGGCCGACGTCAATGACGACATCAAGCCGACCATCGGCCTGAGCTATTTCCTGACCGATAAGCTGGCTATCGAAGTGATCGCGGGCACCACCCAGCACACGGTGAAGGCCGTCGGCCCCGCCACCAATGTGGTGGTTCACAAGACCTGGGTCCTGCCGCCTGTCGTGTCGTTGCAGTATCACCCGCTCCCGGATGCCAAGTTCAGCCCCTATGTCGGCGCTGGCCTGAACTACATGCTGTTCTATGGCGACAAGGATCTGAATGGCTTCAAGGTGAAGCTGGACGACGGCTTCGGCTATGCCGTGCAGGTCGGTGCCGATGTGCCGCTGAGCCCCCGCTACAACCTCAATATTGACGTCAAGAAGGTGTGGTTCGAGACCGATGCCTCGATCAATGGCGGCACTCTGAAGTCCAAGGTCAAGCTTGACCCGGTCGTGGCTTCCGTCGGGATCGGCTACCGGTTCTGATCTGACGCCTTGCCTATCTCCGCCCGCTCCTTAAACCCTCGGTGAGTCTAGGGTGTGGGCGGAGATCAGCATGGCAGAGCGGGAATGCGGCGCGTGCGGCCAGTGCTGCAAGCTGATCGGCGTCCGGGAACTGGAAAAGGCACCGCATGTCTGGTGCCGTTACTTCCGCCGCGGCAAGGGTTGCGAGGTCTATGCCGTCCGCCCTGCCGGCTGCGGTGAGTTTGCCTGCGACTGGCTGCTGGACGAGCGGCTCGGCGACGACTGGCGTCCTGACCGCTGCGGCTTTGTCCTGCATGCGGGCGAGGGGGGGCGGATGGTCAATGTTGAGCTCGATCCTGCCCAGCCCAACGCCTGGCGACGCGCGCCCTATGAAGCGGTGTTGCGGGGATGGGCAGCCGAGGGCGCAAGCGAGGGTATGGAGGTTCTGATCTGGATCGGACGCCGCTGCCTGCGACTCTTGCCCGGTGGCGGCGAGGTCGATCAGGGCTTGGTTCGGCCGGCCATGGAGTTTGCCGCGCACGACCGGCTTCGTCGTCCCGGGTCCGGCCGGGACTGGCCGATCTAGGTCTCGATGCGGCTGGCGATCTCGGCTGCGGCCGGGACCTCGTGCAGATAGCGTTCGATCGCCGAAGCCTGCTGGGCCAGGGCCGCCAGGGCCGGCGGCGCATCCTCCGGGTGATCGGCCACCAGTTCGAGGATCTGGCGGGCCATGGCCTGCAGGCGCGGGGCGCAGGCGATCAGGCGGGCCTGATATTCGATCTTGCGCGGATCGCGATCATATTCCGCGCCCGGCGTTCGCCAGCCGCCCCAGTCGTTGGGATCTGTGACCACGACCGGATAGGTGCCGGGATAGGGGTGATGCGGGCAGTCGCTTTCCTGCTGCCATTTGTTTCGGGCCCTGAGCACCCGCCAGTTGGCGAGCATGCCGGTACCTTCGGCATCCACCCTGTCTTCGGGCTTCAGTTCATGGGCGTGAAATTCGCGACCCAGGCCGACGTCATAGGTGACCCGCACCGGCTCGTCGAAGCCCTTGGCCCAGATCGGCACGATACGCTCGATGGTAGCCCAGGCGCCGACGCTCTCGACCCAGACCTTCTGGTTGCGCTGATAGACGGTCTTGGCCATGGCCCCGTGGACGCGACGTGAACTGAACGCTGACCATAAGAACCTGAAATTCTTGACGCCGGGTCAATCTTTCCCTGCAGCGAAAGGTCAGTCAGGGTGTTTTCCAAAGCGCCGATCCAAAGCGGCGCACAGGGAGGCCACCGCGTGGATTTCGACTTTTCCGACGACCAGAAGTTCCTGAAGGACGAGGCTCGTAAGTTCCTTGACGGGCGGTGCGGCCCGGCCGTCGTGCGCGGCGTCCTGGATGACCCCGCCCGGTCTTTTGACAAAGACCTCTGGGCCGCTGTCGCCGAGCAGGGCTGGCTGGGGGCCTGTATCCCCGAAGAGTTCAACGGTCTGGGTCTGGGCCGGGTCGAGCTGTGCGCCATTGCCGAGGAACTGGGCCGCGCTGTCGCGCCGATCCCGTTCGCCTCGACGGTCTATTTCCTGGCCGAAGGCGTGATGCTGGCCGGCAGCCAGGATCAGAAGGCCACCATCCTGCCGCGCATTGCCGCCGGCGAACTGATCGGCTGCCTGGCCACCTCCGAAGGCCCGGGCGTCGTCAATGCTTCGAACCTCGCCTGCCGCGTTGAGGGCGGCAAGCTGACGGGGGTCAAGATCCCGGTCACTGACGGTGATGTCGCCGATATGGCCCTGGTGCTGGCCAGCGAGGCCGGAAAGGCGGGGCTCTATCTGGTCGATCTGACGGCCAAGGGCGTTTCGCGCGAGACGCTCAAGAGCCTCGACCCGACCCGTAGTGTGGCCAAGCTGACCTTCGACGGCGTCGCCGCCGAACGGATCGGCGAAGCCGGTGCGGGCTTCGACCTCGTCCAGGCGATCATGGACCGCGCTGCCGTGCTTCTGGCCTTCGAGCAACTGGGCGGATCCGACAAGTGCCTGGAGATGGCCAAGGACTATGCGCTGGGTCGCTATGCCTTTGGTCGTGTCATCGCCGGCTATCAGGCGATCAAGCACAAGCTGGCCGACATGTACGTCAAGAACGAGGTGGCCCGCTCCAACGCCTATTACGGGGCCTGGGCCCTGAACGTCGACGCGCCGGAACTGCCCATTGCGGCCTCTGCCGCTCGTATCGCCGCATCGGACGCCTTCTGGTTCTCCAGCAAGGAAAGCATCCAGGTCCATGGCGGCATGGGCTTCACCTGGGACGTTGACTGCCACCTTTATTACCGGCGCTCGCGCCAACTCAGCCTCGTGGCCGGCGCGCCGCGGGTCTGGAAGGAACGGCTGGTCAGCCAGCTCGAACAGAAGAACGCGGCTTAAGGGAACGACGAACATGGATTTCAACGATTCACCCGAAGAAGCCGCCTATCGCGATAAGGCCCGCGCCTGGCTGGCTGAGAACGCCGCGGCCCATCGCGCCCAGTTCGGCGATGTGAAAGCCAATACGCCCGAGCACATGGCGGCCGCCAAGGCCTGGCAGGCCCGCAAGGCCGGTGCCGGCTATGCCTGCATCACCTGGCCGGCGGCCATCGGCGGGGGCGGCGGCACGCCGATCCAGTCGGTGATCTTCGGTCAGGAGGAAACCAAGGCGGGCCTCTCCTACGGCTATTTCACCATTGGTCTGGGCATGTGCGTGCCGACCGTGATGGCCTTCTCCAACACGGAGACCAAGCAACGCTTCGTCTCTCCGGCCGTGAAGGGCGAGGAGATCTGGTGCCAGCTGTTCTCCGAACCGGCCGGCGGCTCCGACGTCGCGGCCCTGCGCACCCGCGCCATCAAGGACGGCGACGAGTGGGTGATCAACGGCCAGAAGGTCTGGACCACAGGGGCCCACTACTGCGACTTCGGGATCCTGCTGACCCGGACGGATCCCGACGTGCCCAAGCACAAGGGCCTGACCATGTTCTGGATCGACATGCGCGATGCCGCCGTTGAGTGCCGCCCGATCCACCAGATGTCGGGCGGCCGAGAGTTCAACGAGGTCTATTTCACTGACCTGCGCGTCAAGGACAGCCAGCGTCTGGGCGAGGTGGGTGACGGCTGGAAGGTGGCCCTGGTCACCCTGATGAACGAACGTCTGGCTGTGGGCGGCTCGTCGGGTCCCAACTATCGCGAGATCATGGGCCTGGCCCGCGAACTCACCGGGGCCACCGGCCCGGCCATCAAGGACAATGCGTTCCGCGAGAAGCTGGCCGACTGGTACGTGCAATCCGAGGGCCTGAAGTTCACTCGCTTCCGGACCATGACCGCCCTGTCGCGCGGCCAGACGCCCGGTCCGGAAAGCTCGATCGGCAAGATCATTGCCGCCAACCAGATGCAGGAACTGGCCAATACGGCCGTCGAGATGGAAGACCAGTACGGCATCCTGGTCGATCCCGCTCAGGCCCCGGCCGAAGCGGCTTTCCAGCAGAGCCTGATGTGGGCTCCGGGCCTGCGAATCGCCGGCGGCACCGACGAGATCCTCAAGAACATCATCGCCGAACGCGTTCTGGGCCTGCCCGGTGATGTCCGCGTCGACAAGGATGTGGCCTTCAAGGACATGCCGACCGGCCGCTAGGTCCTTCAGACCTGATCAGGGGCTCGCCGCGCTCGAAAACCGGGCGCGGCGAGCCTGTTTCAGGGCATGATCAAAATCGCTCCGCGGTTGCGTCCGTCACGGATTCGCGATCTTGCGCCGTGTCGAATCCCGCCTGTGTTTGCTGAATTCCCCTGAGGCGCGAATAGTCGCGCGGGCGTGTCAACACGCCGCTAGGCGAACGCTGTTGCTTCACCTTGACAGCCTGCGACACCGGGCACATGAGTCCTTGATGGTTATGGTTAACAGCGTGCTGGAGGGGGAGTGATGCACGAAGCCAGCGATGCTGTTTCGCGCTATTCCGCGCTCCGAAAAGCCCTGACCGGGGCACTTTCTGGTCGGGAGGCTCTGATCCGGCGCATCCCGGTTGGGGCCTTGGTCGCCGTTGTAGTGATTCCCCTGGTCGGCTGTGATGTTGGGCCCAGTTCCTGGTTCCAGCGTCGCGCCAGTGCCTGTCCGCGGCCCCAGGCCGCACAGGGCGTGTCAGGTCAGTTCAATCAGCAGCAGCAGGAGATCCGGGCGCTTCGCCAGGGGGGCTTCCGCGGGGACTTTTTTGCCCAGCTGGAACTGGCCCGCCGCTACGAAGGCCAGCGCGCCGTCGACAAGAATCTCGAGGATCCGGTCGAGGCGGCCACCTGGTACGCCATGGCCCTGGCCAATGCCGGGGGCTATGCGCCGATTGCAGCCTATGAGCGGCGCGCCAAGGGCGACGGCAAGGCCCTGTCGCGGTTTGACGATTGCCGGGCCTTCGAGCGCCAGAGCGCCTATGGGGCCCTGGACAGGCTGCTGTCGCGGATGTCGACGGAAGAGCGCGAGAAGGTTCGCAATCGCGTGATCTACGTGCTGTCCAGCCAGGGCGCGGACGGCTATCGCGTGCTGGCGCGCATCCATGACGCCTTCTTCGGTCCCTATGGCGAGCCGTCCGACAATCTGCAGGCCGTTGAGGCCTATGGCAGCCAGAAGCGGGCCGGAACGCCGGCTGCCCTGGACCTGTTCCGCCGCAACGACGTCGACGCCTATCTCTACAACTATCTGGCCGTGCAGACGGGCGACGTCTCGGCCTATGTGATGCTCAAGGATTTCGAGCGCTCCTCGCCGCAGCGGGCCTCCTACGGGGCCTTCGTCGAGACAAAAGCCAAGCGCTGGATCCCGCCCTACGAATTCTATCCGCCCGAGTCGCCAGAATCCGGCGTGCCCCATTCTGACGAGGCAGATCAGTCGGGCGAAGCCCGCGAAGCGGCCCAGATGCGGCTGGCGGATCTGCCCTTCGTTCACATCGGCGAGGCCCTGGCCTATCTGCGGGTGATCTCGGCACCGATCCTCGACGAGAAGCTGCTGCCGTCCAGCGACGTCCAGACCTTCCAGGCGATGCTTGGCCGTCCCGTTACGGGTCGCCTCAGCGCGATCGAAAAGGTGCGGGCCGTTCAGTATGCAGCCGTCAATGGCTCGTCCAAGGCCCAGCTCGTGCTGGCCGTGATGTATTCCGAGGGCGTCGGCGTGCCGCGCGATTATGCCCGTGCCTATCACTGGTACGAGGAAGCCGAGCGTCAGGGGTCGGCGGAAGCCAAGTACGCCATGTCGACCTTCTTCTCGCTCGGCCTGCAGGGCGTTGCAGACCAGGATCGTGCCCGGGCTGTGGTCTATCAGCTGGACGGGGCCCTGGCCGGCTTCAAGCCGTCTGTCTGGCGCCTGCAACAGCTGCTCGCCCAGGTCTCGCGTCCGCCCAGACCCGCCGCTGAGCGCGGGGGACGGCCTTACATCGAAAGGGACTATCGATGAGCCGCCTGAGCCGCTTCCTGGCCCTTCTGGCTGTGCTGTCGCTCGGCCTCGCCGCCGCGCCTGCCGTGGCCCTGGCCTCGCCGGATGCCAAGGTCGACCAGCAGATCCGCCCCTGTTTTGGCCTCCTGCTGGACCCCAATCTGTCCAAGGGCTGCCGTACAGCCTATCGACCCAAGGTCAGGCCGTGCCCGCGCGGTTCCATCAGCGTGCGCGGCCGTTGCCAGTCCGCCCAGCCTGTCGTGCGTCGCGACATTGATTGCGACTACGCCTATCCGGGTCAGGTCAGCGATACACTCTCCCGCCTCTATGACGGCGACGTCCTGACGCTGACCTCGACGGAGGGCGGGGCCTGCGTCGAGACGCTGAACATCACCCAGTCGGTCACCATCGTCGTGCGCGACTATACGCCTTCGCGTGGCCGCCCGATCCTCGTGGCCCCGGCCGGCCAGCCCTGTATCCGCATCGCGCCCGGCGTGGGCTATGTGGTGCTCGAAGGACTGGGTATCGATGCCCTGCGGGCCGGCAAGGCGTCCTGCATCACCGGCCGCGCCACCGAACTGGCCCTGAAGGGCGTCACGGTGCGCTATGACGGCGAGGGCTCGGCCCTGGACGTCGAGGACAGCCGGATCGAGCTGCAGGATTCCGCCTTTATCGGCCGGACCCGTCAGCCTGTGGTCAAGGCCACCGGCGAGATCATGGCGTCCAATGTCGAGATCGCTGCGACGGCCATCGGCGGAGCGTTTGAGACCTCTGGCGACAGTCGCCTGCGGGATATCCGCATCGTTCGGCTGGGCGACTGGACCGGTTCGGCCCGCACCCGCAATTCCGCCGGCTTTGTCATTGCCGGGATGAATCGCCAGCAGCTGGTGAAGATCGAGGGCCTCTACGTCGACGGCTTCTCGCGCGGCATCTATGTCGGCGGCGGCGATGAAACCACCCTGCTCAATCCTGTCGTCCGCGACAGCGACTGGGCGGTCGTGCTGGAGAATGCCAATCTGCAGATCCGCGGCGGCGATCTGGAGGCCATCGATGTGGGCATCTACGCCGCCTCGGGGATTGTCTTCGCCTCGAACAACCGGATCCATCGCGTCATGCGCTCGGGCATCTATGCCGATGCCGGTGGCCAGGTTCGCTCGGTCGACAACCGCGTCTTTGCCCGTCCAGGGGGCTGCGAGGCCCTGGTCAAGGGGCACTTCAATGGCGAACTGACCTGCCGCCCTTGGTACGAGGCTCCGGAAGTCTTCCGCACGCCGCGTGACCAGGCCCGCCTCGACTTTGACTCGTACTGGCCGGCTCCAAACATATTGCCGGCCTCGGCGACATCGGCTCCGCCTCAGCTGTCGCAGGACGCTCTGGCGGGCGGTTCTCAATCAGGGGGAGCCCCCAAATGAGCAAGCTTGTCCATCTCGTCACCGTTGCCCTGACGGTCTCCGCGTCCCTGGCGGCGACCCAGGTCCAGGCCCAGAGCACCCGCGGGGGCGGGAGCCGATCCGCTGCCTGTGGTGAGCCGCTGAGCGGCCAGGCACCGGACATCATGACCTATGACAGCGCGACCGGGACCCAGATCTTTGTCGGCGGCGGACGCGGCGATACAGAGGTTTCGGCCTATAATGCCCAGACCCGCTCGGCAGCGGCCCTCAGTGGCGATCTCAGCCGGCCTGGTCTGGTAGCGTCCTGTGCCGTCGATGGCTTCACCCGGGAATCCTACGGTGTCACGCCGGACGGTAAGGGCAAGATCTCGGTCAGCGGCCGCGATGAGCGCGGTGAGCGCTGGGCTTTCACCCGGGCTGATGGTCAGGTCGAGGTCTGGGATCCGCGCGTCGACAATCACTGCTTCAAGTCAGGCCTCGGTATCTTCACGCCGGCCGGCAATCTGGGTGTGGCTGTAGCCAATCCGCCCGGTGCCCTGGGCATTGGCGTCGCGCTCGGCGATCGCTTCGGCGGGGTCGGGGTCGGAGCCAACCGCAATTTCGCCGGTGTGGGTCTGGTGGGATGCTGAGATCAGGCCTGATCCTGACCCTGGCCATCGCGACCCTTTGCGGCTGTGCGCAACCACCACAGCAGAGACCCTATATGGGGCCACCCGCCCCCAATGCGCCGTCGCCGGACCGGGTCACGCCGCCGCCGCCACCGATCGACGTCATTCGCCCGCGCGTCTGATGCGCCGCCTCCTGCTGACCCTGGCTCTGCTGGCTGCGCCGACGTTTGCCTGGGCCGTCGAGTCTTCACCGCAGCAACGGGCTGTCGAGGCCGTGATGGCGGACAGCGCCAAGGGCTGGAACGCTGGCGACGTTGTCCGCTTCATGGCCGCCTATTCAGAGGCACCGGAAACCAGCTTCGTCACCGAAGAAGGCCTGGTTCGCGGCAAGGCGGCGATGATCGCCCGCTATAATGCCAAGTACAATCTCGCCGATCCGGCCAAGCGCGGCGTGCTGAGTTTCCAGTCCGTCGACTTCCGCCTGCTGGATGCGGCCCACGCCCTCTATATCGGCCAGTGGTCCCTGACCTATCCCGATGGGAAATCGGCCAAAGGCTATACCAGTCTGGTCATGGCGCTGGAGAAGGACGGTTGGCGGATCGTTGCCGACCATAGCTCCTAAGGGGCTATGGTCGTCTTGAAGGTCGGGGCCTTGCGCCTCATCGTGGCCTGCTCATAGGCATAGCCGAGGTTCAGCAGCAGCTTCTCGCTCCAGGCCGGGCCGATGAACGAAAGCCCGACCGGCAGGCCTGTGACATCTCCCATAGGCACGGTCAGGTGCGGATAGCCGGCGACGGCGGGCAGGGTGGTCGAGGAGCCGCCATAATTGTCACCATTCAAGGGATCAATGGTCCAGGCCGGGCCGGTTGTCGGAGCCACGATGGCGACCGCACCCGTGTCCTTCAGGATCTTGTCGATACCCTCGGGACCGGCCAGCCGCCGGGCGTCTGCGGCAGCCTTGATATAGTCGGGGTCATCATAGCCCTTGGTTTTTTCGGCCCGCTCAAAGCTCTCCTGGCCAAACCACTCGAACTCCTTGGGGGTCGCCTTGTTGAAGGCGATCACGTCGGCCAGGGTGCGGGTCTTGACCTTGGCGGGATCGGTCGAGGCCAGATAGGCGGCCAGATCGACCTTCAGTTCGGTATAGAGCACCACCCCCTCGGCCCGGCCGATCGGGCCCTCGTCGAACTCCTTCAGCTCGACCAGGGTCGCGCCCTGGGCCGCGAGGTCCTTCAGGGCCTGCTCGAACACGGCGTCGGTCTTGGGCGAGTAGCCGGTATAGAAACGCGCCACCGCCAGGGTCACGCCTTTCAGGGCGTCCTTGCTTAGACCCTTGGCATAGTCGGTCTTGTGGCTGTCGGCGGCCTTGGTCGCCCCATCCGCAGGGTCAGAGCCGGCGATGGCGGTCAGGATCTCGGCGGCGTCCCGGACCGTGGTGGTCATGGGGCCGGCCGTGTCCTGGCTGTGGCTGATCGGGATGATGTGGGTGCGGGAGACCAGGCCGACAGTGGGCTTCAGGCCCACCAGACCATTGATCGCCGCCGGACAGGTGATCGAACCATCGGTCTCCGTGCCGATCGCTGCCCAGGCCAGGCCGGCCGCGACCGCCGCGCCCGAACCACTGGACGAGCCGCAGGCGCTGCGATCAAGCACATAGGGATTACGCACCGTGCCGCCGACGGCGCTCCAGCCGCTGATTGAGTTGTTCGAGCGGATATTGGCCCATTCGGACAGATTGGCCTTGCCCAGGATCACAGCCCCTGCCTCGCGCAGCCCCTTGACCAGGGGCGCGTCGCGGCCGGTGACATTGTCCTTCAGGGCCAGGGATCCCGCTGTGGTAGCCAGGGGCTCGGCGGACTCGATATTGTCCTTCAGCAGGATGGGCAGGCCATGGATGGCCGAACGGACCTTGCCGGCCTTGCGTTCGGCGTCGCGAGCCTTGGCATCGGTCAGGGCGGCCGGGTTGACCGCGATAACCGCGCGCAGGAGGTCGTTCTTGGCCTTGATCTGAGCCAGATAGGCCTGGGTCGCCTGTTCTGAGGTCGGCGGCGAGGCTTGGGCAGCGGCGCTGGTGGACAGCAGGGCGACGACGGCCGCTCCGGCCAGGCAGGCGATCTTGGTCATTGGCAGCTTCCCCACGCGAGTCGACATCAGTGGTCGGTCGGATGCGGCGGAGGATGACGGCAAAAGGCCGTCGCCGCCAAGCCCATCCTCGGCTTCAGACGAAAACGGCCACGTTCTGGCGCGCGGCGATCAGCGGACGGCCGCCCTGGTCCCACAGCATCATGTCCTGGGTGGAATAGCCGTCACCGATGGTCTCGGCTGTACTTCGCAGCAGCCGCCAGCCGTCATCGTCCTCCGCGGGCAGGCCGACGACATCCAGTGACCAGGTCATGGTCGAGATCGGACCGAATTTCGGAAACAGGGCCATGGCCGGGGGCGGTGGTGTGTCGGCCAGGGCGATAAGGGCTGCCAGGGAGCGCGCGGTCGGATCGCGGTGGCGGATCCACAACAGATACTCCGGAGGCTGGCCGGACAGGGGCCGCGTGCCGCCGGCCATCCGAACTTCGAACTGGCCCGAAAAGCCAGGCCCTGAACCCGGCGGGAAGAAGAATTCGCAGTCGGCCGGCGGGGCGACGACGGGGCAGGGCAGGTCGCTGTGCGCCACCAGCGACTCCCGCGCCGCGCCGAAGGTCAGGATGGCGCGCGTGGCCAGGCCCTGCTCGCCCACCAGATCAACGCCGACGAACAGGGTCGACTTGCCCTGGCGCAGCACCTTGGTCTCGATGGCCAGCTCGCCGGCTGCCGGACCGATGAAGGCGAACTGTCCCGAGCGCAGGGGTGGGGCGTCGGGCAGGGTGCGAAGCGCCGCTTCCAGGCAAAGCGCCGCGGAGAGACCGCCATAGGTGGTACGGCCCTGCTTCCAGTCGTCGGTAACATGGGCCCCGTGGCCGGTGGCGGTTGCCGTCATGCCGGCAATGAGATCGGTATAGGTGGTCACGCGCGTGTCCTATGGAGCCTGCGCGGAGGTTCGTTTTCTTTCGCTACGGAAGTCAAGCCGGGATCGCCACTGGTCGTGGCAGACGACCGGCGAGCCTTACGCCGTGGCGCTGTAGCCGCCTTTCGACGGCCGCACAGGTCAGTGCCGAGTGGACGCCGCGCTCATCCAGGCCCCCAGGGCGCGGGTTTCTCGGGCGTCGCGCTCTTCTTCCAGCGACATTTCCTCAAGCATGATCGCGGCCAGCAGCCAGTCCTCGAGATCCGAGGCCGAGGCGCGCCCATCCCGGAGCGCGTCCTTGACGGCATGGATCAGCCATTCGACAGCTTCGTCAGTGGGATTGGTCATGGCGCAGTCCTCAGTTCAGCGCTGACCAGAATAGAAACTGCTTCGGCCGTTCGGCCCGCGACAAAGTGACGAGACCGGCGCGCATTTTGACGCAGGCCCTTCGCGGCGCGATCGCCGAAAAGGGCCTGGTCCCGGGCTAGTGCCCCTTGAGCTTGCGATTGAAGAATTCGAGATGGGTCTTCAGCACGCTGAGGCCCTTGGTCTTGCTGCCGGGCGCGCTGTGGCGCTCACCAGGATAGAGGGCCATCTCGAACGGGATGGCTTTCTTCTGCAGGGCCGCGATCAGGCGGGTGCTGTTCTCGAAGATCACATTGTCGTCGGCCATGCCGTGCAGCAGCAGCAGGCTGCCGGGCTTCATCCTGTCCAGACGGTTCAGGATATCCGACCGCGCATAGCCTTCCTTGTTCTCCTCCGGCTTGCCCATGTAGCGCTCGGTATAGGCGGTGTCGTAAAGGCCCCATTCGGTCGGCGGCGCACCACCGGCACCGGCCTTGAACGGCGTATTCTCGGCCGTCAGCATCATCAGGGTCATGAAGCCGCCATAGGACCAGCCCATCACGCCCAACTTGTCGGCGTCGACATAGGGTAGGGATTTCAGATAGTTGGCACCAACAATCTGATCATCTACCTCAACCGTGCCCATGCGGCGGTCCAGGGCGCGCTTGAACTTGGCCGAGCGGTTGGAGCTGCCGCGGTTGTCCAGCTTGAAGATCAGATAGCCGGCCTCGAGATAGGTGCGCTCGCTGGCGCTCTGCCAGGTCTTGCTGACCCGCTGGGCGTGCGGGCCGCCATAGACCGAGACGATGGCCGGATACTTTTTCGCCGGATCGAAGTCGGAGGGCTTCAGGATCGAATAGTGCAGGACCTCGCCATCGGCGGCTTGCAGCGTGCCGTAGTCCGGTGTGGTCAGGGTCGAGGCGTAGGGCCAGTAGGGGTGACCCTCAGCGAGGCGGTTCTCCTCAATCCAGCGCACCCGCTTGCCGTCAGGCGCATAGAGGCCGGTCTGGGGCGGGGTCTTGGGATCGCTGTACGAACCGGCAAAGGCTCCATTGCTGGCGACCTTGGCGCTCCACCAGCCACCGGCGGGCGTCAGGGCCTTGGGCTTGCCGGGCTTGGCATAGGATACCTCATAGAGGCGACGTTCGATCGGCGTCTCGATGGACGCCCCGAAGATCACCACCTTGCGGGCCTCGTCGACGCCCTCGACCCGGTCCATGGGCCAGTCGCCCTTGGTGATCTGGGCGATCAGCTTGCCGTCGGCAGCATGCCGATAGAGGTGGTTGAAGCCCGACTTTTCCGAGGACCACAGGAAGCTTCCGTCGGCCAGGGGGCGGAAGTCCTCATGCACCTCGATGAAGTTGCGGTCGGTCTCGGTCAGGATCGTCTTGCCCAAGCCGGTCGTCGGGTCGAAGGCGATGATGTCGAGGGTCTTCTGGTCACGCGACAGGCGCTGGACATAGAGGGTCTTGCCATTGGCCGACCAGTCGACGCGGGCGACATAGATGTCCTTGTTGCTGCCGAGATCCAGCGGCACGACCTGGCCGGTGGCCATGTTGCGGACGAACAGGTCGACCACGGCATTGGGGCGGCCGGCCCGGGGATAGCGCTGCAGGACCACCGTGGCCCCGCCGGGGCCGATGTCGGCGCGCGGCACGATGTCGACGCCGCTTTCATCGACCCGGGTATAGGCGATGTGGCTCTCGCTGGGCGACCACCAGTAGCCGCTGAACCGGTCCAGCTCTTCCTGGGCGATGAACTCGGCGACGCCGAACGACAGGGCGTCCCTGCCGTCCGTCGTCAGGGCCTTTTCGGCACCGCCGTCGACCGGCTTCACATAGAGATTCTGGTCGCGGACATAGGAGACAAACCCGCCCAGCGGCGAGACCTTGGCGTCGACCTCGTCACCGGGGGTCTCGGTCAGACGGCTGACCTTGCCGTCTGCAACGCTGTCCAGATAGAGGTCGCCGTCCAGAGGCACCAGGATGAAGCGGCCCTGGCTGTCCCAGCTGTATTCGACAATGCCGCGCGACGAGACGCGGGCCCGTTCGCGACGGGCTTTTTCGGCTTCCGACAGTTCCTTGGCCCCTGAGGACAGGCTGGCCGAGTCGATCAGGCGATAGGGCTCGCCGCCGGCCACGTCGGCCGCCCACAGGTCCTGGACATTGGCCGCCTCGGCCTTGGCTTTCAGATAGGTGACGCGCTTGCCGTCCGGCGAGAGGGACACGCCGCGGGCCGTAGGGCCTGTCAGGCTTGGATCAGCGAAAATCCGCTCAGGGGTGAGCTTTTCCGCCAGAACGGGCGAAGTCAGGGCGAGGCACGCCGCGAGGGCGGTAAGCGAGGGTCTGATCATGGCGCGGGACGCTAGAGCGGGGCCGCGAGCTTGTCAGCAGGGAAAAGTTTGATGGGCGGTCGGAAGTCCTCCCCCTTCGGGGGGAGGGCTTGCTTCACCCGACCCTAAGCGTCCCCGTATCCACCACCTGCGAGATTTTCACCGCGCCCTTCTCGTCATGGATCTTCAGCGTGACCCTGGGCGCTGCGCCGCTCCAGTCGATCTCGATCATGCCGAAGTTGCGTTCGCGGACCACGGGAGAGACCCGCAAAGCATTGGGCGGCGTGACCGGCCACACCTCGGTCAGGCCCGAGGAGGTGATGTCCCAGATCGGATAGGGTACATTGGCGTCCAGTCGCGAGACCTCGGCATAGTGGGTGTCGCCGCTGATGCAGATCAGGCGCTCGGCCTTCTGGCGGCGGATGGCTTCGAACAGGCGCTGGTGGTCGCGGGCATAGTTGATCCAGCCTTCCCAACCGGCGAAATCGGCCAGGACCTGCAGGCTCGAGCCGAAAAGGCGCAGATCGGCGGGCTGGGCCAGCTGCTGCTCCAGCCAGGACCACTGCGGCTCACCGATCATGGTCGCGGTCAGATCGGGGATACGATCATAGGGACCGGGGGTCTCCTTGCCGGAGAGGCCGCTGGCCGTAGCCCAGGCCTTGTAGCCGCCGGGGAAGGACTTCTCGACCAGGGGCGTGCGGTTCCAGCGCAGGTCGGGGAGGATGATCTGTACCCTTTGGCCGGCCGGACCAAACACATAGGCCGCATAGACGCCGTCGCGCGTGCGACGGACGGAGTCCGCAGGCTCGCCCCAGAAGTCGCAGAACTGGCGGCGGCTTTCGGCCTTCATGGGATAGTCGGCCCCGGCGTCGTTCTCGCCAAAGTCATGATCGTCCCAGATGGCGATCACAGGGAGGGAGTCGCGCAGGCGCTTGAAGTGCGGCTTGGCCGCCAGGGTCGCATACTTGGCCGCCATCACCTTGGGATCGCGGGTGTCAGCATAGATGTTGTCGCCCAGGAAGACGAACAGATCAGGCTTGGCCGCGAAGATGGCGTCCCAGATCGGCTGGTCCTTGTCCTGCTTGGCACAGGAACCGAAGGCGATCCTGGTCAGGGCCTTGTTGAGCGCCGGATGCGGTGCGTCGACCACGGCCGCCTGGGCGGCGGGCGCAACGGCCAGGGCAGCGGCCGAAAGGCCCAGGGCTGAACGGCGGGACAGGTCGGTCATGGGCAGGCCTCTGGCGGTCAAGGGGACAAACTAGAACGACAAAGGGCCGGGAGTCGCCTCCCGGCCCGATGCCTGGACATCAAGAGGGCTTAGAACGCCTTCTTGATCGAGACGAAGAACTGACGCGGCGGGGCGGTCAGAACGGTCTGGCCCGTACCGGCGGCGTCATTGTTCAGGAAGCCACCCGAACCGATGGTCGAGATATAGTCCTCGTCGGTCAGGTTGGTGATGTTGGCCTGGATTTCCAGACCCTTGCCCCAGGTCTCGCCGTCGAAGCGATAGCCCAGCGTCAGGTCGGCAACGGTGGTGCTGTCCACCTGACCACCGATGTTCTCGTAGGTGTAGTAACGCTCGCCGGTATAGGCGACGCCCAGCTTGCTGTAGAAGCCGGCCAGTTCAAACTTCACTTCGCCCTTGAAGATGTTCTTGGGCGTATTGACCACTTCCTTGCCGGCGGTGCGGGCGACGACGACGCCCGAGCCGTTGAGGACGTTATCCTGGTATTCGGACTGGTTGTAGGTGTAGGCGCCGTAGAGCGACCAGTTGTCGGTCAGCTTGTATTCGCCGGCCAGTTCGATGCCGTTGGTCTCAACGCCGCCGACGTTCGACAGAACGGCGGGCAGGCCCAGGATCGGTGCCGCGGTGCTGGCGGCCAGCAGGCGGTTCTCGAAGGTCACGTGATAGAGGGCCGCAACGCCCTGGAAGCGTTCATTACGATAACGGGCACCCAGTTCCACGGTCTTGGAGGTTTCAGGCTCCAGGGTCTTGGTGATGTAGTCGACTGCGGCCTGGTTCTGCGAAGCGAAGGGGCCCGAGGTGGCTGCCGAGACATAGGCTGCCATGTTTTCGGTGTAGCCGCCGAAGACTTCCAGGTCCGGCGTGGCCTTGTAGACAAACCCGACCTGCGGGAGGAACGAGTTCTGCGACTCGATCTCGCCGGCCAGCGGGTTGCCGGCGATGCGCTGCACCGTGTTGGTCACTTCCATGGCCTTGAAGCCGAAATTGACCTTCAGGGCGTCATTGACGGTCCAGGTGTCTTCGATGTGGGCGACCAGGGTGTCGGTCACGAAGCGGTACTGCCACTGGGTGAAGAAGGGGTTCTCCTGGAAGTCCAGCGGATCGCGCGACGGGGCGGCGGCCGTTTCGGCATAGAAGCGACGCGCCTGATTGAAGGTGTTCTTCTCACCCCAGAAGCCGACGCCCACTTCGTGCGAACCCAGTTCGAAGGTGAGGCCGCCGGTCACGCCCTTGCGGTCGATGTCATACTCGGTGGTGCGGATCGACAGCGGGGCAGCGGTCGAACCGACGGTGCCGAAGCCCGGGCTCGGAACGTAAGGCGTGTACCACAGGCCCTGGCCCTGGTTGGCATGGCCATAGGCGGCCAGGTCAAGCTTGGCGGTCTCGCCGAGCGGCAGCTTAAGGGCCAGGCCGTAAAGCTCGTCATCGCGAACGCCGGCACCCGAATAATAGGCGTCGTCAACGGTCTTGAACGGGGCGGGCAGGGCCGTCCCGGTCAGATAGGCGCGACCGGCGGCCACGGCCAGGTTCCAGTTGGGCTGGGTGTTGTCCCAGTTGCGGCCGAGACGCTTGATCATCTCGAAGGAGAGGTCCTGGTAGTCCTGTTCGCGGCGCTGCGAGCCGTTGTAGAAGGCCGTCAGGCTGCCATTGTCGCCGATCGGCAGCACGGCCTTCAGGTCGTACTGGAACTGGCGCTGCTCGCCGCCGCCCTTCCACTTCTCGGTCTCTTGGCTGACGATCGAGGCGTAGCCGCGCAGGCCGCCCAATTGCTCGATGGAGCCGCTGTCGAGGCGGCCGAACACACGGTACATGCCTTCCGAGCCGCCCGTCGCGTTCAGCTGGCCACCAAAGTCCTTCGACGGATCGCGCGAGAAGAACTGCAGCGTGCCGCCGAGGTTGCTGGTCGAAGCGGTGGCGAGCGCGCCGGCACCCTGGGCCAGCTCAACGCGGCCGATGTTTTCGTTGGTGATGGCGCGGCTGATGTGCAGGCCGTTGTGGTTGCCATAGCTCATGTCGCCGAGCGGCACGCCGTCGAGGGTGAAGCCCAGCTGGTTCTGGTTGAAGCCGCGGATCGAGATGCGGGTCGACCACTCATAGGCGCCGAAGGCGTCGGCCGACTGGAAGGTCACGCCGGGCAGCTTGTCGATGGCCTTGAGCGGGCTGGTGCCGGCGGCTTCCAGCGAAATGGCTTCGTCCTTCAGGGTCTGAACCTGGCGGCTCTGGCCCTGACCAATGACGATGACGGCGTCCACGGCGGTGGTGTCGGCGGCCTCGGTCGGCGCCGGCTCGGCTGCCAGGGCGGGCGCGGCGGCCAGCAGCAGGAGGGCGGCCGAAGCGGCACCCAGCATCAGATGGTTTTTCATGATCTATCCCCATGCCCGGTCGCGCGGGGAGCACGCCGGTTCTGCGGCCCGGGTAACAGCGCTGCGCGACGCCAAGGCGACGGTTGGATGTCGACTCTCCGACAGTCCTAAGACGGAACCGTGAAGCTGACTTTGGGGCAGCTGAGCGCGCCGACATTGCGCAAACCGCCCCCGACGGCTATTTCAGCGCCCGTCCTCCCCCGAACTATGACAGCGAGATCAACGCCCGATGGCCCAGCAGTACATTTTCCAGATGCAAGGCCTGACCAAGGCGTTCCCGGGCGGCAAGAAGGTGTTCGAGAACATCTGGCTGTCCTTCTATTCCGACGCCAAGATCGGCGTCGTCGGCGTCAACGGCTCGGGCAAGTCGACCCTGCTGAAGATCATGGCCGGCCTGGATGACCAGTTCTCGGGCGAGGCCAAGGCCGCTGACGGCATCCGCCGGGGCTATCTGCCCCAGGAGCCGGTTCTGGATCCGACCAAGGACGTCTGGGGCAATGTCATCGCCGACTGCGAGGACAAGCTGATCTTCGACCGCTACAACGAATGCGCAAACAAGCTCGGCGAGGACTATTCCGACGAGCTGATGGAAGAGATGACCAAACTCCAGGAGGTCATCGACGCCCGCGACCTGTGGGACATCGACTCCAAGGTCGAGATGGCCATCGACGCCCTGCGTTGCCCGCCCAACGACGCCAATATCGATAGCCTGTCGGGTGGTGAAAAGCGCCGGATCGCCCTGGCGCGCCTGCTGCTCAGCAAGCCCGACATCATGCTGCTCGACGAACCGACCAACCACCTGGACGCCGAGTCGGTGGCCTGGCTGCAGCACCACCTGGAAAACTTCCCGGGCTGCGTGATCCTCGTCACCCACGATCGCTACTTCCTGGACCAGGTCACCAAGTGGACCCTGGAGCTCGATCGCGGCAAGGGCATCCCCTACGAGGGCAACTATTCCGGCTGGCTGGAACAGAAGCAGAAGCGGGTTGTGCAGGAGCAGTCCGAGTCCGAGTCCCGCCAGCGCGCCCTGACCCGCGAACTGGAATGGGTCCGCAGCTCGCCGAAGGCGCGTCAGTCCAAGTCCAAGGCCCGTCTGGCGTCGTACGAGGAAATGGTCGCCGCCCAGGAAAACGCCCGGGCTGCCCAGACCCATGCCCATATCCAGATCCCGCCCGGCCCGCGTCTGGGCAATGTGGTGCTGGAAGTCACCGGTCTGGAAAAGGAATATGGCGACAAGGTCCTGTTCAAGGACCTGTCCTTCAAGCTGCCGCCCAATGGCATTGTCGGCGTCATCGGCCCGAACGGCGCCGGCAAGTCGACCCTGTTCAAGCTGATCACCGGCCGCGAGCAACCCGATGCCGGCACGGTCAAGGTCGGCGAGACGGTCAAGCTGTCCTATGTCGACCAGTCGCGCGATGCGCTCGATCCCAACAAGACCATATGGCAGGAAGTCTCGGGCGGCACCGACGTGATGATCGTCGGCAAGCGCGAGATCAACAGCCGTGCCTATGTCGGCAGTTTCAACTTCAAGGGCGCCGACCAGCAGAAAAAGGTCGGCCTGCTGTCGGGTGGTGAGCGCAACCGCGTCCACCTGGCCAAGACCCTGGCCACCGGCGGCAACCTGCTGCTGCTCGACGAACCGACCAACGACCTGGATATCGAAACCCTGCAGGCCCTCGAAGAAGCCCTGGAAGAGTTCGCCGGCTGCGCCGTGGTCATCTCCCACGATCGCTGGTTCCTCGACCGCCTGGCCACCCACATCCTGGCCTTCGAGGGCGACAGCCACGTCGAATGGTTCGAGGGCAACTTCGAGATGTACGAAGAAGACAAGAAGCGCCGCCTGGGCGCGGACAGCCTGATCCCGAAGCGCATCAAGTTCCAGAAGTTCGCGCGGTAGGGGCCTTGGCAACCTGACGGTTCCAGTCAGGTTGCAATGGAGGCACGGCCTTGGTGCTGAGATGAAGCGGGGTGGCCTTCACGGGTCACCCCGTTTTTGTGCCTGGGTGCGAAACCCCAAACGCAGACAGATTCAGCTGTGTCTCTTGTTCACAATCATAAGGCGGCTGCTCGGTTTAGGCCTTCAGCGCCGCCGGCAGGGCCGCCAGGAGATGGCGTCGACCGGCTTCGTAGACGGCATATTCGAGGGCAAAGGCGTCGCGATGCGCCGCCTGCCATTCGCCATAGGTCTCCGTCGGATCGCCGCTGCGATGGGCGTCGTCGGCCCGATTGACATGGATCACCGCTTGCGGCGGCGGGAAGCCCAGAGCCTTGGCCAGGACCCGCACCGAGGCGTCATAGGCCTCGAGAATCCCCACAGCGATATAGCCACGGTCGAAGGCCCTGTCGGCATTGTCCGGGGTGACCTGCCACGGCAACTGGGCGAGGAATGAAAACGGATCTTCGCCCTCATTGGCAGCCTTGGCCCTGCGGTCGAACCATTGGCCAAAGGTGGGATTGTCGTCGAGTGCGGGGACGGGCACTCCGCTCCGACGCTGAAAATGCAGGTAGCGCCATTGGGAGACGAACCGGGAAAACGGGTCCCGCAGGAAGGTGATGAACTGCCGGGCCTCCGGATAATAGGCAAGGGCCCCGATGCCGCGCACCCGATTGAAATGGCCGTGGACGCAGGCACGAGCGCCTGCGCCGTCGTGCCTCACGGGGTCCGCCGCGTCCCGATAGTGGAGGTACAGCCGGTCGTCTCCGAACCAGGACTTGAGGGTGGTGCAAAAGCTGGTGCCGGCTGTCTTGGGCACGTGCAGGGATATGAGGAGCTGTGACGGGTCGTAGGCCTGTGAGGCCGAAGCTCGAATGCCTGCCCGCGGGGTTTCCACCCTGCTGATCTGTTCGAACGTGCTGGATGTCATCTGGTGCATGAGCAGGTCCATGACGTACGTCCTTGCCTATCGACACCTGAAGCGGTGCAACGGCTTCCTTGCCTCTAACAACGCGCAACGGTGCAGGTTCCGTCGTTCTAGCCACGCCGCGAAAAACGGGATTGATGGCGGTCAAAACACGCGGCGGCCACTACGAGGATTAACCATGCGTAGTCGATGCTGGCGCGGCGCGGCAACTGCGGTAGCTTGTCGCACGAGATGAAGAATCCCGCCGGTGACGGGTGCCGTATGGCCTGGACCGGACCGGGATGGAGGACCCCCATGCCGCAGACCGCCGACAAGCCGCACATCCTGATCTCTCATGAGATGCTCCTGCCGCTTCAGCCCTTGCTGGAGGGGAGCTATACGGTTCATCGGTTCTGGGAGTTTCCCGATCCGCTGGTCTTTCTGCAGGGGCCAGGGCAGTCCGTGCGGGCCATCGTCCATGCCGGCGAGACGGCCCTGGGCAAGGATCTGCTCTCTGAGATGCCACAACTGGGCCTGATCGCCTGTGTCAGTGTCGGCTATGACGGCGTCGACGTGCCCTGGTGCAAGGGCCGCGGCATTTCGGTGACCCACTCTACCGGCCTGAACGCGGGTGACGTCGCCGATCATGCCGTGGGTCTGATGCTGGCGGCCTGGCGCGGCATCGTCGAGGGCGAGAACCGCCTGCGGGCCGGGCGATGGACCCATGCCGAACGGATGGCCCCCCGTCACGGCCTGCGCGGGCGCAAGGTGGGTATCGTCGGCCTGGGCCATATTGGTGAGGCGGTGGCGCGCCGGGTCGAGGCCTTCGAGATGAAGGTCGCCTGGTGGGCTCCGCGTCCCAAGGAAACCGACCGGCCGCGCGCTGAAAGCCTCTTGGCCCTGGCGCGCGACAGCGATGTCCTGATGGTTTGTGCCCGGCCCGATGACACCAATCGACACATGATAAATCAGGCGGTGATCGAAGCCCTTGGCCCTCAGGGCCTGCTGGTCAATGTGGCGCGTGGATCGCTCGTCGACGAAGACGCCCTGATCGCAGCCCTGAAGGATGGACGGCTCGGCATGGCGGCGCTGGATGTCTTCGAGCAGGAACCGACACCGGCGGACCGCTGGGTCGGGGTCCCCCATACGGTTCTGACGCCGCATCTGGCCGGTGCGACGCTCGACAGCATTCCGGCCATGGTCGGGCTGACGCTGGAAAACCTGCGCTGCTATTTCAACGGTGAGCCCCTGGCTTCGCCGGTTGGGAGCTAGGGTTTGGGAAACGGTGCAGCGAACGGTTCGGGTTCTAGGCGCAGGCCGTTCACCAGCAGGCTGACCGTCCGGTAGAAGCCGGCCAGCATCATCAGTTCGATCCGCGCCGCCTCGTCGAAGACTTCGGCGAGGCGCGCCCAGAGGTCATCGTCGATATCGGCCCGGGCGTTGACGGCGTCGCAGAAGCTGATCAGCAGCGCCTCGTGCGGCGACCAGCAGTCGGCGATCCCCGGCGCGGCGGTAGCCGCCAGCCGCGTCGCGTCCAGACCGGCGGCGCGCGCGAAAATCGCCGCGTGCACCCCCCCATTCATAGGCCGCACCATTGAGGGCGCAGATCCGGTGAATGACGATTTCGCGGTCGCTCTGGCTCAGATGGCCCGGATCCAGCAGGCCCGCGCCGGTGAAGCGCGAGAACAGGCGCTCATCCCGGGCCAGGGTTCGAAACAGTGACAGTGGCTGTTCGCCCGGCGTCTTCAGGCGGTCCAGCGTCTTCTGGACAGATGCGGGGTAGGGCGAGGTGGCCGGCGCAATTCGGGGGGACATGGCAATCTCCTTTTGCTACAATTTTTGTATCATGGCTGAGCCTCCGATTGCTACAAAAATTGAAGCGCCCTTGCCGGGCAAGCCTGTGCGCGGCTCGACCACGGGGCGTGCGGTCATGGCCGCGCTCGATCTGGTGGGCCGGCGTGGGGCCCTGCGGATCGTCTGGGAGCTGCGCGAGGGCGCGGTCCTGACCTTCCGCGCGCTGCAGGCGGCTG